>NZ_JBICVY010000008.1:0-522384 GCF_043199475.1 Streptomyces sp. NPDC048603 | reverse complement strand
GCGTGAGCCACTCACGCGGAGGAGAGGGGTTCGTCCGGCGGGGGGCTGTGCGCCCCGGCCGCCTCGGCGACGAGAACCAGTTAGCCAGGCCGGCGAGGCCCTGGCAACGCCCCCGCCTACTAAGACACCCGCAATCGGGCGGCTGCGGCCCGGCGCCTGGCCCGGCGGAATACACGCAGGTGAGAGCAGGTGCGCGGGAGCGGAATCGCGCCGATGACGGCTACTAGCCCGGTTCGTGTGTGATGTGGGCCCTATGGGGCGAGTCACCCCACGGAGGCCCGAACCTCACCGGCTGTCATCACCTGCATCCCGGAGGCGACGACCCCGGGATCCCGTTCGGCGAGCGAGTCCGTCGGCCCCGCCCTGTCAGGGCCGTGCCGCGGGCACCGCCTACCGGGCGAAGATCGTGGGCCGGGTGGCGCAAAGCGGCTCGCGGCGGTCCGGTGCGGACCAGCCGTGGTGGTTGGGTGACGCCGAAGCCGCTCGGGTGCCGTCGCCCGGACGGCGCAGGGTCGCGCTGCGGAGGAGGCAGTCAGTCGCGCATGCACACCGCGCTCCACCTGCTGGCCGAGGTACCACCTCAGATGCTGCCGGCCAGGTCACTCATGGCGTTCACCCTCTCCGCGCACATCCTGCTGGTGCCCCTGGGCGTGGCGCTGCCGCTGATCACCCTGATCATGCACGGCTACGGGCTGCGCCGCGCCGACCCGGCGGCCCTGCTGCTGGCTCGGCGCTGGTCGGCGGTCATGGCGGTGCAGTTCGCGATCGGGGTCGTCACGGGAACCGTCCTGTCCTTCGAGTTCGGGCTGCTCTGGCCGGGCCTGATGGGCCGGTGGGGCGATGTCTTCGGAATCGGCTTCGGCGTCGAGGCCTGGGCGTTCTTCCTGGAGGCCGTCCTCATCGCGATCTATCTGTACGGCTGGCGCCGGCTGCCGCCCCGGACCCACTTCCTGCTCGCACTTCCGCTGCCGGCGGCCGCTCTGCTCGGCGCCTTCGGCATCCTGGCGGCCAACTCCTGGATGAACACCCCGCGGGGCTTCACCCTCGATTCCGAGGGCAACCCCGTCGACGTGGACGTGCGGAAGGCCATCTTCACCCCGATGTTCGGGCCGCAGTACTGGCATTTCGTCGTGGCGATGCTGGTAACCGCGGGATTCGTGGTGGCCGGTGTCTACGCCGCCGGCTGGCTGCGCGGGCGCCGCGACCACTACCACCGCCTCGGCTTCACCGTTCCGTTCACCGTCGCGGCCGTCTTCACCCCGGTCCAGTTCGTGCTGGGCGACGCCATCGCCCGCGCGGTGTTCCGCAAGCAGCCGGTGAAGTTCGCCGCGATGGAGATCGTCTGGAACACCGACACGCACGTTCCCGAGTACGTCTTCGGGCGCCTGCATCCCGACGGGACCGTCTCGGGCGGCATCAGGATCCCGCAGCTCGACTCCATCCTCGCCGGTTTCAGCCCCGGCACCGAGGTGCGGGGGCTGGCGTCCGTACCGGCGAGCGACCGGCCGAACGCGACCCAGGCCACCATCGCCCACTGGGCCTTCGACATCATGGTGGGCATCGGCTCGGTGCTGCTGCTGCTCGCCCTCTGGTACGCGATCGTCTGGTTCCGGCGCCGGAGACTGCCGGCTTCCCCCTGGTTCTACCGCTCCGCCGCCTGTGCCGGAGTGGCCAGCGTGATCGCCGTCGAATGCGGCTGGATCACCACCGAGGTGGGCCGGCAGCCGTGGATCGTCTACCAGAACATGCGGGTCGCCGAGGCGGTCACCGCAACCCGCTCCACCGCCTTGTGGACCATGTTCGGGCTGGTCGCCGTGGTGTACGTCTTCATCTTCGGCTCCTTCCTGGCCGTGCTGCTGAGGATGCGCACCCGGTGGCGGCTCGACGACGAACAGCGCGGCGAGGGAGCCGGGACGGCGGCCCCGGAGACCCCGGAGGCCGACACCCCCTACGGACCGCGTTCCGCGGTTCCGGCCGGGGACTCCCCCGCGGTCCGGCGCGGTGACGGCCGGCCGCCGACGGAGGGCGGTGGGCCGTGACCGCCGATGTGGTCGCCTTCGTCCTGCTCCTCGCGGTCGCCGCGTACGCCTGCGCGGGCGGCACGGACTACGGGGCCGGGTTCTGGGACCTGACCGCGGGCGGGGCGGCACGCGGTGAGCGCCCCCGCCGGCTGATCGACCATGCGATGGCCCCCGTGTGGGAGGTCAACAACGTCTGGCTCATCTTCGTCTTCGTCATCATGTGGACCGGGTTCCCCGTGTTCTTCCAGACGGTGTTCTCCTCGATGTGGCTGCCGCTGGCCCTCGCCGCCGTCGGCATCGTGCTGCGCGGCGCCGGGTTCGCCCTGCGCAAGCCCACCCGCAAGATCGCCGGGCGGCGCGTCTACGGGGCTGTGTTCGCGGTCTCCTCGCTCCTCACCCCGTTCTTCCTCGGTGCAGCGGTGGGCGGGATCGCGTCCGGGCGTGCGGCACCGGGCACCGCGCCGTCGGCGCATGCCTGGTCCAACCCGACCTCCGTCCTCTTCGGCCTGCTGGCCGTCGTCGGCGCGGCCCTGCTCGGCGCGGTGTTCCTGGCGGCGGACGCGGTGCGCTTCGCCTCCCCCGACCTGCACGCCTATTTCCGGCGGCGGGCCCTGGTGGCCCTCGCCGCCGTCGCCGTACTGGGGGGATTCGCCCTGGCGGTCACCCACGGCGACGCCCCCCATCTGTGGCACGGGCTCACCCGGGGCGCCGGGCTGTTCTTCCTCGTGGCGGCCGTGCTGGCCGGGGTCGTGACGGCCTGGCTGCTGCTGCGCACCTCCGGGGCCTGGTCCCGGGTGTCGGCCGTGGGTGTGATCGCCTCGGCCGTCCTCGCCTGGGGCCTGGCGCAGCGTCCCTACCTCGTGCCGGGTTCCCTGACGGTGGCCGAGGCGGCGGGCGCCCCGTCGACCCTGAACTGGCTGGTCATCGTGACGGGCGTGGCCGCCGTCCTGGTCTTCCCCGCCGTGGCCCTGCTGTACCGGCTCGACGCCCGCGGCGAACTGGAACCCCTCACCGATGCCGACCTGCGGCGGGGCGGGCCGGGGCCCGGGGGCTGACGGGCCACGGCCGTTGGAGGGCGGGCCCGGGAGGCGGGGTGGCGTACGGGCAGCGGGCGGGCGGTGTGATCATGTCGCCATGCCTGAAGCCCCTGCCCTGTCCGGGCGCCTGGTGCGCCTGGAACCGATGTCGCCCGCCCACGCCCCGGGCCTGCTCGCCGCGGCCACCGAGGACCGCGGGACCTACGGATTCACCTATGTGCCGGCCGACGCCGCGGCGGTGGACCGGTACGTCGAACGCGCGCTCCTCGACGGGGAGTCCGGCCTCGCCGTCACCTACACGCTGGTACGTGCCGACGACGGCCGGGTGGCGGGCACGAGCAGGCTCAGGGACCTGGAGTACTGGCACGCGGGCGTGTGGCCGCCGCGCCCGGGACACGTCAACCCCGGAGGGGTTCCCGACGCCGGTCAGATCGGCTCCACCTGGCTCGCGCCCTGGGCCCAGCGCACCGGTATCAACACGGAGGCCAAGTCCCTTTTGCTGTCACTGGCGTTCGACGAGTGGGACGTACACCGGATATCGCTGCACGCCGACGTCCGCAACGCCCGCTCCCGTGCCGCGATCGAGCGGCTCGACGCGGCGTTCGAGGGCGTCCGGCGGGCGCATTTCCTGGCTGCCGACGGCGGCGTGCGCGACTCCGCCCTGTACTCGATCGTGCGCGCGGACTGGCCTCATGTGAAGGAGATCCTGGCGAAGCGGCTCGCCCGGCACACGCCTTCGCCGTAGGGTTCCGGCTCCGGGAAGGGGAGGGCCGCTGCGCGACGGGAAGTGCGGGGGCGCCGGTCCATCAGAATACGGGTGTGCACAGGTGGATCGAGGCGGACGCCGGGGCGTTCACGGGGCGCGCCGATGAGGTGACGGAGCTTCTGGCGGTGCTGGAGCGGCCGGGGTTGGTGACCCTGGCCGGGGTCGGCGGTGTCGGGAAGTCCCGTCTAGCGGCGCAGGTGGCGGCGCAGGTGCGGGCCGGTGTGTTCGAGGCGGTGTACTGGGTTCCGTTGTGGTCGGTGAGTGACCGGGCCCTGGCCGGCGCGGTGGTGGCCGACGCGTGCGGGCTGTCCGACCATTCCGGGCGCGATCCGGTGCGGGCGCTCGGGTCCTGGATCGGCGACCGCCGCGTCCTGCTGGTGCTCGATTCCTGCGAGCACGTCCTGGCCGAATGTGCCGCGCTGACGGCGGAACTGCGCGCGGGCTGCGGGCGTCTGACGGTTCTCGCGACGAGTCGTCAGCCGCTGGGCACGGCCGGGGAACGAGTGCGTCCGGTGTCCCCGCTGGATCCGGAGACCGATGGCCTGGCCCTGTTCACCGCGGAGGCCGCCGCCCGGGGGGTCGTCTGGGAGTCTCCGGAGGACTGGGTGGCGGCAGCCCGGGTGTGCGGGCTGCTGGAGGGGATCCCGCTGGCGCTGCGGCTGGCTGCGGCCCGGCTGCCACAGCTGTCCGTGCACGACATGGGGCGGGTCCTGCGCAGGCTGACGCTTTCGGCTCCTTCCGGCTCCCCCACAAGTCCGGCCCGGCACGACGCGCTGCGCACCACGATCGGGTGGAGTCATGAACTCTGCGAGCCGCTGGAGCGGTTGCTGTGGGCCCGGTTGTCCGTGTTCCGTTCGGCCGCCGACCGGGAGGCCGTCGAGCGGGTGTGCGGCGGGGGGCCGCTGACCCGGGCGGAACTGTCCGCGGCGCTCGCCGGACTGGAACGCAAGAGCCTGGTCTCATGGCAGGGCGGCAGGCTCCGGATGCTGGACACCATCCGTGAGTACGGGGAGATGTGGCTGGCGGAGCTCGGCGAGACGGCCGCCCTCGCCGACCGGCACGCACGGTACTTCGGCGAGCTGGTCGCGGACGCCGAGCGGGAGTGGTGGGGCCCCGGGCAGGGAGCGGGCTACGCCCGGCTGGCCGCCTGCCACGGCGACCTGTGCGCGGCCTTGGGGCACCTGCTCGTCTCGGACCCGTGCGGCGCCCTCGACATGGCGGGCCGGGTGGCGTTCTTCTGGGCGTGCTGCGGGCATCTGCACGAGGCCGGCCACTACCTGGACGAGTTCCTGCAGCTGGTCGCGGCGCCGGCGGAGATCCACGCGAGGGCGTTCTGGGCGCTCGGTGTGGTGCGCTGTCTGCAGGGCCGGTACGAGCCGGCCTCGCGGCTGGGGCGGCAGGCGCGGGCCGCCGCCACTGCGGCGGGCGACGAGGCGCTGGTCGCGGACGCCGCGTACCTGGAGGGGCTGGTACTGCTCCTGCGGGGGCGACCGCTGGCGGCGCTGCACACCGCGGAGCGGGCACTGGCGGGGCCGGTCGTGGACCCTGCCGCCGGGGCGCGCTGCCGGATCGTCCTGGTGTTCGCCCTCACGGGGGCGGGCCTGCTGGACCGGGCGAAGGCCGAGGCGCGGGCGCTGCGCGACCGGGCGGCGGCCGTCGGCGAGCACTGGACCCGCTCGTACGCCGACTACCAGCTGGCGGTGATCGCCCTCTACCAGGACCGGGCCGGCGTCGCCGCCGGGCACGCCCGTTCGATGATCCGGGGGAAGCAGGTGATCGGGGACGCGTTCGGGCTGGCGCTCGGCCTCGATCTGATGGCCGCGGCCCTGGCGGCGCAGGGCCGCGGCGAGCACTCGGCGGCGGCGTACGGGGTGGGGCAGACCTACTGGGAGACCGTCGGTCACCCGCAGCGCGGGACACCGGAGCTGGGGCCGCTGCGCGAGCAGGCGCAGCGGGCCGCGCGGGAACGGGCGGGCGAGGACCGGTACGCGCGGGCGTACCGGCTGGCCACGCTGACGGATCCGGAGGTGATGGTGGGGATGCTCCTCGGTGAGCTTCCCGAACCCTGGTGAGTCCCGGTGAGTTCCGAGTTCCCCTCGGGTTCCGCTGGGACCCGGGTGGACCCCGCCGCCGGTCAGTGACGGAAGAAGTCGGTCAGGGCCGGGGCGAGGGCCCGGGGGTCGACGTTGTGGTTCTGGCCGGTCAGGCAGTGCAGGGTGAAATGGGGGGCGTGGGAGGCGAGTTCCTTGGCTGCATTGATCATGTACGGGTCGCCGGCGTCACCGTGGGCGACGAGGACGGGCACGGAGACGGACTGCCAGCGGTCCCTGGGCAGCGGGCGGCCGGACATGGTGCCGCTCATCAGTCTTCCGTCGTAGGGAAGGGTGTGGGCGGTGGCCTTCCAGGGCTCCCAGAACGGCATTCGGCGCATGCCCGGAACGGCGGCCGGCGGCATGGCCAGGCCCGCGGTCAGGAAATAGGTGAGGGCTCCGTCCGCATCGCCGTCGGCCACGAGGTCCGTGATGCGTTCGACGTAGTCTCCCGGCAGCGGCGGGCGGCTGTCGTCGACGACGAACGGTGGTTCGTACACCGCGAGTCGGGAGACGGCGCTGCCGCGGGCCACCGCCTCCAGCGCGAGCACGCCGCCGGAGGACATGCCGTGGAGCAGGACGGGGCCGCCGCCGGCCGCTTCGATCACGGCGTCCAGGTCGTCGAGTTCACGTCCGACCTCGTACACGGCGTGGTCCCCGCTGTCACCGCGGCCCCGGCGGTCGTACGTGACGACCGTGAAGGCGTCGGCCAGGAGTGCGGCGAGCTCGGCGTGCCGCGCCCGGGTCATGAGCGTCCCGCCGACGAGGACGAGGACGGGACCCGTTCCCTGCCGGTCGTAGGCGATGGGCGTGCCGTCGGACGAGTGGACGTACTCGGTCATGAGAGATTCCCCCGGTTCACGGGCGCGCGGCAAGGCGCGCGCTTCGACCGGATCTTCATATCAATGATCTTGAAGGTGGCGCAGAACCGTCCACGCCCGCCGCTCCGCGGTACGGCCCCGGAGGCGGTCGCCTCCGGGGCCGTGCCGTGCGTGCCGTGCGGGGAGCGCGGTCAGTCGGTGAGGTACGCGCGGAGGACGGTGACCTCGGACTTGTTGCCCGCGGTGTCGACCGCGGTGCCGCGCAGCGAGACGTGGCCGCCCGCCGCCGGGCTCTGCACGGTGACCGCGCCGTTCTGGACCGGCAGGGACTTCCAGGTATAGCCGTCGTCGAAGGAGACGGACACGGTCAGGGACTTCAGCCCCTGCCCGGCCGCAGAGCCCTGGACGGTGACCGGGACCCGCAGCGGGTGGCCGCCGTTGACGGTGCCCTCCGCCCGGATGTCCGGGGTGAACCGGACGACCGAGGCGGGGAGCTGCGCCGGGGTCCCGGCCCGGGTGGTGCCGGAGCGGAACCACCAGGTGGCGGTCACCTTGGACGAGGTGCGGGTGACGGACTCGGGCCGGGTGGACGTGGCCACCAGCTTGTAGGAGGCCTCGCCGGGCGGGACGGTGAAGGGCTTGGCGTCGCGGAGTTCGGCGTTCTGGGTGCCGGCGACGATCCCGTTGCGGTAGAGCACGGTCTTGCCCTTGGCCAGGAGGTCCACGCCGTTGTGTCCGGCGCCGTCCGCGAGCAGCGGCAGCGTGCCCCGGATACGGTCGCCGTCCCGGTAGAGGCCGAGTCCGGCCGCGGTGTCCACCCGGGGGCCGACGACGGCGGTGCCGAAGTGCTCCTTGTGGGTGCGGCCGCCCTGGTAGGCGCGCGGGCCGTCACCGACGTAGGTGATCTCCTCGTCCTGGGTGCCGTCCTCGTGCACGGCGTACTGGGTGGCGGACAGGTCCCAGGTGGCTCCGTCGACCGCGGAGAGGCGCCACTTCACCCCGTTCGGCACGTTTCCCCAGGAGAACGCCGCGTTCTCGGTGCCGCCGCCCGGGAGGCGGCCGACGGCCCGCACGGCGCCTTCCTTGCCGGCGGCCGAGCCGCCGTGGGTCACCAGCACGGTGGCCAGGTCGGTGTCCTTCAGGTGCCGGGTGTAGCCGGTGGAGAGCTGGGGCACCGGGCCGCCGAGTGCGGCGTGGTACCCGCCGTCCTCGGCCCGCCAGTTCGTGTGCCACTGCTGGAAGAGGGTGGTGCCGGCGGCCGGGGCGGGGCCCTGGGCGCGGGTGCGCAGCTGGGCGTAGGAGCCGAGCCACCAGCCGAAGGCGTAGGTGGCGTCACCGGCCCGCAGTTCGTAGGTGGGGGCGACGAACTCCTGGACGGCGGTGGGAGCGGGAACGGTGACGGTCACCGGCTTGGCGGTGCGCGCGTCGATGGTGACCGCGGTGTTCCGGGTGAGGTCGAGGCGGGGCTGGGAGATCCAGTCGAGTCCCGACTCGAAGTCCTCGGGGTTGACGACGATCCGGGAGTCGAGGAGGTAGCGGCCCTTGGGGAGGCGGATGGTCTCGGTGCCGGAGTTCTCGTGGTTCTCGAACTGCCTGCCGGTGGCCGGGCCGGTCAGGCCGTCCAGGGTGGTGCGGTAGGTGCCGGCCTTCTTGCCGTCCCGGCCGGTGTGGCGGAGGGTCAGCGCGTACGACTCGACCTCGCGCTCGGCGATGACCGCGGTGCGGACGGTCTGTCCGCCCGTGGTCGCCACCGCGTGTCCGGTGTACCGGCCGTTGACGGAGCCGCCGAGCCGGGTGTTCAGGGTGAGGTCGACCGTGGCGGTGCGGCCGGCGGGGACCGTGACGCTCGGCTTGGCGAAGGTGAGGAAGCCGGCCGGGGCGGGCTTGCCGTCGGGGCCGGTGGCGGTGACGGACAGCTTCAGGGTGACCGGGGTGGTGCCCAGGTTGCGGTAGGTGACCTTGCGGGTCTCGGGGGCGTCGTCCTCGTGCGGCCACTGCCCGCCGGCGAAGACCAGGGAGACGGGCTCGGCGATCACCGACTGGCCGAGCGCGTTGTCGACCGCGATACGGCCGCTGCCCTGCTGGTAGGCGTTGTAGGGGCCGGGCTTGGTGGAGCCGGTGAGGACCGCCTTGAGCTGGGCGCCGGTCCACGCGGGGTGCTTCTGCTTGAGCAGGGCGGCGGCGCCGGCGGCGTGCGGGGTGGCCATGGAGGTGCCGGAGAGGGTGAGGTGGCCGGCCGGCTTCTGCCCGAACCGGTTCACCAGGGCACTGCCGGCGGCGGCCGCCGCGGTGATGTCCACGCCCGGGGCGGTGACGTCGGGCTTGACGGCGCCGTCGCCGAGGCGGGGGCCTGTGCCGGAGAAGTCGGCGAGGACGTCGGCGTCGTTGACTGCTCCCACGGTGAGGGCGGCGTCGGCGCTGCCCGGGGAGTCGATGGTGCCGGGCCCGTTGCGCCCGTCGTTGCCGGCGGCGATGGCGAAGAGCACGCCCTTGTCGGCGGAGAACTTGTTCACGGCGGCTTCGATCGGGTCGGTCTCGGGCCAGTCGGGGCCGCCGAGGCTGAGGTTGACGACCTGGGCGCCCTGGGCCACGGCCCACTCGATGCCCGCCAGGATGCCGGAGTCGTCGCCGAAGCCGTTGTCGTCGAGGACCTTCCCGTTGAGGAGCTTCGCGCCCGGGGCGACGCCCTTGAACTTCCCGCCCGACTTGGCGCCCGTACCGGCCGCGATGGAGGCGACGTGGGTGCCGTGGCCGTAGCGGTCCTTGGCGTCGGCGGACGCGGAGAAGTTCTGCTCGGCGGCGACCTTGCCGCCGGCCAGGTCGGGGTGGGTGGTGTCGATGCCGGTGTCGAGGACGGCGATCTTGACGCCGGTGCCGTCGTATCCGGCGGCCCAGGCCTTGTCGGCGCCGATCTGCCGGGTGCTCTTGTCGAGGCGCGCGGTGCGGATGCCGTCGAGCCAGACGCCGGCGATGCCGGAGGCGGTGGCGCGGCGGGTGGTGCCGGCCTGCCGGTCGGTGAGGGCTTCCCAGAGGGTGGCGGCCTTCGCCGGGGTCGCGGTGACGGCCTCGGCGTTGAGCAGGCCGTAGGTGCGGTCGACGTGCAGGTCGCCGGTGGAGCGGAGGGCGGACTTGGCCGCCGGGGCGGCCCCGTCGTAGCGGACGATCAGCCGGAGGCGGTCGCCACGGGCCTTGAGGTACTCGGGCCGCGTGAGCTCGGTGAGGTCGAAGAGCCGGGGGTCGAGCCGGCCGGAGTCGATCAGGTTCTGGGCGTCGAGCGGGACGAGGCTGGTGCGGCCGTTGGCGCGGCGCACCGAGACGGGTATCTTCTCGCGGCCCTTGGCCGGGAGGATGCCCACCGGGCGGCCCTCGGCGTCCACGGTGACGCGGTCACCGGTGATCAGGGTCAGCTGGGTGGACCCCGGCCGGGCGGGCCGGTGGTCCTGCCGGACGCCGGAGGGGCCGGGTGTGGGCGCGGCCGCGGCGGGTGTGGTCAGGCCCGCGGCGAGCGCGACGGCGGCGAGGGCCGCCACGGCGGCCGCCCCCGTCCGCCGATTGCGAGATGTGCGCACGTCAATTCCCCCTGGAGGACAAGCGATCGCCCGCGGGAAGAAGGTGACACCGCGGGATCCACAGTGTCGCCCGGCGCATGATGACCGATCAATGACGGGTTCGTGACAAGTCGTTGATGGCGTGAGGGGGCGCCGGCAGGCGGTCGGCGACGCCCCGTCCCTCCCGCGTGCAAGGGGGACGTGTCAGCCGTCGCGGTCGGCCAGGATGCGGTCGGCCCGGTAGTGCGGGCACCGCACCAGATGCCACGTCACCGACAGCCCGCCCTCGACGACCACCACGGTGCGCGCCTGTCCGCTCTTCTGGTCCGCCCGGCACACCAGGCACCGGTGCACGGTCGTGGGGAGCAGCCCCATCACAGCCCCCTTCCGAGCCCGCAAGGCTCTGCTTCCGCGGCGGATGCGCGACGGATGCACGACGGATGCGCCACGATCGCGCGACCGCACGGCATCCGGTCCACTCCTATCAAATCCGGGCGGAGCACGCTCTGTTACCCGCACGTTCGGTACAAAGATCCGCACCCCCGGCGAGCGCTGGGCGGCCCGCGCCGAGCACCGCGTTTGAACATGTTCAAACCGCGCGTATGCTGGTGGTGCGAGAAGCCGAGGGGGTTCGATGAAGATAGTGCTGCCCGGGGGAACCGGACAGGTGGGCACGATTCTCGACCGTGCGCTGACGGCGGCCGGCCACGATGTCACGGTGCTGACACGGCGTCCCGCGCGGCCGCATCACATCGGCTGGGACGGGACCGCGCTCGGACGGTGGGCCGAGGCGATCGACGGCTGCGACGTGGTGATCAACCTGGCCGGGCGCAGCGTCTCCTGCCGCTACACCGCCGAGAACCTGCGGGCCATGATGGACTCCCGGGTGGATTCGGCGCGGGTGATCGGCGAGGCGATCGCCACCGCGGCGCGGCCGCCGCGCGTATGGCTGCAGATGAGCACGGCGACGGTCTACGCGCACCGCTTTGAAGCGGCGCACGACGAGGCGACCGGGGTGATCGGCGGTTCGGAGGCCGGGGTGCCGGACTACTGGGCGTACAGCGTCAGGATCGCGGAGAACTGGGAGCGGGCGCAGGCCGAGGCTCCCACCGCGGCGACCCGGAAGGTGGCGCTGCGCTCGGCGATGGTGATGAGTCCGGACCGGGGCGGCGTGTTCGACGTGCTGTCGCGACTGGCGCGCCTCGGTCTGGGCGGGCCGGTGGCCGGCGGGGCGCAGTACGTTTCGTGGATCCACGACGAGGACTTCGTGCGGGCGGTGGAGTTCCTGATCGCCCGGGAGGACATCGAGGGACCGGTGAACCTGGCCGCGCCCGGCCCCGTTCCGCACCGGGCGTTCATGCGGGCGCTGCGCACGGCCTGGGGCGTACCGGTGGGGCTGCCGGCGACGCGCTGGATGGCCGAACTGGGCGCGTTCGCGCTGCGGACGGACACGGAGCTGCTGCTCAAGAGCCGCCGTGTGGTACCCGGCCGGCTGCGCTCGGCCGGGTTCGCCTTCGCGTTTCCCGAGTGGGACAGGGCCGCGGCGTCCCTCGTCGGGCGCGCCAGGGGGGTCCGCGGGGCGTCGGGGGGTGCCGCCGGGGCGGGTGGGCGTGGTGCTGCCTGAGCGGGTTCGGGATCTGGGCCGATCGGCTCAGGGGCGGCGCGCCTCGGGTGTGCGGGCCGGCGCCGGTGGAGGATCGGTGGGGCGGCGGTCGCGGACGGGCCGCCCGGCACCGCCGCATCGCGTGAAGAGGTTCGGCCATGACATTGATCGATGACCCGCTGTTGCCGTTCTCCGGGCTCTACGGCGCCTCGGCCGTCACGGCGGCCGCGGCGTGACGGGCGGCCGGTACGGCGAGGCCGTGTTCCGTCCCGAGCAGGCGGGTGAGGGCGAGCGCATCGACTTCGGCGCCCTCGCCTACGACGACATCACCGTGGCGCGGCTCCGGGCACTGGGAGCCGGCCCGGGGTGGCACTGCCTCGACGCGGGCGCCGGCACGGGCACGGTCGCCCGGCGTCTCCTGGACGAGGCCGGGATGGCGGGCGTGCTCGCCGTGGACCGCGACGTACGGTTCCTCGCCGAACGGCCCGCGCCCGGACTCGACGTGCTGGAAGCCGACATCACCGCCCCGGACTTCGACCCCGGCCGCCGGTTCCGGCTCGTCCACGCGCGCTTCGTGCTGATGCACCTGCCCGAACGGGAGCGCCTGATCACGGCACTGGCCGGGCTCGTGGCGCCCGGTGGGGTGCTGGTGCTCAGCGACGCCGTCGACCTGACGAGCGACCGGACGCCCGGCACTCCGTACACCACGGCGATGCGGGCGATGTGGCAGGGGCTGCGGGCCACCATCGGCACCGATGTCTCCCGGGTGCCGTCGTACCCGCACCTGCTGCGCGGCGCGGGGCTCGTGCCGGTCGCCGCCGAGATCCATGTGCCCCCGCTGGTACCGGGCAGTCCCATCAGCCGCTTCTGGGCGGACACCTGGCAGCGGAGCCGGGTGGCGATGCTCGCCACCGGTCTGGTCGACGACGCGGCCGTCGACGCGGCGGTCCGCTACCTGGGATCCGAGGAGTGTGCCGCGGTGTCGGCCGGGATGCTCACCGCCTGGGGATGGAAGCCCGCGGACGCCCGGTGACGGGTGACGGGTGACGGGTGACGGGTGACCGTCATGGCGTGACCCGGCGCACCTTGGCCGCGACGGCGTGGGCCAAGCGCCGCACGGCGTCGGGGTGGTGTGCGAGGAAGAGATCCGGTTCGACCAGTTCCAGCTCCATGACCACGGGCTTCCTGGCGTCGTCGAGCGCCAGGTCGACCCGTGCGAAGAGCGGGGCCTCGGCGGAGGGCACCGCGGCCAGCGCCGCCCTGGCGGTCTCCCGCTCCTCGTCGGTCGGCTGGTAGGCGGTCACGTCGGGGTGCGCGATCCGGTCGTTGTCGATGACGCCCGGCTCGGTCAGCACCGGTCCCTTCCGGATCGCGTGGCTGAACTCGCCGCAGACGAAGACGAGGGCGCGTTCGCCTTCCTCCACCAAACGCAGGTAGGGCTGGACCATGACGACACGGCCCTGGTCGAGCAGCGTCCGCGCATGACGCATGGCGTCGGCATGACGGCCGGGCTCGTAGCGTGCCGTGTCGCGGGCTCCGGCAGAGACCGCGGGTTTCACCACGAGTCCGGTGTGCTCGGGGAAGCGGTCCGGGCCGTACTGCTCGCCCGGTTCGATGAAGCGCGTCGGGACGACGGCGACCTGCCGCTCCGCGAGGTGCCGGAGGTAGCGCTTGTCGGTGTTCCACCGCACCATGGGCGCCGGGTTGTACAGCCGGGTGACCTGCGCTGTCCGGTCCGCCCAGGCCAGGAACTCGTCGAGACGTTCCGTGTAGTCCCAGGTCGAACGGACCACGGCCAGGTCGAATCCCTCCCACGTGGCGGGCTCCGCGTCCCAGGGCACGGGCTCGGCGGTCAGACCCTCGTCACGCAGGGCCGCCACGACCGGTCCGAGATCCGCGTCGGCGTGCATTCCCGCCTTGCTCGTCGCTATCGCGACCCTGGTCTCGCTCATGTGACTCCCCCGTTGCTCCTGGCCGGACCGCCACACTCTATGCGCGGAGCGCGAGCGGGGGGAGGGTGGCCGGCGCCGCCGTACCCGGCCGTACGGCGGCGCCCGGAGGTGGCACCGTCGCTAGGCCGTGTCCGCAAAGTCTCGCCTGCCCCACGACGTCTGGCACCGCACCTCGCTGCGTTGTCGGGCACGCCCGAGTACGTCCAGTACACAGGCGGCCCTCCGCCTTGCGATGCACGGCACCAGACGCCGCGGGGCCCGCCCTCCGGGCGGCCGGCGATACTTTGCGGACACGACCTAGCGGAGCGCGGCGAACGCCTTCGTGAAGGCCAGCGGCTGCTGCAGTACGGAACTGCAGGTCGGGTCGGCGTGGTTGACCGCACCCGCCGCGCACTGCCGGTCGCGGGTCGCGGACCACATCGCCAGCCGGCCGATGCCCTTCGACTTCGCGAAGGCCACGAGCTGGTCGGCGTCGGAGACGGTGAAGACCTCGCTCGCGACGTCGTTGACGCCGATCATCGGTGTGACGGCCACCGTCTTCCAGGCGGCCGCCTCGGAGAGGCCCAGCGCCCCCTTGATCTGCGCCTGGGTGGCCGTGGCCGCCTGGATCGCGTACTGGCCCATGTCCCCGCTGTACGCGGGGCCGTAGTCCATGGCCATGATGTTGACGCCGTCGATGCGCACACCTGCCTGCTTCGCGCCGGCCAGGAGTGCGACACCCGGCTGCGTCAGGCCCTCCGGCATCACGGGGAGGGTGAACGCCACGTCCAGCCCGGGGTGCGACTTCTGCAGCCTGGCGATGGCCTGGGCGCGGCGGCTGTTGGCGGCGGTGTCGGGCAGGGCGGCGCCCTCGATGTCGAAGTCGACCTTGGTCAGCCGGTACCGGTCGATGACCTTGCCGTACGCGGCTGCCAGATCGTCGGCGGTCGCGCAGTTCAGGGCCAGCTCGCGGCCGGCGGCGCCACCGAAGGAGACCCGTACGTCACCGCCCTGCGCGCGCAGCGCGCCGATCTGGGCGGCGACCTTGTCGTCGGCGAGGTCGGTCACGCCTCCCCACAGGGGCGTGCAGCCTCCGCCCGCGGTGATGAAGGCGAGGTGGAACTCCTTCACGCCGGTCTTGGCGGCGGTGTCGAGGAGGTCGTATGCGGGGTACAGGGAGGTGTCCACGTACGGGGCGAAGCGTGCTCCGCCGGTGGGGGTGCCGGTGGTCGGCGGGCGTGTGGCGGTGGCGGTCGGCGACGGGGTCCGGGTGGGCCGGGTGGTGGGCGTGCCGGTGGCAGTCGGGCGCGCCGTCGGGGTCACCGTGGGGGTGACGGTGGGCCGGCCGGTCGGAAGCGGGGTCGCTCCCTGTTCCGCCGAGCACTTCACTCCGTCGATCCGGCAGGCCGTCGGGTCGCCCGGACTGCCGGCACCGCTCATCACGAAGCCCACGGTGACGGAGGCTCCTGCCGCGAGCTCGCGGTTCCACGCCGCGGGCTTCACGGTGACGCGCCGTCCTTCGACCGTGTGGGTGCCGTTCCAGAGGGAGTCGATCTTCGCTCCGGCGGGCAGGTCGAACTGGAGGGTCCAGTCGGACCGCGCCTGCCCGGTGCGGTTGGTGATGACGTACTGGCCAGTGTAACCACCGTTCCAGGAGCTTGACTTGGTGTAGACGGCGCCGACCGCGGCGGCCTGTGCGGTGCCGCTGAACACGACGGCGGTGCCGCCGATCACGACCGCGAGCGCGACTCCGCCGATTGCCTTCGCCTTGGTACCCGCCCTGCGGCGGTGCCCGTTCGTGCTGCCCATCGCGTGCCTGCCTCTGGTTACCGGTGAGTTGGATGCGGCAGCACGCTAGCCGCCCCGAAAGGGACAGAGGTTCGATTTCGGGCGGCCGGCGCGAGTCTTAGGTTCCGCTTAAGGCACGCATAGGGAGGGCCTTAGGTGGAGGACACCGGACAGCACGGCGAGACCTGCGGCGCGGCCGTGTCACGTCCGTTGAAGTCCGCCTGGATCCACCCGGTGTTCCTGTGGGTGGCTCCCCGTTCGGCTCCCGGAGCACCCACCGCGGCCCGGATCCCGGGCCGTCCCGGCTTCCTCGCCCCTCGCCGTCGGCCCGCCACCTGGGCTGTGCCCATCGCCGCTCTTCTGCCCAACGATCCGTCAGAACCGCGGCAACGGCCGATCGGGGCACCGTCAACGCCGGATGCGGCGTGTGAGCTCGTTCCGGCCCGAAGGCTGCGCAAGCCTGGCTGCATGCCGGTGTGGATCCGCGTGTACGACGAAGACCGAGACCTGTGGCAGTACTTCGAGGGCGACGAGGAAGGGTGGGTGATGCGGCAGGTGGAGCTGCGGGGCGGTGACGGCACTCCGGTGACCGCTGCCTCCCTGGAGGAGGTGCTGCGGTTTCAGGAGCGTTCGGACATCGACACGATGGACCGCTACCAGCAGCGCTACGGTGTGATCGCCGAGGGCAGGCTCACGGCTTGGGCGGGATCAAGGCACTTCGGTGGGATCGAGGCGGAGGAATTCGAGCGCGTGTGGCTGGAGGCCCGGCGTGCCCTCGGGGCCCTCCCTGATGCTGACGCGCGGTGATCGCGGCGCCGGCTTCACCGCCGCCAACCGGTCCGGCCCCTCCGGAACAGTCAGCCAGGCGTGTGGACGCGCGTGGCCAGTAGGGCAACGTCGTCTTCGGCAACGCCGGGCACCAGGTGCCTGAGGAGGGTGTCGAGGATGTCATCGAGGGGCCCGTCCACGTCCAGGCGCAGCTCCGTAAGCCGCCTGAGCGAGGCGTCGATGTCCGCGTTGCGCTGCTCGATCAGGCCGTCGGTGTAGAGGAGCAGGACCGCTCCGGGAGGGATCGGGAAGGTCAGCGCCTCGTAGCCTCCCAGTTCGGTGCCGAGCGGCGGACCGGTCGGTACCGCCAGCAGCTCGGTGCGGGCTCCGCTGCGCAGCAGTGCCGGGGGCAGGTGGCCCGCACTTGACATCGTGCAGGTGCCGCGACGGGGGTCGACAAGGGCCAGCAGGCAGGTGGCGAACCGGTCCAGTCCGACGCTGGCGACCCGGTGGTCGGCCTCGTTGAGGAGTCCTTCGACCGATGTGCCGGAGACGGACAGGCTGCGCAGCAGGGAGCGGTACTGGCTCATGGCGACTGCCGCGGTGAAGCCGTGGCCCATCACGTCGCCCATGGCCTGGAGCGTGCGACCTTCAGGCAGGGCGATCGAGTCGAACCAGTCGCCGCCGACCAGTGCGCTACGGCCGGCGGGCAGGTAGCGGGAGGCCACCTCGATGTCCGGGTGGGGGCCTTCCGGCTCCGACAGCAGGGCGCGCTGGAGTTCCAGGGCCATGGTGTGCTCAAGGGTGTACTGGCGGGCGTTGTCGATGGCGACGGCCGCCCGGGCCGCCAGGTCCTGCGCCACCACCACGTCGTCATGCGTGAAGGGCTCGGACTTCCCGGACCGGGCCAGGAACAGGGCACCGACCGGGTGCTCCCGGGTCGGCAGCGGGATGACGAGGGCGGAGTGGATTCCGGCGGCACGCAAGATCGCAATGTCCTCGCGCCTGGTGGTCATCTTGCGGAGCACTTCGTCGGTGGCGAGGTTGCCTAGCCACGGCCGGCCGGTCTGGAGACAGTGGCGCAGCGGCGAGCCGCGCGGTACGTCGACGTCCTCCCCGATTCTTCCGATCTGCTCCAGGCGCCGAAGCATGTCCGGGTCCCCGGCGACGGCGGCGATGCGTATGCGCAGCATGCCCGGCTCCGGCAACGGCGTCCCGGGCGATTCGTCTTCGATGACATCGACCGCAGCGGCGTCCGCCAGGCTCGGCGTGACGAACTCGGCCAATTCGGCACAGGTCTTGTCCACGCCGAGAGTGGTGCCGACTCGGGTGGTCGCGGTGTCCAGCAGCGCAAGCCGCTGGTGGGCCTTCTCCAGATCGTCCATGTACTGGCGCAGCCCGCTGACCTCCACTCCGATGCCGCACAGGCCGAGCACTCGCCCTTTGTCCTCCAGCCGGTGGTAGACCGCACTCCACTGTCTGCGCCTGAACGGTGAAAACGCGCGCGTGCTGCCCGTGACCGCCAGTGCCCGGGGCTGCCCGTCTGTGAGGACCATGCGCAGGATCTCGTCGGAGCGGTGGAGGTCCGGCAGTACCTCGGTCATGGTCCGGCCCAGGAACGCCTCGGCCGGCACCCCGCCCATCCGGCCCATGGCGGCATTGACGTACAGGTAGCGCAATCGTTCATCCAGCACGGCCACCGCGGCGGAGGTCCCGTCCAGGATGTCCCGGAGGATCCCGTACTCGCGGGCCTGCTCCAGCACATCGGCGGACGATGCCCCCGCCACTGCGGACAGAAGGGCTTCCTCAGCACCCGAGAAGAGCCACCTGGTCGGCAGCCGGTCAAAGCCCACCGGGGAGCCTCCTCACCCCACCCTGACGAGGTCACGCCTCAACCCATCGTGGCCCCACCCGCAGCCCACCGCATCCGGTGCCCGGAAACCCTTCGCGCGGCGGGATGGTGGCCGGACGGCCGCTGCCGCCCGCCCTGTGGGTGGCGTATGGGAAGCTCCGTGGATGATGTGGAACGGCGAAACCCCCTCGTGGCGGGACGTGGTGCGGGCGTTGCGGGAGGCCGCGGACGCCGAGCAGGGCGTATGGCTCGGTGAGGGCCTGAGCGATGCGGAGATGGATGGCTGGGGTGTTCCGGTGCCCGGTCCGGTCCGGGAGATCTCGCGCCGGGTCGGGCTGCTCCACGTGGGCGCGTACGACGTGTTCGGCGCCGCGTACCCCAGTGATGCCGGCGGCGGCGGACAGGGGTGGCGGTGCGGTGAGCGGGGTTCGTTCCGGATCGTGCACACCAACGCGCAGGCCGAGACCTACTACGTGGACATCGACCCCGGGACGGGGGCGTGGGGGCCGGTCTTCGCGTTCCGGGAGGGCCACGGCGCCGAGTTGGTCGCGCCGTCGTTCCAGCACTGGCTGGTGAGCGTGGCGGAGGTGGTGCGGTGCGCCTCGGGGAGCAAGGAGCACTTCGAGGACTTCGCCACCGCGTTCCTGAACTGGTGGTCCGGTGATTTCGCCGATGCCGGCGAGGAGTTCCCCGAGGACGGGCCGGAGGCCGTGGCACGTGCGGCCGAGCCCGCGACCGCGGAGGTCATGACCGTCGCGGAGGCGCGCGGGTCGGAGGATCCGGTGCTCGTGGACGCCGGCTCCCGGCTGCCGGAGGGTGCGCTGCTGGCGGACCTGCGGGACGCCGGCGGGCCGGCCCGGGTGCCGTTCGGGCGGCACCCGGGCCGGCCGGCCGGGACTCCCGTCTACCGGCGTTTCCACGGCGGGGCGGTTCTCGCGGCGACGGGCGCCGACTGACCGCACGACGGTGCCGCCGCGGTCCGGCAGCCGGCCGTTGTCGCCAGCGGTCGCCGAGGCGCTACGCTCCGTGCGGCACCCGGGTTCGGCCGTCCCGTCGTGCATCCGGCGAAAAGATTCCGGCGGAGATTCCGGCGGAGATGTCGAGAATCCGCGGCCCGCTCCGTCCCCGGGGTGAACGCGGCCAGAATGGGCCGCACAGGACCGAGGAGAACCACCATGGCCAAGTACCTGCTGCTCAAGCACTACCGCGGCGCTCCGGCCGCGGTCAACGACGTACCCATGGACCAGTGGACGCCGGAGGAGATCTCGGCGCACGTGCAGTACATGAACGACTTCGCGGCGCGGCTCGAGAAGACCGGCGAGTTCGTGGACGGTCAGGCGCTCGCCCCCGAGGGGACCTTCGTCCGGTACGACGGGGAGGGGCGCCCGCCGGTCACCGACGGCCCGTTCGCCGAGACCAAGGACCTCATCGCGGGCTGGATGGTGATCGACGTCGACACGTACGAGCGCGCGATCGAGCTGGCCGGGGAGCTGTCGGCGGCCCCCGGAGCGGGCGGCAAGCCGATCCACGAGTGGCTCGAACTGCGCCCGTTCCTGAGCACGCCGCCCGTGATCACGGAGTGACGTCCGCGATGGACGAGGCCCTGCTGAGGAGCCTCACCCCGAGCGTGATCGCGATCCTCGTCCGCCGCGGAGCCGACTTCGCGGCGGCCGAGGACGCCGTTCAGGAGGCGCTGCTCGAAGCGGTCCGCGCCTGGCCCGCAAGCCCTTCGACGGGCGCTTCGCCGGGCCGTTCGCCGGGCCGTTCGGGCGGGGAGGGTCCCGTGCGGGACCCGAAGGGGTGGCTGGTCGCCGTCGCCTGGCGCCGGTTCCTCGACGCGGCCCGGGCGGACACCGCCCGCCGCCGGCGTGAGGAGCTCGTCGACCGGGAACCGGGGCCCGGTCCCGCGGCCACGACGGACGACACGCTCCGGCTGTACTTCCTGTGCGCCCACCCGTCGCTGACGCCGTCGTCCGCGGTCGCGCTCACGCTGCGCGCCGTCGGCGGGCTGACCACCCGTCAGATCGCGCGGGCGTACCTGGTGCCCGAGGCGACCATGGCCCAGCGCATCAGCCGGGCCAAGCGGACCGTCTCCGGCGTGCGGTTCGACCGGCCCGGCGACGTCGCCACCGTGCTGCGGGTCCTCTACCTGGTCTTCAACGAGGGCTACTCCGGCGACGTCGACCTCGCCGCCGAGGCCATCCGGCTCACCCGGCAGCTCGCGGCCATGACCGACCACCCCGAAGCGGCGGGGCTGCTCGCCCTCATGCTGCTCCACCACGCCCGGCGCGCCTCCCGGACCGCGCCCGACGGCAGCCTGGTGCCGCTCGCCGAACAGGACCGCGGCCGGTGGGACACGGGGCTGATCGCCGAAGGCGTCGAGATCCTGCAGGCCGCGCTCGCCCGCGACCGGCTCGGCGAGTTCCAGGCCCAGGCCGCGATCGCGGCGCTCCATGCCGATGCGCCCACCGCCGGGGAGACCGACTGGGTGCAGATCGTCGAGTGGTACGACGAGCTCGTACGCCTGACCGGCAGCCCCGTCGTCCGGCTCAACCGCGCGGTCGCCGTGGGCGAGGCCGACGGACCCCGCGCCGGGCTCGCGGCGCTCGCGGCACTGGACGACTCCCTGCCCCGCCGTGCCGCGGTGGCGGCGTACCTCCACGAGCGGGACGGCGACCTGGCGTCGGCGGCGCGGCTGTACGCCGAGGCGGCCGGGAAGGCGCCCAACCTGGCCGAGCGCGATTACCTGACCCGTCAGGCCGCGCGGCTCAACGCGCGCCTGCGCCACTGACCTACATGGGGAAGGAACGCAGGCGCACCCGGCCGGGCGGCCAGGTCGCGCCGTCGTGCAGCGGTGTCCACATGGTCCGCAGGGGCATCGGCACGGGCCCGTCGTGCTGCTCGACGTGGACCTCCTGGTCGAGGGCCTGCCAGCCGAGCCGCTCGTAGAAGGGCACGAGGGGAGGCCTGCAGAAGAGGAGCCCGTGCCGCGGGCCCAGTGTGCGCGCATGGTCCAGGGCCGCCGATATGACGAGCCGCGCAAGGCCGTGCCCCCGCAGGGCGGGCGAGACGGCCACTCCCCCTACGCCCATCACCTCGGACTCCACACCCCCGATCGACAGGGGCAGGCGGAGCAGGCCGGCATGCGCCACGAGGCGGCCGCCGAGCCTGATGCCGAAGTGATCCTCCTTGGGGAGCCACGTCAGGCCGGTGTGCGCGACGCCGAACGGATCGTCGCCGTCGCCGAGGATTTCGCTCTGTTCCGTCTTCGTGTAGCGCGTGAGCCGCTCCGGGGCCGGCGCGTCGGGTGACAGGTGATCGGACATGCCTACATGATCATGCGTCTGGCGTTCCGCGCCAAGTGGGCTGCTGGGTCGCCGCCTCGGCGGCGTAGAGGCGGGCGGGGTCGAATCCCATACCGGTGAAATGGCCCGCGAGTTCGAGGGACAGGACGCCGTGCAGGCGGGTCCAGAAGACGAGGGCCCGGCGGAGCGCCGGTGCGGGAGCGGGGTGTTCGCCCGCCCAGGCCCGGTGTTCGGCGAGATGCGCTTCGAGGGGTTCGGCGGCACCGGGCGCGGCCTCCGCGGCGCCGGGTGCGGCCTCCGCGGCGCCGGGTGCGGCCTCCGCGGCGGCGCAGGCGTCCAGCAGGACGTCCATGATCTCGGAGGCGATGCGAACGGTCTCGTCTGGCGCCCGGTAGCCGGGGACGGGCGTGCCGTAGACCAGGAAGTACCGCTGGGGGTCTTCCAGGGTCCACCGGCGCAGCTCCTCGGCGAGGCCGGGGAGGTCCGCGGCGCCCGCTGCGGCGCGGTCGCGGAAGGCGTCGGCGAGGCTGCGGTAGGCGTCGCTGACGAGCGCGGTGATGAGCTCGTCGCGGTTGGCGAAGTACCGGTAGAGGGCGGGACCGCTCATGCCCATCTGCTTCGCGATCGCGTTGAGGGAGAGGGCGGACGCGCCGGCGGTGCCGATCTGCGACCGGGCGTGCTTCTTGATCTCGTCCCGCACCTGGGCGCGGTACCGCTCGCGCGGGGTCCTCGGATCCGTCTCGGCCACGGCCTGCCTTCCTGCTCCGCAGAGGGGGATCGATCGGGCCGATCACCGGATCAGCCCGGTCTGCTCGATCTGCCCGGTCTGCTCGATCGACAGTTAGAGGCTATCACTTTTCTTCTTGACTCTTACGACCGGTGGTTATAGCTTCTAACTCAAGCGATTGGTTCTAGCGAAAGGTTGGGTCATGGGGAACGAAGGTCTCGTCGAGGTCGTACTGCCGGGGATCGTGGCGCCGGAGGGCCTCCAGGTCCGGCGCGGGACCGTGCCGGCCGCGGGCCGCGGGCAGGTCGTGGTCGCCATGGAGGCGACCGGGGTCTCCTTCGCCGAGCAGCAGATGCGCCGCGGGCGCTATTACGACCAGCCGCCGTTCCCCTTCGTGCCCGGTTACGACCTGGTGGGCACGGTCGTATCGGCCGGGGAGGGCGTCGAGGAGGGCCTGGTCGGGCAGCGGGTGGCCGCGCTGGTGAAGGTCGGCGGCTGGGCCAGCCACGTCGTCGTCGACGCCGGTGACCTGGTCCCGGTACCGGAGGGCCTCCCCGCGGCCGAAGCGGAGACCGTCGTCGTCAACGGCATCACCGCCTGGCAGATGCTCCACCGCACCGCCCGGGTGCGCGCCGGGCAGACCGTCCTGGTGCACGGCGCGAGCGGCGGCGTGGGTTCGGTCCTGGCCCAGCTGGCCCGGGCGGCGGGTGCGACGGTGATCGGCACGGCTTCGGCCCGGCACCACGACGCCCTCCGGGAGCTGGGTGTCCTCCCGGTCGACTACCGCGCCGGAAACGTCGCCGAGCGGGTCCGGGAGCTCGCGCCAGGCGGCCTGGACGCGGTCTTCGACCACCTGGGCGGCCGCAGCGTGACCGACTCCTGGAGGCTGCTCGCCGCCGGCGGCACCCTCGTCGCCTACGGGAGCGCCTCCACCCGCGACGACAACGGCTCCAAGCAGCTGCCCGTGCTGAAGATCCTCGCCCGCACCCTGGTGTGGAACGCCCTCCCCAACGGCCGCCGGGCCTCCTTCTACAACATCTGGGCCGGCCGCGCCCTGAACAAGGCAGCCTTCCGCGCCCGCCTGCGGGCCGACCTCACCGAGGTCTTCGCCGCCGTCGGCCGCGGCGAGGTCGTCGCCCGCATCGCGGCCCGGCTCCCGCTGGACCGGGCCGCCGAGGCACTGCGTCTGGCGGAGTCCGGCACGGTCACGGGCAAGATCGTGCTGGTCCCGTGACGGGTCCGTTGTCAGTGCCCCGCGAGAAGATCAGCGCATGACGATTCTTTCCGCCGATGAGGCGCAGTCCAGCCTGTCCAGCGGCGTGTCCGCCCGGTCCGCCCTGTCCGGTCGCACCGAGTACGAGGCCGCGCTGCAGCGGCTGCGCGAGGCCTCCGCGGCGTACTACGGCGACGGGGACAGCGACCTGGACGACGCCTCCTACGACCGGCTCCGGCTGGCCGTCCTGGACTGGGAGAGGGCCAACCCCTCCGAGGTCGCCGCCGACTCCCCCACCGGCCTGGTCGCCGACGGCGCCGCCCCGGCCGGAGACGTCGCGCACACCACCCGCCTGCTCAGTCTGGACAACGTCTTCGACGCCGCGGGGCTGCTGGCGTGGGGGGCTTCCGTCGAGCGCCGGCTGGGCCGCGCACCGGAGGGCGGGTTCACCGTCGAGCCGAAGATAGACGGCGCCGCCGTGGCCGCGCGCTACCGCGACGGCCGGCTCGTGCAGATCGTCACCCGTGGCGACGGCAGCCACGGTGAGGACGTCAGTCACGTCATCGGGCAGATCGACGGCCTGCCCGAGCAGCTGACGGGCGCGGTCACCGTGGAGGTCCGCGGGGAGGTGGCCTTCACCCAGGAGCAGTTCGAGACGGCGAACGAGGTCCGCACCGCACACGGTGCGCAGGTCTTCGCCAACCCCCGCAACGGCACGGCGGGCACGCTGCGGGCGAAGGACCGGCCCTACCGGCTCCGCATGACGTTCTGGGCCTACGGCGCCGTGGAACTGGACGGCGTACCGTTCCTGCCCGCCGGAGCCACGCATGCGCAGGCACTCGCCGCCGTGGCCGCGGCCGGCGTGCGGACCACCGCGGACTCCCCCGCCGGGCTCCACCTCGTGGCCGGCCTCGGCGAGGCCCAGCAGCGGATCGACGCGATCGCCGGGATGCGCGCGGAGCTTCCCGTCGGCATCGACGGCGTGGTCGTCAAGCTGAACGACACGGCCGAGCAGGAGGCGGCCGGGTTCGGCAGCCGGTTCCCGCACTGGGCGATCGCGGTCAAGCTGCCCGCGGTCGAACGGCAGACCGTGCTGGAGGAGGTCGTGTGGGAGGTCGGCCGCACGGGGGTCCTCGCCCCGACCGCGATCCTCGCTCCGGTCGCGATAGACGGCTCCACCGTCACCCGGGCCACCCTGCACAACCCCGCCGACATCCGGCGGCGGGACCTGCACCTCGGCGACACCGTGACGGTGTACAAGGCGGGGGACATCATCCCGCGCGTCCAGGCGGCCGTGGTCCGCCTCCGGCCGGCGGGGGCGGCGCCGGTGCCGCTGCCCGAGGCGTGCCCCCGCTGCGGTGGCGAGATCGACAAGACCCAGGAGCGGTGGCGGTGCGCCCAGGGCACCTCGTGCGCGCTGCCCGCGCTGATCGAGTACGCCGCCGGGCGCGAGATGCTCGACATCGACGGGCTCGGCAGGACGTACGTGGCGGCCCTGGTCGATTCCGGCGCCGTCACGGACGTCGCCGACCTCTTCACCCTCACGGTGGAGCAGCTGACCGCGGCGTCCGGCAGTGCCAAGCGGGGCGTGAGGCTCGCCGAGCAGATCACCGCCGCCAAGTCGCGCCCCCTCAGCCGTGTCTTCTGCGCGCTGGGCGTGCTCGGCACGGGGCGCAGCATGTCCCGCCGCATCGCCCGGCACTTCGGCACGATGGACGCGATCCGCGCGGCCGACGCGCCGGCGATGCAGGACGTGGAGGGGATCGGGCCGGAGAAGGCCCCGGTCGTCGTCGAGCAGCTCGCGGCCCTGGCCCCGGTCATCGACAAACTGGTCGCGGCGGGCGTCAACATGACCGAGCCCGACGGCCCGGCGGCCGCGGAGGGCGGGGCGGGGCCGCTGGACGGCAAGGTCGTCGTGGTCACCGGCAAGATGGCCGGTCCTCTTGAGGGCTTCGGCCGGTCCGAGATGAACGCGCTGATCGAGAGGGCCGGCGGGCGCGCGGGCAGCTCCGTCAGCGCCAGGACGTCGATCCTGGTCGCCGCGCCTTCGGCGGGCGGCAAGCCGAGTTCGAAGGCGGTCAAGGCCGCCGAGCTCGGCGTCGAGGTGCTCACTCCGGAGGCGTTCGCCGAGCTGGTCGCCCCCTTCCTGGCCTGACCTACGGAGCCGGCGCGGCGGTCGGGCGGTCGGCGAGGGCCTCGCCGACGGCGTGCGGCAGCCAGTCGGTGACGTGGGTGAACGCGAAGCCGAGGCTCGTCGCCCGCCCGTTGTCCATGGGGTAGGAGCGGTCGTAGGAGAAGGGCGATGCGGCGAGCCCGGGGTCCACCGGCCGGTAGCGGGGGCGGCGTCCGGTGCGGTCGCCCACGAGCTCGCTCAGGCCGGTGACGGTCAGCGCGCCGTGGGAGCAGGCGTTGACCGGTCCGGTGAACGAGGCGCGGGCCGTCCAGTGCAGGAACTCCGCGATCTCCCGGTGGTGGACGAAGGAGGTCGGGTACGCGGGCCGGTGCGCAAGGACCGGCTCGCCGGCGGAGATCCGGTCGACGTAGTACGACAGCCGTCCGGTGAAGTCGGCCCGGCCCCCGCCCAGGACGTGGGCGGTGCGCACGACGGCGGTGGGGAAGGCCGGATCGGTCAGCAGCACGCTCTCGGCCTGCCGCTTGCCCTCCGCGTACGCCGTGGCTCCGTCGGTGCCGGCCGGGACACCGGGTACGGGCCGGCCCACCGGGTCGAGGGCGCCCTCGGTGAGCGGGACCCCGTCGGCGGGGGCGGGGAGGCTCGGGAAGGCCGCCGGGAAGACCGCCGGGAAGGTCGCCGGGTCGTAGACCTCCATCGTCGAGGTCATCACATAGCGTCCGGTCCGGCCGGCGAAGACCTCACGGGCGACGGCGGCCTGCCCGGGGGTGTAACAGACCTGGTCGATGACCGCGTCGAAGGTCCGGGAGCCGAGTGCCGCCCGCAGTTGCCGCGCGTCGTCCCGGTCGGCGACCACGTGCGTCACCCCCTCCGGGACGGGCGCCGAACCGCGGTTCACCACCGTCACCTCCGTCCCCGCCTCGCGGAGCAGCTCGACCACGTGCCTGCCGAAGTACCGGCTTCCGCCGATCACACATACGTTTCGCATGCCTCGACTCTGCCGCGATAACGTCACCGGCAGAACTGACCACAGACTGAACGGGTATGAAGGAAAACTGATGATCGACGTGCAGCGGCTGCGCGTCCTGCGGGCCGTCGCCGAACACGGCAGCTTCAACCGGGCCGCCGCGGCACTCCTGCTCACGCCCTCGGCCGTCTCCCAGCACATCGCGGTGCTGGAGCGCTCCCTGGGCCATCCGGTGGCGATCCGCAGCAGCCGCGGGGTGACCCTGACCGAACCCGGCCGGCTGCTGGTGGAGGCCGCCGAGACGATCTCGGCCGAACTCGACCACGTGCGCCGGCAGATCGACCGGCTGGGTGCCGAGCGGCCCCGGCTGACCGTCGCCACCTTCACCAGTGGCGGCCGTTTCCTGCTGCCCGGAGCCCTGGCCCGGTTCGTGGCCGTCCACCCGGAGGTGGAGCTGACCGTGCGGGAGAGCGAACCGGAGACGGCACTGCCGATGGTCCGGCGCGGCGAGGCCGACCTCGCGCTCGCCTACCGGTTCGACGGGCCGCTGCCGGTCCGGCCGGGCGAGCGGCCGGGCATCGACTGGACCCCGCTGATGGACGATCCGCTGTCGGTCGTCCTGCCCCGCGGGCACCGTCTGGCCGGGCGCGTCGGGGTCGGGCTCGGCGAACTGGCCGGGGAGCGGTGGGTGCTGGGCTGTCTGAAGACGGAGGCGTACCTGCGCCGCCACGCGGAGCGGGCCGGCTTCGAACTCCGTGTGGCGGCCTCCACCACGGACTACTTCTTCGCCCAGAGCCTGGTCGCGGCCGGGGTCGGGGTGTCCCTGGTGCCGAAGGTCTCCCTGGACCCGGCTCCCGGGCTCGCCGTGATCGACGTCGAACCCCCGCGCCCGGCCCGGTACATCGGGGTGGCCGCCCCTCGCCGGAACCGGCCCCACCCCCACGCCGCCGCGTTCGTCACCGCGCTGGCGGAGGCGGCCGGGGCACACCGCGGGCGGCCGTAGGCCCTGCGCCGTACCCCGCTCGCCCGCTCCCCCGCACGGGCCTCTACAGCCCGTACCCGCCGGAGACCTCGATGTTCTGGGCGGTGACCCAGCGGCTCTCGTCACCGACCAGGGTGGCGATCATCGCGCCGATGTCGTCGGGCTCGCCGACCCGGCCGAAGGCGGCGCGTGCGGCGAGTTCCGGGATGACCTCGGGGAAGCGGGTGAAGGCGTCGTCGGAGAGCCGGGTGCGGGTGGCGCCGGGTGAGATCGCGTTGACCCGGATGCCCCGGGGGCTGAACTCCTTGGCCATGTACCGGGTCAGCACGTTCAGGCCGCCCTTCATCGCGGCGTACGCGGAGTAGCCGGGTTCGGGGGCGGAGGCGGTGGCCGAGTTGCTGCTGACGTTGACCACGGCGCCGCCTTCGGCCATCAGCGGCAGGAGCCGCTGGGTCAGGAAGTACGGGCCCTTGAGGAGCACCCTCATCAGCCGGTCGAAGTCCTCCTCGGCCGTGTCCTCGACGAGCGAGGAGTGGGCGAATCCGGCGTTGTTGACCAGGTGGTCGAAGGTGTCACGGCCCCAGGTGTCGTGGAGCGCGGCGGCCACCGCGTCGCGGAAGTCCGCGAAGCCGTCGCTGTCGCCGAGTTCCAGGTGCAGGGCGACGGCGGTGCCGCCCGCCTTCTCGATCGCGGCCACGGTGTCCAGGGCGCCCTGGCGGTTGCGGTCGTAGGTCAGGATGACTCCGATGCCCCGTCCGGCGATCCGGACGGCGGCGCTCTGTCCGATGCCGGAGCTGGCTCCGGTGACGACGGCGACCTTCATGATGATCCTCCACTGGGGTTGCCCGAAGGGATTCGGTATCTCCATTGGACGCCCCTGAGCTGGGGAAACGTTAGAACGATCGGGTCGGAGGCTTGCACGATCCTCCCGTTTCCGGGAGGCCCGGGCGAGGTGGTGTGCTGCACTGGGAGGCATGGACACGGACCTCGGCCCCGACCTGGACGAGTTGCGGACGCTGCTGGCGCGGCACGCGCGACCGGACGCGACCACCGCCGTCGACGGGGTGCTCGTGTCGAGGGTGGAGCGGTCGGACCCGCCGGAGCCCGCGATGACCGGCACCGTGCTGGCCGTCATCGCCCAGGGCACCAAGCGTCTGGCCCTGGGCGACAGGATCCTGGAATACGGTCCCGGACAGTACCTGGTGGCCTCGGTCGACCTGCCGATCACCGGCCAGTTCCTGCGGGTGGGCCCCGACCGTCCGGCGCTGGGCTTCGGGCTGGTGCTGGAGCCCTCCGCCATCGCCGAGCTCCTGCTGCACGCGGGCCCGGGGGACGCCCCGCGCACCGGCGGCGGCGCCGTGCCGGCGCTCGCCGTCTGCGACGCGCCCGCGGCGCTGCTCGACGCGGTGGTGCGGCTGCTGCGGCTGCTCGACGAGCCCCGTGACCGGGCCGTGCTCGCGCCCCTGGTCAAGCGGGAGATCCTGTGGCGGCTGCTGACCGGTGAGCAGGGGGCGGCGGTACGTCAGCTCGGCCTGGCCGACAGCGGCCTCAGTCAGGTCGCCAGGGCGGTGGCCTGGATCCGGCGGCACTACGCGGAGCCGTTCCGGGTCGGGGATCTGGCCCGGCTGTCCGGCATGAGCGAGTCCGCCTTCTACCGCAACTTCCAGGCGGTGACCTCGATGAGCCCGATCCGCTTCCAGAAGCAGATCCGGCTCCAGGAGGCCCGCCTCCTGCTCGCCTCCCGTCCCGGTGATGTCACCGGCGTCGCCCACCGCGTCGGGTACGACAGCCCGTCGCAGTTCAGCCGCGAGTACCGCCGCCGGTTCGGTACGCCGCCGAGCCGGGACGCGGCGCGCCTGCGCGGCGCGGCGGGCTGAGCCGCGTACCGCGTGATGGCGCCCGGCGCGCGGGGAGGGGCGCGCCGGGCGGGCCGGACGGGGGTGGGTCAGAGGAGCGGGCCGAAGAGCGGCAGGACCACCTGGCACGGGATCCCGCGCGGGTGGGCGGGATCGAGTGCATTGAGCACGTGGGTCAGGGCGACGGGGTCGTAGCCGATCTCCAGGTGGTCGGTGGCGTCGAGCGCGCACCGGTCCTGCACGGTGATGTTGGTGACGTGCGGTCCGGCCGGCAGGAAGGCGTTGGCGTACGGGGTGACCACCTCGTCGTACCGGGTGGCGATGACCGTGTACTGCACTCCCGGTACGGTCATGCCGCCCTCGTTGAGCTCGGCGAGGAAGCGGGAGCCGACCTCCTGCTCGACGCAGGCCGCGCAGGTGCTGTCGAGGAGTTCGTTCGCGGGCTCCAGGAGGTGCAGCGTGCGGCCGAGTTCGGTGATGCCGGACAGGGTGGTGCCGTGGTTGTTGGGGGCGATGCCGACGAGCTTGCCGACCTTGGCGGCCCCGCCGAGGTTCTTCAGGTAGTAGCGGGGAAGGAGCCCGCCTCCCTGGGAGTGCCCGACCAGGTCTGCCTCGGGGGCCCCGGTGGCGGCGAGGACCCTGTCGACGAAGGCGGACAACTGGCGGGCCGAGTCAGCCATGGGGCCGGTTCCCTGGACCGGGGAGCCGGCGGCCGCCCCGTAGTTGAACGTGTAGACGCAGTAGCCGGCGTTGGCGAGCAGCGGGGCCGCGCCGCGCCAGTAGTCGTTCATGTTCTCCAGCGTGCCGTGCACCAGGACGACCGGATTGGGGTGGGCGGTGCCGGGGCGGCAGGACCAGTCGTTGGCCCCGGGTGGGGCCGTGCCGGGGTCGGCGAACCCCCGTACGAACCCGGCGGCGAAGCCGTACTCCACCGGGTGCGAGGGGGTGGCGGCCGCCGGCTGTGCTCCGGCGGTCAGCAGGCCGAGCGCGGTGAGCGCCGCGACGGCGAGCGCCCGTGCTCGCGTCAATCGCATCATTCACACCTTCCGATTCCCGCCGGAATTCCCGGTGTCCGGCGGACGGGAGCCGAAGCTAGGCGGGGTGCGACAGCCCCGTCAATGCACCGGACAAGGCACCGGTAAATCCTCTGTCCACGTGCCATGATTTTCCGGACGCCGATGGCGAAACTGTCACCGCCGTGAGCGTTCCGCGGGGTACGGAGCCGCGAACGAGTCGGCGATCCGCATGTCAGGAGCATTGACTCGCCGGTAACTTCACCGGATACTCCCTGCTGTGCCTGGACCTTGGGGAACCCTTCCGCGACATTTCTCGAAAGAACTGAGGGCCGAGGAGAAAAGCCTCGCCGCCGAGATCATCAGGGAGATCAGGGCCGCCATACCGGAATTCTCACGCCCTCTCTCGGGCCAATTCGGGGCGGGAATCCAGAAAGGGGTGGAGACCGCGCTGGCGGAGTTCGCCGACCGGGTCGAGAACGCCGGCGGACTCGATCCCGAGCGGCTGCGGGTCTACCGTTCGCTCGGCCGCGGGGAGCTCACCGAGGGCCGCAGCCTGGACGCGCTCCAGGCCGCGTACCGGCTCGGCGCCCGGGTCGCCTGGCGGCGGTACGCACGGGTGGCACGGCGTCACGGGCTCGGGCCCGAGCCGCTGGTGACGCTCGCGGAGGCGGTGTTCGCGCACATCGACGAGATCGCCGCGGCCAGTGTGCAGGGGTTCGTCGACGCGCGGACCGACCGCGCGGGTGTGCTGGGCCGCGCGCGGCACCACCTGCTGCGGGCCCTGCTGGACGGGGCGTCGGAGGACGAGGTCCGGCACGCGGCCGAGGCGGCCGACTGGGCTCTGCCGGAGCGGGTGGTGTGTGTCGCGCTGGACCCGCTGCCGGACGGCCGGCCCCGGCCGCCGCGGCTGCCGGATGCGGTCCTCGCCGACTTCGAGCCGCCCGAGGCGCACCTCCTGCTCCCCGAAGGGGAGTTGTTCCTCCGCGACCGTCAGGTCCTGGCGGCGCTGCGGGGCAGGAGTGCGGTGATCGGCCCGCCGGTGCCCTGGCAGTGGGCGGCGCGGTCGCTGCACTGGGCCCGCACCCTGCGCACCCACTCCCCCGGGCGGTCCGCCGGGCCGGTGGACTGCCGCGACCGGCTGGCCGATCTGCTGCTCCTCGCCGACCGTCCGCTCGTCGCGCTGATCGCGGAGCGGCGGCTCGCACCCCTGGCCGGGCTGTCCGCGAAGCAGCGCGCGCGGCTTTCGGCGACCCTGCTCGCCTGGCTGCAGTCCGACCACGGCACCGCTCCGGAGGTCGCGGCGCGCCTGCGGGTCCATGCGCAGACCGCCCGCCAGCGGCTGCGCCGGGTGCGGGAACTGTTCGGGGACGGGCTGCTGGCGCCCGGAGCCCGGTTCGAGCTGGAGGTCGCCCTGCGGGCGTCGCTGCCGGTGCCCTCGGACCCGCGCGCCCGCGGGGCGGAATAATGGCATGACCTGCCTGCCCCGCCCCGCCCCGATGTGCGGTCGCGGCCTGACCGACCGGAGAGATGGATCAATGACGTTGGAAGAGGGTCACCGGGTGCGGCTGGCGGCGGATCTCCGCCTGGCCGGTTCTCTCACCCCGGCCGGGGACTCCGCGGCGGAGCCCGGTGTCGTCGTCGGGTCCCTGTCCCTGGCGGCGGGCACCGAGGGCACCGTGGAGCGGGTGCACGGGCATCAGGAACAGGAGCCGGGCCGGGAGGTGCGGGAGTACGTACGGCTCAAGTCGCTCCTGGACGACTTCGGTCACCAGATGCCCCCGGGGAGCAGGAAGCAGCTGGAGGAGCAGGTCGGCTCGCTGGAACCGGAGTGGATCGCCCACCAGGGGCGGAAGCCGCAACGGACCGTCCGGGTCCGCCTCGACAACGGGTTCGTCCTCGACGACGCGCTCGAGGACGTCTTCACGCCTGCCTGACCGGGCTCGTGGACCGGGCGCTCGGGGACCCGCGCTCGCGGCCCGGTGACTCTTGGGCCGGCCGGGCGCGCTCAGGCCGGCAGGGGGTCGAGCAGGTGGGGGCCGTTGTTGCGGACGTTGTTGACGGCCGTGGTGACGGCGGTGGCGGTCAGGCGGCCGTCGGCCGGTGCGTGGAGGAGGGCCCGCAGGCCGGCGGCGTTGTCGTGGGCCGGGTCCAGCCAGTCGGCGTAGTCGCCGGGGGCGAGGGCCAGCGGCATGCGGGGATGGATGCGTCCGGCCGCGTCGGTGGCCTCGGTGGTGATGATGGTGGCGCTCGTCAGCCAGGCCGCGGGATCCTCGTCGTCGGCCACGGCCGGATCGCGCCAGAACGCGTACAGGCCGGCCATGGCCATGACGCCCCGGTCCTCGGGGCGGATGAAGTACGGCTGCTTGTACGCCTTGGTCCCCGCGGTCGCGGGAACGGCCACCCACTCGTAGAAGCCGTCCGCGGGCAGCAGGCACCGGCGCCGTCCGAAGGCCCGCCGGAAGGCAGGCTTCTCGTGCACCGTCTCCACCCGCGCGTTGATCATCCGGGAGCCCACGGACGGGTCCTTCGCCCACGACGGCACCAGCCCCCACCGCACCGGCCTCAGCTGCCGTACCACCTCGCCCGTCTCCCGGTCGGCGCGCTCCAGCACCGCCCACACCGGGTCGGTCGGAGCCACGTTCCAGGACGGGCCCGGTACGTCCTGACCGGGCTCGGGGCGTGCGTCGAAGAGGCCGGAGAGGTCCTCCGGGGACCGGGTCGAGGCGTAGCGGCCGCACATACCCCCACTGTGCCACCCGCGACGGGGCACCGGAGCGGGCCACACCGGCGTACCGGCCGGGGCGGTGCGGCCGGGGGTCCGGCCGCCGTGGCCGGGCGAGCGGTGGCGGTCAGGGGGTTCGGCGGGGGCGTACGGCTCGTCGAGGGCGACGCCGGGCCGGGGGCTCGTCGCCGCCGGCCGCGGGGGAGGAGAAGCCGCCGGGCACCGCGACCGGGGCCGGCCGGCCCGTGGCGGGTGCCGGGATCACGGCTGCGCCGGCCGGAGCCGCAGGGCTCTGCGCACGGCCGACGACGGACATGTGCGGGATCAGCGGTGCGCAGGCCTGGCACACCTCGGCGAGGGTCCAGACCTGCCCCACCGCGGCGTTGTGCACCAGGACCAGGAGCGTGGCGCCGGAGCAGTGGACGCGGTCCTCGTGGAGGGCGCACTGCCTGGCCCCGCAGGCGCATGCCGCGTGCGGGCGGGGTGTGGCCAGCCGCGCGTGCGCCTTGGCGTGTTCGGCGGCGAACCGCTTCAGGGCGGCGGTGTCCCGGGACCGGGGCGGCATGCGGCAGGCTTCGGTGCTGCAGGTGACGGAGGCGGTGTGGTCGGCGTGGCCGGTGAGCCGGACCGTCCAGGTCCGGCCGGGCACACGGGTTGCAGGGGTGAGCATCGAGTCCGGGTCCGATCGTCATGGGTCAGGTGGGATGAGTCGTACGGCTGCGGGGCCGGGTCGCGGCGGGGTGTACTTCGCGGGGCTTTCGGCCCGGGCGGAACTTCCCGTAGCGCGGACTCCGGCGGCAGAGTCAAAGGACGACCTCAGGGGTGTGACCTTGTTGTCGCACGGGCCGCCGACCTTGTCAACAGCGTCGCCCGCACGGCCTGGCGGCCGGTGCGGTCATCCGGCCCGTTCCGGCGGTCCGCGGCCCCGGTGGCGTGCGCGGTCCGGGGTCTCCTCGGAGGCTTCGTCACGAGCGGATCCGTCAGGTAGGTTTGAGTCCGTTTCAACCGGACTCATCGAGATGCCCTGATCCGGGTGGAGTTCGGCCGGTCGGCGAAGCCGGACCGTGGGCACCGCCGCGGCGCCGGTCCGTCGGGCGCCGTCCGATCCGGGCCGGATAAAGCCGGGGAAATCCGGGGAGAGCCAGGGAAAGCCGGGGAAACCGGGAAACGAGGCCGGCCGCCGGGTCGGACGTGGCCGAGTCGGGGCGTGCTGCCTGCGGGCGGCCCCTTCGGAAAGTATGATCAAGCGATGGCTGATATGACCGAAACCACGCCCGGCTGGCTGCCCACGGACGAGCTGGAAATGGCCAGGGCCCGGATGCCGATCCTGTACGTCGAAGCCGTGCCCGTGCGCGTGGACGACAGCGGCGAAGTCACGAGCATCGGACTGCTGCTGCGCATCGGTCCGGACGGAACGGTCAGCAGGAACCTGGTGTCCGGCCGTGTCCTGCACCACGAGCGGATCCGTGACGCGCTGCTGCGGCACCTGGAGAAGGACCTCGGCCCGGTCGCGCTGCCGCGCGTCCCGGCCTCCCTCCAGCCCTTCACCGTCGCGGAGTACTTCCCCACCGCGGGCATCACCTCGTACCACGATCCCCGCCAGCACGCCGTGTCCCTCGCCTACATCGTGCCCGTGACCGGCGACTGCCGGCCCCGGCAGGACGCGCTCGACCTGGTCTGGTTCAGTCCGCAGGAGGCGGCCTCCCCCGCCGTGCAGAGCGAAATGCCCGGTGGGCACGGGGTCTTGCTGAAGCAGGCCCTCGCACACGTGGGGCATACGTACTGACCTGACGGACTCGCGGGCCGGTGCGGCACGGCGTACGGGCGGACGGGCGGCGGTAGGGTGCCGCCCGTGTCCGAGCATCAGCGCGACCTCGTCGGCTACGGAGCCGAGCCGCCGCACGCCGCCTGGCCCGGCGGTGCCCGGGTGGCCGTCAGCCTCGTCCTCAACTACGAGGAGGGCGGGGAGCGAAACGTCCTCGAGGGCGACCCCGCCTCGGAGGGCTACCTGCACGAGATCGTCGGCGCGCCGCCCGTGGTGGGCGGGCGCGACCTGAACGTCGAATCGATGTTCGCCTACGGCTCGCGCGCCGGGTTCTGGCGTGTCCATCGCACGCTGGCGGCGCACGGAGCGCCGCTCACCGTCCACGCCGTGGAGCAGGCGCTCGCGCGCAACCCGGACGCGGCACGGGCGATGGGCGCGGCCGGCTGGGAGGTGGCGGGCCACGGGCGGCGCTGGATCGACTACCGGCACGTGCCCGAGGACGTCGAGCGCGCCGATATCGCCCGTTCGGTCGCCACGATCGAACGGCTCGTCGGGCGCCGGCCCGTCGGCTGGTACACCGGCCGTACGAGCCCCCACACGCGGCGCCTGGTCGTCGAGGAGGGCGGCTTCCTCTACGACTCCGACGACTACTCGGACGACCTGCCGTTCTACGTCGAGGCGGCGGGCCGTCCGCATCTGGTGGTGCCGTACAGCCTCGACGCGAACGACTTCAAGTTCCTGATCGTGCACGGCTTCACGACCGCCGACGACATGCTCGCGTACCTCGTCGACACGTTCGACACGCTGCACGCCGAGGGTGCGGACCGCCCGCGGATGATGAGCGTCGGACTGCACTGCCGGATCATCGGCCGGCCCGGCCGCATCCGTGCGCTCGACGGGTTCCTGAGGCATGTCGCACAGCGCGGCGGGGCATGGCCGGCGACGCGTGAGGAGATCGCGCGTCACTGGCTCGCCACGCATCCGCCACCGGGCTGAACGCCGGGCGACCCCGATCCGCCGCGGCGGACGGCCATCCGGACGGGCGGACGGGTGGTCGGGCGGACGGGCGGACGGGTGGTCGGGCGGACGGATTCAGGGTCCGCGCGCCCCTCCCTTGGTGTGGGAGAAGCGCACGGACCCGGGCACGCGCAGGCCCCCGGTCTTCCGGAGCGCACCGCCTCGGGCCCTTCCGCCTCCCCGGGACCCCCGTACCCGAGCAGGTGTGAGCGGAGACTCCGGCCGTACGCCGGGCCACCCGCGGGCGCCGTCCGCGCCGTGGTGGAACGATCCCCAGGCTATGGGCCCCGGAGGGCGCCGTTCGGGGGCAGCACGCGCCAGCCGGGGGACCGTGCGTGCCACCGGTCTCCCGCTGATTGCGCTGGTCAGCCCCCTCTCCGCCGCCGGGCCCACGCGTGCACCTCCGCCTGACCGATCATCAGAAAGTCTCCGCGGTCGCATCGTCGGGGCGGGGCTGCGGACCGCAGGCGCCATCAGGGGACCTTCCGCGCCGTGTTGGGGGCATTTCACGCCTCAGACCGGTGAGGAGCGGGCAGTTCGTGCTCGTCTATGCTCACTTCCCGTGGTCTCGCATGCTCACCAGGGGACGACCTCCTCCGCCCTCACCCGTATGAACGTCAATGCCGCACGCCTTCTGGGCGTACCCGCGGACGGGTACGCGCACCTGCTGGGCCTGGCGCCCGAGCACCTGGACGACGACCTGTGCCGCGCCCCGGTGGCCACGAGCATCCGCATCGTCGAACTGGCGGCCGTCCACGCTTCCTGGCCCGAGGTGGCCCTGCTGCTGGCGCAGCAGGCGGGCATGGGCAGTCTCGGGGTGTGGGACTACCTGTTCACCGCTGCGCCCACCCCCCTCGAAGGGATCCGGGACGCCGCGACCTACCTGGCCGCCATCGCCGACACCAGCACGGACTCCGTCCGGATCACGGAAGACGGCGGGCACGTCACCATCAGCCACATCAACCGGGCCGATCTGACCCACGAGGGGGCCTGCGCCGTCCTCGCCTGCGCGCTCGCCGTCTACCAGCGGCGCCTGAGCGAAGCCGCGCAGCGGCGGCTCGTTCCGCTCCGCGTGTCCCTGGCCGCCGGGGCGCCCCGCCGGCACGACGCGCTGACCCGGCTGTACGGGACCCGCGCCATCGACTTCGAGGCTCCGGTCAGCTCGATCACCTTTCTCGCCGCCGACCTGACGGCCCCGGCACCGCGGGCTCAGCCCGGCCTCTCCGCCGTGCTGCGAAGACACGCCGAGCAGACCCTCGCCTCTTCCATCGCGCTGCACAACTGGCTGGACCTGTTCCGCACGGCCCTGGCCTCCGTGCACGACGAGACCACCCCGGCGCTGCCGGCCGTCGCACGGCGCATGAACCTGAGCACGCGCACGCTCCAGCGCCGCCTCGACGATCACGGCACCACCTGGAGCCATGAGCTCGAGGCCGTGCGCCGAGCCCATGTCACGCGGCTCCTCCGGGGCACGGACCTCGGCATCGAGGCGATCGCCGCCCGGAGCGGGTACGCCGACGCCCGCGCCCTGCGCCGGGCCGTCCAGCGCTGGTACGGCACCACGCCCGCCGGGCTGCGGCGCGCCGGCGGCCTCCACGGCGACACGGACGCACCCGAGTCCCACCGATAGGGCCGGCCGGGCACCGGCCGGTCCGGTCGGCGCGCCCGGCGGGCGCGCCTCGGCCCGGCCGTCAAGTCCCGACTTCGAGCGGCATGACGCCCGCCGGCCGTCCGGGCCCAATGGAGGGAGGGCCGCGCCGTGACGGCGAGCAGCGTCTCGCGGCGGACGGCAATCCCTGCCCCAGCGGCACGGACGGACCACGGGAACGGAGTCGGACATGGCGATGGTAGGACTGTTCTGGATCACCCCGGAGGCGGTGTACGTAGGGTCCCCGCCGACCACCGACGGCAGCTGCGTCCGGCTCACCGGCTACGGCGTGCAGGCCGTGGAACCCGGCGCGTCCCGGACGTGGGCCTGGAAGGGGCTGCGTTCCGTGGCCGTGCAGGACGTGCCGCGCAGGGGGCCGGCCCGGATCCTGTCGGGATTCTGGGAGTCGCTGCTCTTCTCGCTCAGCGGGGGCGAGGCACCGCCCGAGATGACGGTGCGGCTGGAGACCGGCTACGGGCCGGAGGAACTGCGGGTGTACTCGGCGGCGGCCTGCGGTTACGGCCCCGACGAGGCGGCACTGTCCGGGGAACTCCTGTCCCGTTTCGCGGCCGGGGCCGCCAGCCCCCGGGCCCTGGGGGCATGGGCCCGTGACCACGGCGGGGACGGCACACCGAGGGCGCGGGTCCGCACGGAGCTCCTGCGCGCCTGGACGGAGGGCTGAGGCTCGCCGCCGCGTCGAACCGGCTGTTACAGGGCCGGGCACCCGTTCGGCGGGCCGTGCTCGATGGCGCGCAGGACCGATTCCGCAGCCCCGGGAGGGTCCACGTCAACCCGGAGTTGACCCTTGCCCCCCACACGGGAGCGTTACCGATTTACCCGGATCAGGTAACACACACGCAGGTTGCGGAATTTGGCCGGGTTTGGGGGCCAGAGTGTGGGTCCTCGGCAGAACGCCGGGAACCACCATTCGAGGAGCCATCTTCATGTCCGCTTCCTTCACCACCCGCCGTGTGCTCGCCACGGTGCTCGCCGCCGGCGCCCTGGTCGGCGCGGCCGCTCTGCCCGCCGCCGCCCACGACGACGACCGGCACGACCGGCACGACCGCCGCGGCCGGCACTCCTCGATCGTCATCGGCGACGTCCAGCACGAGGGCCACGGGCGCGGCAGCCGCGCCCTGAACCGCGAATGGGTCGAGGTGATGAACACCGGCCGCCGCTCCGTGAACCTGCGCGGCTTCACCCTCACGGACCGGGACGGCAACCGCTACCGCTTCGACCACCTGCGCCTCGACGGTCACTCCAGCGTCAAGGTCCACACCGGCCACGGCCGTGACTCCGACCGGGACGTCTACCAGGACCGCCGCCACCAGATCTGGGACGAGCGCGACACCGCCACCCTGCGCGACGACCGCGGGAACATCCTCGACACCGCCTCCTGGGGTCACCGCGGGCACCGCGGTGACCACCGTCACTGACCGCAGTGCCCTCGGCAGCCCACCTCGGTGGGCTGCCCCCCTCGTCGGACATCGGTCGACCGGACATCGGTCGGCCGGGCCTCGGCCGCCCGGCCCTCCGGCACCTACAGGGCTTCGTCGGCCGCCCGGTCCATGAAGGTCTGGAGTGCGGTGCCCTGCTGCTCCACCGCGTCGGCGAACTCGGCGGCGATCCTGTCCCTGTCGGCGCCTTCGGGGCCCTTGCCGTACCAGTGGGTCGCGATCTCTCCCACCCGCGTGGAACGGGTGCTCACCTCCTCCAGGCCGCGCCGGCCGTCCCGGGCGGTCACGAGGCGGGCCGTGGCGAGGGCCCGGGCCAGGTCCGTGTTGGCCGGTGCGTACTTCTCTTCGAACTGGCGGTCCCTCTGGGCCTGGCTCTTTGCGGGGTCGAGGCTGAGGGACAGCAGCTGGGTGGTCTCCTGCTCGTACTTGTTCGTGGCCGCGGCGAGGTCGACGTAGGCCGCGCGGCGGATGTCCGCGCGACGCGCCTGGGCCTCGTACCGATGGGTGTCCCTGGCCTCGAAGTAGGCCAGCATGCTTCCCGTGAGTCCGGCCAGGGCGCCGATCAGGGCTCCCGTGAGCGCGGCGAACACGGGTCCCCGCTGCTTCGGCCGCTCGTTCGGGCGCTCGCCCCGGCGCTCGTTCGGGCGCTCGTTCGGGCGTTCGCCGTCCCGGTCGCCCGCCCCCTCTTGCCTCTGTGCCATGCACTACCCGTACCGCGGCCGGGAGCGAGCGGCACCTCCAACCGCCCGGGGGCGCGGACGGGGCATCGGGGCAACATGCCGCAGTTGGCGTAATGGGCGGTTCGGGGCCGTTCGCTCCTCAGGCTGTGACCGTCGGTCACGCTTTCGTCAGGAGGCCCCTGTGCACACGTCCCGTCGGTGGCCGGTGCCGCGGTGGGTACCCGGGGGGCGGGCGGCCCGGCGCCGACACCCGGACGTGTCGCTGGTGGCCGCCGGTGACGAGCTGGGCTTCACACCGGTGGAGCCTCCCGTCTGGCTGCGCTGGCTGCCTTTCGGCTACGTGGCCTTCGTGCTGCTCCTGGAGGCGACCCTTCAGGAGGAGTGGGCGGTGAGCTTCTTCCTCATCGCCCTGCCCCCGATCGTCGCGTGCGCCTACGGGCCGGCCGTGGTGGCCGCGCTCACGGTGGCCGCGATCCTCCTGGAGGGGTTCCTGGCGGCCCAGGCCGATCACCTCTGGGAGAACCACCACGTCACCGCGGACATGGCCACCGCGCTCGTGGGCATCCTCTCCACGGTCCTCGCCGCGAGCCGGGTCCGCCAGACGCGCTCCCTCGTCCATGCCAACTCCGTCGCCGAAGCACTCATGCGGACCCTGCTGCGTCCTGTTCCGCACCAGGTCGGACAGGTGCTGGCGGCCAGCCTGTACCGGCCGAGCGAGGTGGGGACCATGGTGGGCGGCGACCTCTTCGACATCCGTGTCACGGACTGCGGGGAGCGGGCCATCATCGGCGACGTGCGCGGCAAGGGCCTGCAGGCGGTGCGGGCGGTGGCGGCCATCCTCGGCAGTTTCCGCGAGGCCGCGTACGAGGCGGGGGACCTGCCGACGGTCGCGGCCCGGCTGGAACGCCGGCTGGTGCGCGAGGCCAGGGAGATTCCCGACGAGGAGCTGTTCGCCACGGCCCTGCTGATGGAGTACGACAGCCTGACGGGCCGGGTGACGTTCACCAACCACGGGCATGTGGAGCCGGTGCTCATCTCGCGGGGCGAGGTGAGCGCGCTGGCGGGCCCGCCGGTGCTGCCGCTGGGCCTGGGCGGGCTGGCCGTGCCGGCGGAGGGGCCGGTGGCATGGAGCCACCGGTTCGCCCGGGGCGACGTCCTGCTGCTGGTCACGGACGGGCTGGCGGAGGCCCGTGACCACGACGGCGCGTTCTACCCGCTGGTGGACCGGCTGCGGCAGCGCTTCGCCGGGCGCCCGGCACCGGGCCCCGCCGAGGTCGTCGACTTCCTCAACTGCGACCTCCCCCGCTTCGCCCGGGGCCTGCACGACGACGTGGCCATCCTGGCGATCGCCCCGCACTGCGGCTCCGGATGATGCCGCCCGGGTCCGAGCCGATGCGGGTCAGGGCCTCGGCGGCGGCATGGCGGAGTTCCTCGTCCCGGACGGCGTCGTCGCCGTAGCGGCGGCCGGAGTCCACCAGGACGCGGAGGACTGGTACGGCTGCCGCGGCCGGCCGGCCGATCCGTCCGAGTGCCTCGACGGCCCGGAGGGATACGGGTGGCAGCCGGTGTCCGGTGAACCCGCGCAGCTCCGGCAGCAGGACGTCGACGGCGGTGGCCGCGTCGCCGGTGATCCGCCACCACGCCTCGGCAGCACCGACCCTGGTCCACTCGCCGACGCCGGTGAGCAGGGGTCGTACGGCGACGGCGTAGGGCGCGGCGAGCGGGCCGAGGTCGGCGAGGTATCGCAGGACCGGGCGGCTGGGGCCCTGCCGTGCGGCCGTACCGACCACGCGCAGCGCCAGTGCGGGGTCGCCGGTGATCCGCCAGTGCGCCCAGGCGGCGGTCTGCCTGCCGTGCCAGGGATGCCCGCCGTGCACGAGGCCGCTGCCGTGGCGCGGGGGCCGTACGTCGCCGCGGCCGAGCCGGGCCAGCAGGCCGGCGGCCCGCCCGGCTGCCGGGCCGATCCGCCCGAGGGCTTCGGCGGCCTCGCGGGCACGGGGCGTGTCGAGCAGCCGGATCAGCTCGGGCACCGCCGGGGCGGCGGCCGGTCCCCATCGGGTGAGGGCCTGGAGCACCGGGGTGATGCAGCGGGAATCGGGGCCCTCGGCCAGACTCGCCCGGAACGCGGGCAGCAGGTGCGGTGCCCACCGCTCCGGCGGGGGGAGTGCCTGGTGGAAGCCGTCGATGACGCCGTCCCGGTACCGGTCGAGGGCCCGGTCGTCCCCCAGGCGGACGAGCGCCGCCACCGCCGGGAAGGCACCCGGCCACAGCGAGGGCGGGCAGATGCGCTTCTGGTGTCGGACCAGTTCGTCCGCGTAGGGGGCGATGCCCGTTCCGGCGCGGGAGAGGACCTTCAGGGCCGAGTCGACGACCGTGTCCTCGTCGTCGAGCCCGGCGAGGACGCGCTTCCACCAGTCCTCTCCCGGGTCCCGCCAGTGGTGGAGCTGCGCGCCCGCCACTCGTACGGACAGCCCGCGCAGCGCCGGGCCGGAGTGTCGGGCCAGTTCGGCGACGAGCGCGGCGGCCTCGTCCGGATGGTCCACGAGCCCGGTTTCGAGCGTTTCGAACAGCCTCCACTCCCGGGGCCACCACGGTTCGGCGGGTACGCCACCGATGCCCCAGCCCGTGAGCACCCGGCCGGCGACACGGCCCACACCCCTGAGGTCTTCTCTCACGGCGTCGTCCGCCGTGGCGTGATCCGTCACGGCAGGCGTGAGCATGGCGAGCGCGGCGGCCAGTCGCACGCACGGCTCGGTGTGGGCCAGCCACGGCCGGAGCCACGGCCCGGCCGCCACGGTGTCCCCGGCCGCCCCCTGCGCTCCCACAGCGAACAGGCAGGAGCTCAGGACCCTCGGGTCCGTCTCCGCCACGGCCTGCCGCCTGAGTGCCTCCACGACTTCCGGATCGCCGACGGGCACCTCCCGCAACGCCCAGGCGGCGTGGCCGCGGACCACCGGCTCCGGGTCGGCCAGCAGGGGGACGAGCCGCCACAGGTTGTCCGCGAACACGGCGAGGCCCGCCTGCCGGGGTACCGGGGGCTGGTTGCCGATCGACCTGGCTCGCAGCGCCAGGAATTCGAGGACCAGGACGCGGTGGCGCGGGGCGAGTTCGGGGAGGAGCTCTGTCAGACGGGCCACCGTCGGGGCGAAGAGCGGGTGGTGGTGGCCCGACCACCCGATCGCCTGTTCCAGCCGGGACCAGGAGGGGCCCCAGTCCCCGGCCGTCAGTCCGAGGAGCAGGGCTTCCGTATCGTGCCGCTCGTTCACGCCGGGAGCGTATCCGCTGTGCTCCCGGGCGGAACGGCCGGGCGTCAGGGTGCGATCCTGCGGCAGAGCAGGGCGTCCGGTGTGCCCTGGCTGCCGACGCGGGTGGTGAAGGCGATGCCCGCGGCGTACTCGTCCGCGGCGCACTGGCCCTTGTAGCGGCCGTACGCGAACTCGCCGCCGGGGTCGGCGGCCGGCCGGTTGTCACCGCGGTCGAACCAGACCGTGCGCCCGGCGGTGCCCAGCGTCGTGCGGGCCGGTGCGCACAGGGCCGAGGAGGTCCGCGCCCCGCGGACGGCGTAGCCGATGAGGAAGGCGCCCGGCGGGCACTGCAGTTTGGTGTAGCCGCCGGCCCAGTCGCCGCCGGGCGGTACGTACCGTTCGTCGCGTACAACGGTCTGCTCGGGCCCCGCGGCGCGCAGGTCGCCGGTGCCGGTGTCGGTGCACAGGCCGCGGCCGCCGGTGTGGGACAGCCCGGTCAGCCGCAGCCCGTCCGGGCAGGCCGCCTTCCGGGCCCCGGAGTCCCAGTCGCCGGTGGAACGTACCCGCATCGACTGGACGAAGTCCCGGTGGTCGGTGGTCAGTTGCTGCCACAGCGGTTCGCGGGGCACCGCGCCGGTGCGGCCGGTGGCGGCCGTCAGGCGGTTCCAGAGCGGGGTGCGCCAGTCCCCCGGGTCGAGGAGGCCGGAGCGGGCGCCGTCCGGGGCGTAGCGGAGCATGGCCCAGCTGTCGTGGCCCGCCCAGCCCACCAGGGGCCAGTACGCGAAGTCGGCGTCGGCGGCGATGAGTTCGTCGGTCATGTTCGTGAACCAGGCGCGCGGCTTGGGGTTCGTCTCGTCCGAGCCGATACCGAACTCGCTGATCCACACCGGGGCGGTGAAGTGCCGGCCGGTCTCGGCGGACACGAAGAACGCCTGGTCGCGGAGGACCTGGTGGAGCTCGGCCCGGGAGAGGTCCTGGTAGCGGGGGTCGCTGGTCTCGCCGAGGCCGGTGGCGCCGCTGTGGTTCGGGCCGGTGTAGCCGTAGAAGTGCGCCGAGTAGACGAGCTTGTTCGGAACGGCCGGGGTGTGCGAGAGGGTGCGGACGGGGGTGAGGGTGGGGCGGCCGTGGGCGAAGCCGTCCACCGGGATGCCGGTCCAGTTGATGCCCTCGACGACGACCAGCAGGTCCGGGTTGGCCTCGGTGAGAATCCGGTCGGCGGCCTCCTGGGCGGCCGCGTGCCAGTCGTGGGGGTCGCCCAGGCCCCAGTTGGGGTCGTCCCACACGTCCCGGCGCACCTCGTTGTAGAGGTCGGCGCCGGCCACACGGGGCTCGGACCGGTAGCGGCGGGCCATGAACACCCAGTCGTCGGCCCACTGGCGGGTGGACTGGGAGCTGTTCCAGCGCTCGTTGCCGTCGACGCCGCAGCACCAGCGGGTGGTGTTGGTGTGGTTGTTGAGGATGACGGCGAAGCCGTCCGAGGCCAGGGCCGAGACCACGGCGTCGAACACCTGGAGCGGGGTCTTGCCGCGCAGCTCCGGGTTGGCCGCCACCGCGGAGTCCGGGACGGGTGCGGTGGTGCGGATCATCTCGTTGGAGAAGGGCAGCCGGATGCTGTTCAGGCCCAGGCGGTGGAAGTCGGCGAGCAGGGCGGCCAGCGGGACCCGGTCCAGGCCCAGCGGGATGCCGTGGGAGTCCTGCCCGGCGTGGTGGGAGGCGGGGTCTGCGATGTTCCCGGAGCCCGACCAGGAGCCCTGGGCGCCGTCCCAGTTGGCCGCCGTCAGCCGGAACCGGTTGCCGTCGGCGTCCACGACGTAGGGGCCGCGGGTGGACAGCGGCGGCCGCCAGGACGGGGCCGTGGCTGTGGCCGTGGCCGTGGCCGTGGCCACCGTCCGGGGTGTGCGGGATCCGGCCGTGCCCGCCGCGCCCGCCGTGCCCGCAGCGGCCTCGGCGGTCGGCGAGGGTGCCGGGGGTGCGGCCGGCGGGGCCGCCGCCACCGTCCCCGTCACCGCGAGCCACAGTGCCGCGCCCGTTCCCAGGACCCGCAGGAACCGTCCCACGTCCGCCCACCCCTCCGCCGCCGGATCTCTGTTCGACGGCCGTAAATTACTGGCCGGTTGGGAAGTACGCCAGCCCCCGGGAAGCGGAACGCCCGCCCGGTCGGCGGACCATCAGGTGCCGGATCGGCGGCGGGCGCGCACAGTGGGAAGCCCTGGAACAGGTACGCCCGCCGCCCCGCGCACGCGCGACGGCGGTGACCACGCGACGAGGGCCCGCCGGACCGGCGGCCCGGAACGGAAGAAGCCGCGATGACCTCTGACGCGCCCATGCAGCTCGGAATGGTCGGACTCGGCCGGATGGGTGCCAATCTGGTGCGCCGGCTGATGCGGGACGGCCACCACTGCGTCGTCAACGACGTCAGTCCGGATGCCGTACGGGCGCTGGAGCAGGAGGGCGCGACACCGGCCCTGTCCCTGGAGGAGCTGGTGGAGCGGCTGGAACGGCCGCGGGCCGTGTGGCTGATGGTGCCGGCCGGCGTGGTCCAGGGGACGCTCGACCGGCTCGTCGGCCTCCTGGACCCCGACGACATCGTCATCGACGGCGGCAACTCCTACTACCGGGACGACATCAGCCGGGCCAAGAGCCTCGCCGGGCGGGGCATCCACTACGTCGACTGCGGTACCTCCGGCGGTGTCTGGGGGCTGGAACGCGGCTACTGCCTGATGATCGGCGGCGAGCAGGGCCCGGTGAAACGGCTCGACCCGGTCTTCCGCACCATCGCGCCGGGCACCGGCAGCGCCGAGCCCACCCCCGGCCGCACCCGGGCCGGAGGCACCGCTCCGCACGGCTATCTGCACTGCGGGCCGAACGGAGCCGGCCACTTCGTGAAGATGGTCCACAACGGCGTGGAGTACGGCATGATGGCCGCCATCGCCGAGGGGCTCGCCATCATCAGGCACGCCGACGCGGGCCTGAAGGAGCGTACGGCCGACGCCGAGACCGCCCCGCTCTCCGATCCGGAGGCCTACCGGTACGAGATCGACGTGGCCGAGGTCGCCGAGGTGTGGCGTCGTGGGTCCGTGGTCGGTTCGTGGCTGGTCGACCTGACCGCCGACGCCCTCGCCCGTTCCCCGCAGCTCGACGACTTCACCGGCCGGGTGTCCGACTCCGGGGAGGGGCGCTGGACGGTGCTGGCGGCCATCGAGGAGAGCGTGCCGGCGCCCGTCATCAGTGCCTCCCTGTTCCAGCGCTACGAGTCCCGCGACCTCGGCGCGTTCACCGCCAAGGTGCTGTCGGCCATGCGCAGCGAGTTCGGGGGCCATGCCGAGAAGCACACCGGCGCCGGCTCCTGAGCCCCGTGGTCGGAAAGGGCAGGCCCGTCCGGCGTGCCGCCGACCACCCGCCGCCGTCCACCCTCCGGCGAACAGCCGGCGAGCAAAGGACCTCCGCCATGGCCGAGTCCCGCCAGTCCCGTCCGCCCCGCCCCGCGGACCACGTCGTCGTGCTGTTCGGTGCGACGGGCGACCTGGCCCGGCGCAAACTGCTGCCCGGGCTGTTCCACCTCGCCAAGGCGGGGCTGATGCCGGACCGCTACCGGATCGTCGGCACCGCCCCGGCGGCCGAGGCCCTGGACGACGAGGCGTTCCGCGCGCACGCGCGCAAGGCGGTGGCGGAGTTCGGGCGCTCGAAGCCCGAGGGACCGGCCTGGCAGGAGTTCGAATCCTCGCTGTCCTTCGGCGCTGCCGACGAAGGGGCGACGGAGCCGCTGGAAACGGCGGTGCGCACGGCCGGGCAGGCCGTCGGCGGCAGTCCGCACCGGCTGTTCCACCTCGCCGTGCCGCCCGTCGCGTTCACCTCCGTGATCCGGCTGCTCGGGAGCACGGGACTGGCCGAGGACGCCCGCGTCATCGTCGAGAAGCCCTTCGGCACCGATCTGGCGTCGGCCCGTGCCCTCAACGCCGCCATCCATGCCGTGTTCGACGAGGACCGGGTGTTCCGCATCGACCACTTCCTGGGCAAGGAGGCGGTGGACAACATCCTCGCGCTGCGGTTCGCCAACGGGCTCTTCGAGCCCATCTGGAACCGCGAGCACATCAGCCATGTGCAGATCGACGTGCCCGAGCAGATCGACATCCAGGGCCGCGCGCACTTCTTCGAGGGCACCGGCACCTTCCGCGACATGGTGGTCACCCACCTGTTCCAGCTGCTGGGGTTCGTCGCCATGGAACCCCCGGTGGCCCTGGAGGCCCAGTCCCTCCGGGACGAACAGGTCAAGGTCTTCCGCAGCATGCGGCCGCTGGACCCGGCCCACGTCGTCCGCGGCCAGTACACCGGATACCGCGCCGAGCCCGGGGTCGATCCGGCCTCGGACACCGAGACCTTCGTCGCCCTGCGCGTCGGCATCGACAACTGGCGCTGGGCGGGTGTGCCCTTCCAGCTGCGCACCGGCAAGGCGCTGGCCGAGGGCCGGCACGTGGTCACCCTCGGCCTGCGGGAGCCCGCGCTGCGCATGTTCCCGCTGGACGCGCGGGCGGCGGGTGAGGGCCGCGGCAACGAGCTCGTCATCGACTTCGCCGACCCCGGCTCCCTCACCACCCGGTTCCTGGTCAAGGAGCCCGGCCCGGCGATGCGGCTGGAGTGTGCCGACATGGCGTTCGGCTACGGCACCTCCTTCGCCTCCGAGAACTCCCTGGAGGCGTACGAGCACCTCATCCTGGAGGCGATGCTCGGCGACCAGTCCCTCTTCACCCGGTCCGACGGCATCGAACGGCTCTGGGAGGTCGCGTCCCCCCTGCTGGAGGCGCCCCCGCCGGTGGAGCCGTACGCCAAGGGAAGCTGGGGACCGGAGGGCATCCGGGCGATCGCCGCGCCCCACCGGTGGCACCTCCCCGCGAGAGCCGCCGGTCGCTCCTAGCCTCGACGCCATGCTGGGACTCCCCGACCACATCACCGCCTGCCTGTTCGACCTCGACGGCGTCCTCACCCGGACCGCGAAGGTCCACGCGGCGGCCTGGAAACAGATGTTCGACGACTACCTGCGCCGGCGCGCCGCCGGAGAAGGCGCGGTCTTCGTACCCTTCGACCCCGTCCACGACTACGACGAGTACGTCGACGGCCGTCCCCGCGAGGACGGCGTACGCACCTTCCTCGCCTCCCGCGGCATCACCCTGCCCGAGGGCACGGCCGAGGACGGACCCGACCGGGAGACCGTGCACGGGCTGGGCACCCGCAAGAACGGCCTCGTCCTCCGCATGATCCGCGAACAGGGGGTGGAGGCCTACGAGGGCTCCGTGGCGTTCGTCCGGGCCGTCCGCGACGCGGGCCTGCACCGCGCGGTGGTCTCCGCCAGCGCCAACTGCCGGGACGTCCTGGTCGCGGCCGGCATCGAGGACCTCTTCGAGCAGCGCGTCGACGGCATCACCGTCACCGAACAGGGCCTGCGCGGTAAACCCGCCCCGGACAGCTATCTGGCCGCCGCGAAGCTGTTCGGCGTGGAGCCGCGGAACGCCGCCGTGTTCGAGGACGCGCTGGCCGGTGTCGCCGCCGGCCGGGCCGGGGCCTTCGGCTTCGTCGTCGGCGTCGACCGCACCGGCCAGGCGGCCGAACTGGCCGACCACGGGGCCGACGTCGTGGTCACCGACCTCTCCGAACTCCTGGACCGCGGATGATCACTCACACCTGTTTCGCCACCGAGCCCTGGGTGCTCCGGGAGACCCGTCTCGACCTGGACGTCCTCGCCCAGGCCGAGTCGGTGTTCGCCCTGTCCAACGGGCACCTCGGGTGGCGCGGCAACCTCGACGAGGGCGAACCGCACGGACTGCCCGGCGCCTATCTGGCCGGGGTGCACGAGACGCACCCGCTGCCCTACGCCGAGGCCGGCTACGGCTATCCGGAGTCGGGGCAGACCACGATCAACGTCACCGACGGGAAGATCGTGCGGCTGCTCGTCGACGACCACCCCTTCGACCTGCGCTACGGCGAACTCATCGCGCACGAACGCGTCCTGGACTTCCGTACGGGGGTGCTCGACCGGACCGTGGAGTGGTGCACCCCGTCCGGCCGGACGGTACGCCTGACCACCCGGCGGCTGGTCTCCCTCGCCCAGCGCGCCGTCGCCGCGATCGAGTACACCGTCGAGGCGGTCGACGGGCCGGCGACCGTCGCCGTGCAGTCCGAGCTGGTCGCCAACGAGCAGCTGCCCGGCCTCTCCGGGGACCCCCGGGTGGCCGCCGCCATCGACTCCCCGCTCCTTCCGGAGGAGGACTACGCGCGCGACACCCGGCTGCGGCTGGTCCACTGCACCCGCGCGAGCCGGCAGCGGGTCGCGGTGGCCGCCGACCACCTCGTGGACGGGCCCGAGAGCACCACGTACGCGGCGGAGAGCGAGCCCGACGTCGCCCGGCTGACCGTGACCGCCGACCTGGTGCCCGGACAGCGGCTCACGCTGGTCAAGTTCGTCGCCCACGGCTGGTCGGCCCAGCGGTCCCTGCCCGCCCTGCGGGACCAGGTGGAGGGCGCGGTCGCGGCGGCCCGGAACACCGGCTGGCAGGGGCTGCTCGACGCGCAGCGCGGCTGTCTGGACGAGTTCTGGGACAGTGCCGACGTCGAGGTGGAGGGCGATGCGGAGGTCCAGCAGGCCGTGCGCTTCGCGCTCTTCCACCTCTTCCAGGCCGCCGCGCGCGCCGAGGAGCGCGCCATCGCCGCGAAGGGCCTGACCGGGACGGGGTACGACGGGCACGCCTTCTGGGACACCGAGTGCTTCGTCCTGCCCGTCCTCACCCACACCGCGCCCCTCACCGTCGCGCCCGCCCTCCGGTGGCGGCACTCGACGCTGCCGAGCGCGCTGGAGCGGGCCCGGCAGCTCGGCCTGAAGGGCGCGGCCTTCCCCTGGCGCACCATCAGCGGGCCCGAGTGCTCCGCGTACTGGCCCGCCGGCACCGTCGCCTTCCACGTCAACGCCGACATCGCCGGGTCCGTCGCCCGGTACGTGACTCTCACTGATGACGAGGAGTTCGCCCGCGGCCCGGGCCTGGAGCTGCTGGTGCACACGGCGCGGCTCTGGCGCTCCCTCGGCCACTTCGACGCCGAAGGCGCCTTCCACATCGACGGGGTGACCGGACCGGACGAGTACAGCGCCATCGCGCGGGACAACCTCTACACCAACGCCATGGCCCGGCTGAACCTGCTGGCCGCGGCCGAGGCGGTGGGCCGCTACCCCGACCGGGCCCAGGACCTGGAGGTGGGTGCCGAGGAGGCGGCGGACTGGCGGAACACCGCCGCCCGGGTGGTGATCCCGTACAACGACCGGCTGGAGGTGCACGAGCAGGCCGCGGGGTTCACCGACCAGGAACCGTGGGACTTCGACGGCACCGCCGAGGAGCAGTACCCGCTGCTGCTGCACTTCCCGTACTTCGACCTCTACCGCAAGCAGGTCGTCAAGCAGGCCGATCTGGTCCTCGCCATGATCGCCTGCCCGGATGACTTCACCGCTGAGGAGAAGGCCCGCAACTTCGCCTACTACGAGCCGCTGACCGTGCGGGACTCCTCCCTCTCCGCCTGCTGCCAGGCGGTCCTCGCCGCCGAGACCGGCCACCAGCGCCTCGCCTGGGCCTACACCCGCGAAGCGGCCCTGATGGACCTGAACGACCTCGAACACAACACCCGTGACGGCCTCCACCTGGCCTCGCTGGCCGGTACCTGGATCGCCCTGGTGCAGGGTCTGGGCGGGCTGCGCCGGCCCCGCATCCTGGCCGCCCACCGGAACGGGGGCACCGAAGGGGCGCTGCGGTTCGCCCCGCGCCTGCCGCCCACCCTGACCCGGCTGGCCTTCACCGTCCGTACGCAGGGCCGCAGGCTGCACGTCGACATCGGGCAGGACTCAACCCGCTACACGCTGCTCTCGGGCGAGCCCCTGACGGTGGTGCACCACGGCACCGTGACTCCGGTGAGCATCGGGGCGCCGGCCGAAGTTCCCGTCCCGGCGGCGCCCGAGGTTTCCGAACCCCGCCAGCCCAGGGGGCGTGCCCCCCGGGCGTGAAGGGGCGGCCGGGTTTCGTACGGGCACACGGAGCGGAGGGAGGTACGGGATGGGCAGGATCCGCGGATGGGTGGACCGTCTGAAGGGCGGTACGGCCGCGCTCGGCGAGCGCCGCGCACGGGAGCGGGCGCGCCAGGACGCCGAGGAGGAGGCCGAGCGTGCCCGGCAGGCGGAAGCGCGGCGGGCCCGGCCCCGGCCCTCCGACCCGGTCCGGGCGGTGCCGTGGGGCGTGCGGGTCGCGGCCGAGGCGGGCTGGCGGTTCGTGGTGATCGCCGCGGCCGTGTGGATCGTGATGCGGGTGATCGGTTCCGTCCGGCTGGTCGCGCTCGTCCTCGTCGCCGCGCTGCTGGTCACCGCGCTGCTCCAGCCGACGGTGGCCCGGCTGCAGCGCGGCGGGCTGTCCCGGGGACTGGCCACCGCGGTCACGGCGCTCTGCGGGTTCGTCGCGCTGGGCCTGGCCGGCTGGTTCGTCGTATGGCAGGTGCTCGACAACCTGGGCAGTCTGTCCAGCCGCTTGCAGGAGGGCGTCCAGGAGCTGAAGCGGTGGCTCCTGAACAGCCCGTTCCATGTGACCGAGGAGCAGATCAACGACATCGCGGGGAAGCTGAGCGATGCGATCGGGACGAGCACCGACCGGCTCGCCTCCACCGGCCTCCAGGGCGTGACCATCCTGGTGGAGGTGATCACCGGCCTGCTCCTGACGATGTTCTGCACGCTGTTCCTGCTGTACGACGGGAAGCGCATCTGGGAGTGGACGCTCCGGCTCGTGCCGGCGGCGGCCCGGCCGGGAGTGGCCGGCGCGGGACCTCCGGCCTGGCGCACGCTGACCGCGTACATCCGCGGGACGATGGTCGTGGCCCTGATCGACGCGGTGTTCATCGGGGTGGGCATCTACTTCCTGGGTGTGCCCCTCGCCCTGCCCATCGCCGTGGTGATCTTCCTGGCCTCGTTCGTGCCCCTGGTCGGCGCCGTCGCCTCGGGCGCGCTGGCGGTGATCGTCGCACTGGTCACCGAGGGGCTGTTCACCGCGGTCATGACGCTGATGGTGGTACTTCTCGTCCAGCAGATCGAGGGCCACGTGCTGCAGCCGTTCATCCTGGGGCGCGCGGTCCGGGTCCACCCGCTGGCGGTGGTGCTGGCCGTCTCCACCGGCGGGCTGATCGCCGGTATCGGCGGAGCGGTCGTGGCGGTCCCCCTCGTCGCCGTCGCCAACACGGTGGTCGGGCATCTCCGCGCCGCGGCCGGCGCCGGGCCGGACGCGGCCGCGGCCGCGGAACAGGGTCAGGACCCGCCTTAGCGGGGCGGCGGACCGGGCGCGGCCGTCACGGGGTGTGGCCCGTGTGCGGGGAGGTGCCGTGTCCCGGGGCGGATTCGATGGTGCCGCCCAGGCGGGTGCGCAGGGGCGTGAGGGCTTCGGGGGTCGCGGCGGTGACGACCCAGCGGGGCCCGACGAGGTAGGTGCCGCCGTAGCCGCGGGCCTCCGTCAGCCAGGCGTCGCGTCCTTCCCCGGTGGCGAAGGTGGCCATGCGGTACGCGTCCGGGCCGGTGCCGCAGGCCCCTTCGCGTACGTCCTCGGCGTCGACGGTGGTCTCGGGGGTGCAGCCGAGTGCGGTGGCGATGTCCTGGAGGGAGGCGGGGCGGACGGAGGGTGCCGGAGCGGGTCCCTGCGGGGCGGCCGCGCCCCCGTCGGCGCAGCCACCGCACACGAGCAGCAGGGGCAGGAGCACGCGGGCGGCGGGGTGACGGGGTGTCGGGGGCACGGCTGCCTCACAGGGAGCGGTAGGGGCAGGGACGGTGGGATGGGGGGACGGGCGAGGGCCCGTCAGGCGGCCTTCTTGCCGGTGTCGGTGACGGCGAACCACAGGCCCTGCTTCTTGTGGCCGTTGGTCTGGCCGGGTTCGGTGTCCCCGGTGAAGGTGTAGACCGGCCAGCAGTCGACGGTCAGCTGCTCGGTGCCGTCCGGCCGCTTCACCTTGCCCACGAGTTCGGGCCGGATTCCCGCGGTCTTCGTCTTGTCCACGGGGGCTGCGGGCTTCCACGTTTCCGCGCAGGCGCCGACACAGGCGATTTTCATCGGCCAGGCACTGTCCTTGTCGAATCGGTAGAGGGTGCGCCACTGACCGTCCACGAGAATCTTCCCCAGCTTCTCATTGGATGCCACGGAGAGTTCCTTTCCTTCCTTTTCCGCGTCTGCCGGCTTGTTGCCCATATCCATTCCTGAATGGCCGGCCCCGGCCGGATCCTGTTTTCCGTCGATCGCCTTCTTGCCGTCCGGCGCGAGGGCGTGCCAGGTGCCGCCGACGCCTTCGCCCTTGGCCTCGCCCGGGGCGGTGTCCTTGGCGTAGCGGTACACCGGCCAGCCGCCGAGCGTGAGCTGCCTGGTCCCGTCGGCCCGGGCGACAGCGCCGAGGAGGTCCGCCTCGATGCCGGAGGTGGCGGCCGCGTCGTCCGCCGGCACCGGCGGCCAGGCCGCGGCGCAGTCCCCCTCGCAGCTGGACTTGGGGGGCTTGGCCGTGTCCTTGTCGAAGCGGTAGAGGGTGGCGCCCTTGCTGTCGGTGACCACGGTCCCGACACCGGCGACCTCCCGTACGGCGAGCCGGCCGGCCCCGGCGGCCTTCTCCGCGGACTGCTCCGTCCCGCCGTACGGGTCGCTCGCGTCGCCGGTGCCCGAGCCCGAGCCCGAGCCGCCGGAGCCGTAGCCCGAGCCCGAGCCGGATCCGTAGGTGTCCTGCTGCGCCTTCCCGGCCCCGGCCGGCTGGACGAGATTCGTGCTGCGGGCGGTGTCCTCTCCCTTGCTTCCGCAGCCCACGGCCAGCGACAGGACGACGGCCACCGAACCGGCAGCCGCCATGCGGCTCGTCTTCTTCACGGTCACTCCTTCGAGTTGTTCCCGAGTTGTTCCGGATTCGGTTCCGGAAGGGCTTGACGAGATATTCATAAACCCTGGGGAGTCCTCGTAATGGAATCGGGCCGGAATTTATCAAATTCCGTCAACCCGTGAACTCGGACGACCGTGCGGCCCGTTCCGGCGGGTGCGGCCCCGTCCCGCCGGCTCATTCCTGGATGCGCAGGGCCAGCGCCGGGCAGCGCCGTACCGCGCGCAGGGCCTTGGGCCGCAGCCGTCCCGGAACGGGCATGACGGCCTGGGCCGGGTAGCCGTCGGCGTCCAGGCGTACGACGTCGGGCAGCAGGTCCACGCACAGCCCGTGGCCCTTGCACAGCGTCCAGTCCACGACGAGCCGTTCGGGGTCCTCCTGGACGTGCAGCGGCAGGGTCCCCCGGACGCGGCGCCCGCAGCCGCTGCCGAGAGCGTGGTCGCGGAACTCCTCGGCGAAGACGGTGAACGCGGAGGCCACGAAGGAGGCGGTGCCGTCCGGGTGGCTGCACGCGCCGCGCCCGCGCACCCCGCGCGCGCGGGCCTCGACGGCCTCCCAGGCGGCCCGGCCGCCCCCGGCGACCAGTTCCTCCACGGCGGAGGCGAGCGAGGGCAGCCCCCGTACGCAGGGGCCGCACTGGCCCGCCGACTCGTCGGCCATCCAGCGGACGACCCGGGCGACCTCGCCGGCCGGGCAGGTGTCCTCCGGCAGGGGCAGCACCGCCCCGGCTCCCAGGACGGCGCCGGCGGTGGCCAGGGACTGCCGGGACAGGTTCACCGACCGCGCCGCCGCGGGGGCCAGGAACCGCCCGTGGTAGCCGCCGACGAGGACGCCCTCGCCCGGGGAGAAGCCGAACAGCTCCAGGACGTACGCCAGTGAGGTCCCGGCGGGCACCTCGACGACCGTCGACCCGGCGACGGTCAGCAGGAGGGTTCCCGGCTCCGACGGCAGGCCGAGCGTGCGGTAGCCGGCGGAGCCGAGACGGGCCGCGACGGCGAGCTGGGCGTAGGTCTCGGTGTTGGACAGCAGGGTGGGCACTCCGCCGAGGCCGCGGTCGCTGGTCCGCACCTTCTGGCCGGAGGGGAGCGCGGCCCGGCCTTCGATGCCGTTGACGAGCGAGGTGCCCTCGCCCGTGACGAAGCGCTCGGGGAGCCGGGCGACGCGGACCAGGCTGCCCGCCGGGCCCCGTTCGGCGACCGCCGCGCGTACGGACTGCGCCACGTCCTCCCGGGTGACTCCGACGACCACCTCCTCGGCGCCCAGTGCGGCGGCGGCCAGCAGGGCCCCGTCCAGGACCAGGTGCGGGGCGTGCAGCAGCACGGCCGTGTCCTTGAGGCAGCTCGGTTCGCCCTCGCTGCCGTTGACGACCACCGCGCACCGGCCGTCGCGCGCACCGGCGGTCCGCATGACGGCCCGCAGCTTGCGGGCGAACGGGAACCCCGCTCCCCCGCGGCCCCGCAGGTCGATGCGTTCGGCGAGTCCGGCGAGGTCCTCCGGCCCGTAGGCGGGCAGTGCCCCGTGTACGGCGAGGTGGTCGTCCCCGTCCAGCCGCGGGAGCACGTCGAGTCCGGCGAGGACCCGTGGGGGGCCCACGCAGCCGAGGACGGGGGCGGTCACGCCCGCCACGACCGTTCCCGGGCGCCGCCCTCCGGCCGGGCGGGCGGCTCGGGCGCCGCGTCGGTCCTGCGTGTGACGACGTCGAGTCTGCTCGTGACGAACGGCGACTCGGTCCCGTACGGGAGGCGGTCGGGGACGGTCGGGTGGACCGGGCGCTCCGGGGGCACGATCCAGACGGGGGCGGACGGCGGAGCGGCGGGAGGTTCCGCGAACGGGGTCGTGCGCGGTTCCGCGAACGGGGCCGTGAGCGGCTCCGGCCGCCCGGAGGCCGGGCGCGGTCCCGAGCCCGGGCCGCCCGCGCCCGTTCCTGCCCCTACTCCCCCCGCCTGGCGGGCCAGCCGTGCGGTGAGGAGCTCGGCGGCCCATTCGGCCGGCCGCCGCACGAAGCGGTCCCTCGCCTTGGGCCGGCCCTGTCCCGGCGCGCGTTCCGGGGAGGGCGGCTGCGCGGCGGCCGGGCGGGCCCGCTCCGCGCGCACCCTCGCCCTCAGCCGTGCGAGCAGCAGGGCCGCGACCGCCACGATGCACAGGGCGTACGCGGCGGTCACCCAACCGGCCGCGGAACGGCCGGATTTGAGGCCGTGCACCAGCGCGGCTCCCCACGCGGGGTACGCACCCAGGTGCAGGGCGCGCCACCAGGACGACCGGCCCTTGGTGGCGAACGCGCTGCGGACGGCGCCCGATACGGCCACGGACACGAAGAAGTACCCGGCGAGGCTGCCGAGTCCGATGAGGAAGGGCCGGTCCCCGCCCGAGAAGGGGACGAGGACGTCCACCACGCCGGCGCGGGACTCGGCGATCTTGATCCAGATGTGCAGGACCAGGAAGCCGAGGCCGCCGACGGCGAGCCCGCGGTGCACCCCCTGGGCGACGAGCCGGTGTCCCGAGCTGAGCAGCACCCGGTCCGTGGCGGCCAGGCCCCACAGGACGGCGGAGGTCAGGGAGACGAGCGCGAGGACGCCCGCCCCGTAGTCGAGGAAGTCCCACAGGTGGGTGAGGGCTCCCGCGTGCGCCAGGACGCCGAGGGCGAGCAGGGCGGCGAGCGCGGCGCAGGCCAGAGCGGCCGGGCGGATGCCACCGGCCCTGGAGAGCAACGGCGGCCTGCGTACGGCCCGCCGCCCGGTGGCCGCTGCCGCGCCGGCGTGGCGTCTGCTGCGGCGGACCCGGTGGGAGCGGGGTGTACGGGGCGGGGACAGGGACATCGGTTCTCCCATACGTCCAGGTCCGAGGCATGGCTCTGCGCGCTCGGTGCCCGGGGGTCGACGGAACTGCTCCGCGGCGGGCGGCAGCCGGCCGGCTCGCCGACCGGGAGCGGGGGCCGGAGTGCAGAAGCATCGTGGAGTTCCGCAACGCCTCCACAACGTTTATCGAATCGTGACAAGTTCTTGCGCGCGTGGCATCGTGCTGCCCCAACTCCCCGGAGGATTCCCTTCCAACGGCGCGGTGACAGGAAGGAGCCGACTGCTTGTGCGACTCCGTGCGTGCCACCGCCCGCCCGACGGCAAAAACGATGCAAAGCCGCGGGAAGCAAGTGGATGGCACTCTCCCGGAGGGTGTACGAGGTGCTCAACTTCCCGTCTGCACCGGCGCAGACGGGAAGGAGGGCGGCGCGAGGGGCCTGTCACCCTCCCCCATGGGGGCAGGTCGTACCCCGGCAAGAACGAGGTAACACATGTGCGAACTGCTGAACCGTATCTGGGCCCGCCCACGGGGCGAATGGACCCGGGTCCTGCGCAGGGAACTGCCCGCGCTGGCGTCCACCATGGTGGAAGAGCTGAAGGACGGGATACCCGGCTTCGCCGAGCTGGTCGACGACCACGACGACGAGGCGGTCCGGGCGTTCGAGACCGCCCTGCTCACCGCCCTCGGCTACCGCGAGCCCGCACCACGCGCTCAGGAGCGGGAGGCGGTGCACGGCACTGCTCCCGACGAACTGTCCGAACGGTTGCGGGGCGAGGAGGTCTACGAGACCGCCGCGGGGCATCCGGAGGTCGACGAGGACCCGGCCGTGCGCCGGGCCCTGGACCGGATCCCGCGACAGCGCCGGCCCGAGGATTCCGGTGACCGGATCCCGCTCCGCGATCCTCACGGGCCGAGGAAGCCGGTCCCGCTGACGGTCGTGCCGCCCACCGGCCCGGAGAACACCTCCGAACGCTCCCGGCGCGAGCTGTTCTCCGCCCTTACGGCTGACATGCCCATGTCTGAAATTGCCCTGTCGGATCTGGCCCGTGCCGCCGACTGGCCCCTCGCGAACGAGGTGCGGGCGATCGCCATGGCCACGCCGGGCGAGACCCAGCAGCTCGCCGCGGCCCTGGACGACGGGCTGGCCGGGATGGTCTGCGGCCAGCCGTGCCTGCTCGTCCCGAGTCCGGAGGATCCCGACGCCCGCACCGCCCTGGAGGCCCTGCTGCGCGGCCGGCTCGCCGCGGTGGGCCACCCGGTGGCCCCCGGTGAGACCTCCCACTCCCTGCGCTGGGCCATGCGACTGCTGGCCCTCGCCCCGAACCGGCCCGGCCCGGACGGGCAGCCCCTCTTCGTCGACGACCACCTCTCGACGCTCCTGCTGCTGCAGGACGAGCCGCTGGCGCACGCGCTGGCCGCGCGCTGGCTGCAGCCGCTGGCGAATCTGACACCGCGGCAGAGCGAGCGGCTCGAAGTGACCCTGCTCGCCTGGCTGGAGGGCGGTGGCGCACCCGAGGCCGCCAAGGCCCTGCAAGTGCACCCGCAGACGGTGCGCTACCGGATGCGGCAGCTGGAGAAGCTGTTCGGTGCCGCCCTGCGTGACCCTCGTACGCGCTTCGAGCTCGAGATGGCCCTCCGCAGCCGGCGGCTGATGGCCCAGGTACGACGCCAGAACCCGCGGGCGGGGCGCAAGGTGCGCACGCCCGCGACCGACGTGACTCCCCTCGGTCTGGGGCGCATGGCCCGTGTGAACGGCCTGTAGCGACCGCCGCCGCGCGGGGCGGAACCTCCCCGCCGCCTCCGCCCGGCCCGGTCCGGCGCCCCTGCAGCCCCGGTCCCCTCCCCGCCCCTGTGGCGGGGAAGGGACCGGGGCTGTGGCGCGTCCGGGGGAAGGCGGGCGGGGCCGCCGGGACAGGGGGCGGGCGGGGCGTGAGGGTGGCGGGTGTGGGGTGCGGGGTGCTGCCGGGTGTGGGGCGGCTCGGCCGCAGGGGGCGTACGCGCGTCGGGGGCCCTCGGGTTGTGCCCCGTGGTGGGCTTCCGCGGCGGGCATCTGCGGCGGGCTTCCGCGGGTGGGCTTCCGCGGTGGGCTTCCGCGGCGGATGGAAGGTGTGGTGCACGGGGGCGTGGAGACCGGGGCTGCAGGGCGCCGCGTGGTGGGCGCACACGTACGCGGTGCCGGCCCGAAGTCGTCGCTTCGGGCCGGCACCGCGCCGGGGAGGCCAGGGGTCAGCGGCAGGAGCGTCCGCCGTTGATGCAGCTCACCGCACGCCCCATCAGCCTGTCCGACATCACGTTGATGAAGTCTCCGTGGTCGGTCACCGGCTTGTGGAGCTGCTCGGGGAAGCTGTCCACGGCGAAGCGCGAGCCGGGCGGCACGCTGTAGACGATCCGCTGCACCAGCTGCGGTACCGCCCTGAAGCCGGGCTTGCAGGATCCGTCGCGGTTGGCGAAGGCCACGTGCGTGCGGTGGTTGGCGCTGTCGATGTTGCGGCCGTCCCAGCAGCTCTGGAAGGAGAAGGTGCGCACCACGTCGCTGCCCTTGGGACACACCGGGTACTTGTCCTTGAGCTGCCGGCTCTCGAATCCGGTGCAGCTCCAGGAGGCGTTGGCGTTGGCGGTGCCGTTGGTGAAGGCCTTCGCGTCGCCGGTGATGATCCGCAGGAAGCGGGGCATGGGCGTGACCTTCGAAACGGGGCTGCCCTTGAACTCGATCGTGACCTGCTTGGGCCGCAGGATGGTGCCGACGTTCCCGTCCTGGCCGCCGCCGGGCGCCTGGGCGTCGCGTTCCGTCCGGCCGTCGCGGAGCCGGAGCACCGGCCAGTAGTAGGTGGACTGGTCGCCGTTGGTGCAGGTGGTGCCGGAGGCGGCCAGGCTGTTGTTGGTGGAGAAGGCGTCCGTGGTCTTGTTGCCGACGTAGTCGTGCATGTGGTGGGCGCCGTTGCTGACGCCCGGCGCGACGATGACGTTGTCGGGGTTGAAGTGGCCGTTCTCGTTGCGGCCGCAGTTCACGGAGAACGAACCCGTGGAGGCCCCCTGACGGGCCGCCGGCTTGCGCACGTTCGGCCGGACGGTACCGATGGCGACGAAGTCACTGCGGGCGGGCGAGCGCTGCCCCGCCGCGGCCGCTGCGCCGCCTCCGTCGGCGGCCTGCCGGTCCGCGGCGGGCACGGCCTCGGTCTCTGCCTTCTGCATCCGGCAGTTGCTGAGCCCCTCCAGCCCCTGCGGACGGGCGCCGGCCCCGGCGATCGCGTCGCCGATGGCATCGATCGTTCTGCCGCGCTCGTCCTTCAGCCCGCCGAGGAGGGAGTCGCGGTCGGCGCGGCCCGAGGAGAGCCGGGTGTAGGCGTCGGCGACCTGGTTGTCGAGCTCGGCGAGGTTCCGGTCGACCTCCTGCCGGGCCTGGTCGGGAACGCTGCGGAGCCTGTCCCCGACGTCGGGGCAGTCGATGGTGGCCGTGGCCGGTGCGGCGCGTTCTTCCTGCCCGGCGAAGGCGCCCTGGGCGATGACCACGACCCCGCCGCTGCCCAGCACGAGGGCGGACACCATGGCGAGGAGCTTGCGTGACTTCCATGGACGGCGGGTGCCGCCCTGTTCGCCCGAACGGTCCTCTCGGCCCTGTCGGCCCTGTCGGCCCTGTCGGCCCTGTCGGCCCTGTCGGCCCTGTCGGCCCTGTCGGCTCATGCGATCACTTCACTTCGTCGGTCGGAGGGGGGTGGCGGGGGTGCGTGGGGAGACGGAGCCGGCGGGCGGGGTGTCCGCGAGGCCGTCGAAGTCGACCAGGCCGCTGGCTTCGAGCACGCTGATGTGGTCCAGGACGGTGGAGTTGGCGTCCGTGGCCAGGGCCCGGACCATCGAGTTGCGTGTCTGCGCGCGCACTTGGGCGACAAGCGTGAACACCTTGCCGTGCGCCCGGCGCAGCAGCTGGATGAACAGCGGTTCGTACGAGGCGCCCTGGGCCGCGTCGAGCTGGTCGAGCCAGGCCTGCTGCTGGGGGGAGGGCTGGTTCGGCAGCTCCATGCCGAGGGCCTGGCCCACTTCGAGCACGCGCCGGTCGAGTTCGGTGTGGCCCTCGACGAGGTGCTCGCCGGCGATGCGGACGGCGGGGCGCTCGCCCCTCTGCAGGGCCTGCCGGCCTGCGGGCAGCTCCCACAGCCCGGCGAGCCGCACCTTGCGGACGAAGTCGCGGTCCTGCGGGGTCAGCGGCCCGAAGGCGGTGCTGAGGGTGCCCAGGCCGTCGTCGTCGCCGGACGGGGACACCGCGGCGGCCTCGGCGGTCCTGCCGCCGAAGGTGTGGGCGGGGATCAGCAACGCGATCAGCGTGCAGGCGAGGGCGGCGATGACGACGCCCGTGGCCAGCACGTGTCTCGACGCCAGCGACATGCCGCCGACGGCGGACCGACGCAATGACAGCACTGTGCCTCCTTGTCACGGGGACCGGGAGGGCGCCTGCGGGACGGAAGGCCGCGGCGGTCGTGCCGACGGGGCGGTGTTCCGACGTGCCGCCCGCGTGGTGTGCCGATGGACCGATGCCGTCACGCACCCGCGCTCCCCGGATGCCAGGTGACGGTAGTGCCGGGCGGGGGCCGCGATCCGAAGGGCATCACGAATGGACAAAGATGCGGGCAGCGTCCCGGGGGCTGGTACTGTGCCGCGGCTCCGCGGGGTCGGGTACCGCGCGCGCCCGCTTCGGGCGTCGCGGGCGGGCCTGGGGCGTCGCGCGCCGGGATCAGGCGCCGCCCGAAGGGATCAGGCGTCGCGCTCCATGGTCGGGCGCAGGCGTTCGAGCAGGGCGTAGAGCGTCGCGCTCTCCGCTTCGTCGAGGGTGTCCAGTGCGCCGCGGGTGGCCTGCATCTCCTCGCGGACCCGGCGGATGACCTCGCGGCCGGTGTCGGTCGCGACGACGTTCTTCACGCGGCGGTCGGCGGGATCGGCTTCGCGGCGGACCAGCTCGCGGGCTTCCAGACGGTCCACGATTCCGGTGACGTTCGACGCGTCGCACACCAGGAGGGTGGCCAGGCCGCGCATTGGCACCGGACCGTCGAGCTGGGCGAGGACCCGGGCCTGGGTGGAGGTGAGGCCGTGGTGCGCCGCCGCGGCCGCGAAATCCCGCCACTGGGCGGTGCCGATGGCGGCGAGCAGCTCCAGGAGCTGGAGCTTGGTCGGTGCGTGCGGGGCGGTGGCGCTCATGGCGTGGAGCCTAATCACTTTACTTCAGATTATCAACCTTTTACTTGACGTCCTTAACCATTGAGATCTACCTTCTTCGAAGTACTTGAGGACATCAAACATCTACGATCTGAAGCAGTGAGAAGGTCTCCCTCCGCCATGAGCACCGCCGCACCCTCCCAGGCCGAGCCCCAGGCCAAGCCCCCGGCCAAGACCGGGAACGAGACGGTCATCGTCCTCGCCCTGAGCCTTGCCGCCATGGTCGTGTCGATGATGCAGACCCTGCCGGTCCCGATCCTGGGCCTCATCCGCAACGATCTCGGCGCCTCGACCTCCGGCGTCAGCTGGGTGACCACCGCCACCCTCCTCTCCGCCGCGGTCTTCACCCCGCTGCTCGGCCGCTTCGGCGACCAGCACGGCAAGAAGCCCACGCTGGTGGCGGTGCTCGGTGTGATGGTGGCCGGCTCCGTGATCACCGCCCTGGCCACATCGCTGCCGCTGCTCATCCTCGGCCGGACGCTCCAGGGCGCCGCCACCGCCATCTTCCCGCTCGCCCTCTCCGTGCTCCGCGACGAGCTCCGCCCGCAGAAGCTGCCCGGTGCCATGGCCCTGGTCAGCGGTACCCTCGCCTTCGGCAGCGGCCTGGCGCTCGTCGCCACCGGCCTGCTCACCTCCGGCTCGGGCGCCGACTACCGCAACGCGTTCTGGATGGCCACCGGCTTCGCGGTGCTCGCGCTGCTCGCCGTGGTCTTCCTGGTGCCCGCCACCCGTACCAAGACCGGCGGCCGTACCGACTTCCTCGGCGCGCTCACGCTCGGCCTCACGCTGCTGCTGCTCCTGCTGGCCATCTCGCAGGGCCACGAGTGGGGCTGGACGTCCGGCCGCACCCTGGGCAGCTTCGCCGGCGCGGCCGTCATGACGGCCCTGTGGGTGCTGACCGAGCTCAAGGTCCGCGAGCCCCTGGTCGACATGCGGATGTTCGTGCACCGGCCGGTGCTCATGGCCAACCTGGCCGGCGTCCTCGTCGGCTTCGGCATGTTCGCGCTCTTCCTCGGTGTCTCCTACCTCGTCCAGATGCCCCAGGCACTCACCGGATACGGCTTCGACGCCTCCATCCTCCGCGCCTCCGTCGAGTTCCTGCTGCCCAGCGCGATCGTGTCGCTGCTCGCCTCCCCGATCGGCGGCCGGCTGGTCCGGCACCGAGGCCCCCGGTACGTGTTCGGCATGGCCGCGGCGTTCGGAGCCGTCGGCTTCGGCTGGCTGGCGCTCGACCACGCGCACACCGCCTCGGTCATCGGAGCCGGCCTCTTCGCCGGTGCGGCCGTGAGCTTCGGCTACGCCGCCATGCCCGCCGTGATCATGTCCAGTGTCCCGCCCCACCAGAGCGGCATCGCCAACGGCATCAACTCCATCTCGCGCTCCACCGGCAGCGCGATCGGCAGCGCCGTGGTCACCACGATCCTGGCCTCGAAGACGATCGAGCACCTGCCCGCCGGCGTCCCCGCCCTCCCGGCCGAGTCCGGCTTCACCCTCACCTTCTGGATCGGTGCGGCGGCGTTCGCCCTGGTCGCCGTCATCGGCGGGCTGGGCCTGCGCGGCCGGCACGGCACCGCCCCCGCGACGGCCCCGGCCGCCGGGGCCACCCCGGCGGCTACGGCCGCGGGCGAGGCCGAGGCCACGAAGGTGACCGAACCCGCCTGAGCCGCGCCGCGGGCACAGACCGTACGACGCTTCCCCCGTCCGCCGCACCGCAGGTGGACGGGGGTTCACGCGGGTACGGGACTCGTCGTCCCGATCTACGACTTCGGAAGGATGACGGGCCCCCCGCGAGGGGGAGGGCCGAAGAGTCTGCTCCTCCGGGAAGTTGACGATACGTCCGGTTCGGGACCATAGCGTCAGGGGCATGAACCGACGCCAAGCAGCCGCCGCATCCGCCCTGGTCCTCGCCTTCGTCATGCCGTTGCCGCTCGCGGCGGCCGGGAGCGCCGTCGCCGCCCCCGCGACGTCCGTGGTGGCCGCCGCCCCTGCCACTCCTGCCGCCGCTGCCGCTGCCGCGGAGCGCCAGGGTGTGCAGATCACCCTCCCCCGGCCCACCGGCCGGCATGCCGTGGGCCAGGACACCCTGCACCTGGTGGACCGCAGCCGTACCGACCCGTGGGCCCGTACCGGACCGCGCGAACTCATGGTCACCCTGCGCTACCCGGCGCAGCGGGGCACCGGCAGCACCGCGAGCTACCTCTCCGACGAGGAGGCCCGGGGGATGCTGGCCCCCGGGAAGCTGGAGCGGTTCATCTCCGTGGAGACCCTGTCCGGCACCACCACCCACTCCCGCGAGCGGGCGCGCCCCGTGCCCGGCCGGTTTCCGCTGGTGATCCTCTCCCCCGGCTTCACCGTCCACCGCGCGACCCTGACCTCACTCGCCGAGGACCTGGCCTCCCGCGGGTACGTCGTCGCCACCGTGGACCACGCGTACGAGAGTGCCGGCACCGCGTTCCCCGGCGGCCGCGTGCTGGAGTGCCTGGCCTGCACCCGCGTGAAGGAGTCCGGCGAAACCGTCGAGAGCTACCGCACGGTCAGCGACAATCGGGCCCGCGACGTGTCCTTCCTCCTCGACCGGCTCACCGGCCGCAGCCCCGCCTGGCGCCATGCCGGTCTGATCGACCGCGGCCGCATCGCGATGGCCGGGCACTCCGTCGGCGGCGCCGGAACGGCCGCGGCCATGGCCGGCGACCGGCGCATCAGGGCCGGCGTCGACATGGACGGCACCCTGTTCACTCCGGTCCCGGAGGAGGGGCTCGGCAGCCGCCCGTTCCTGCTGCTCGGAGCCGGCGACACCGTTCCGGGGCGCGAGGAGAGCTGGGACCGGGGCTGGCGGCGGCTCGACGGGTGGAAGCGCTGGATCACCTTCGACAAGGCCGACCACTTCACCTTCACCGACGTCCCGTCCATCGGCGACCAGACAGGGGCTCCCCCGCTCAAGTCCCAGCTGTCCGGGGACCGTTCCATACAACTCACCCGCTCCTACGTGGGCGCCTTCTTCGACCGGCACCTGAAGGGCATCCCGCAGCCGCTGCTGGACGGCCCGTCCGCGGACGCCCCGGAGGCGGTCTTCCACCGGCCCTGACGGCCGGTCAGCGCACCTCGCCGTCCAGGACGTCCTCCCGCCAGGCGGCGAGCCGGTCACCGAGCGCGCCCTTGCCGTCGAGCACGTGCCGGCCGAAGGCGTCGCGTTCGTGCGCGAGGACCGCCGCCTCCCAGACGCACGGGGCGAGGCCGGACCGGCCGGGCCGGAGCCCGCCGGCATCGCCCGCCGGGCCGGTGAAGACCGCGAGGTCGGACATGTACCCCTCGATCCAGGTGTGGACGAGGACGTAGTCGCCGTCGGCTCCGGCATGCACGAGCAGCACGGCCAGCCCGAGGCTGCCCCGCAGCGGCGCCGTGGCCAGATGGGCGGCGGCGACCTGCTGCGCGGCCCGCGCCGCCTCCCCGGTGACGGTCCGCCCCGGCGCCTGGACCGCGTACGACTTGAGCAGGTGCCCGGCGACCGTGGCGCAGCCCAGGGGGCGCACGGTGCGCGAGTGGTACCCGTCGGCGAGGGCCGTGAGCGCGTCGGCGTCCACGGCGGTGGGTGTCGGGTCGGCCGGGAGTTCTCCACGATCGGTCATACGACCATGATGCACGGGGGGGTTGGCGGGCCGGCCGGGCGTGCCGCGGCGGGATGCGGCCGCCGCGGTCAGACGATGTGGCGCCCGCCGTCCACGGTGAGGACGTCGCCGGTGGTGTAGGCGGCGTCGACGAGGTGACGGACGGCGTGCGCGACGTCCTCCGGGGTGCCCACCCGCCGCAGCGGGGTGTTGGCGGTGATCCACTCCCGGGAGGACTCCCAGACCTGCCCGGCCTCGTCGTACCAGGGGGTCTCGATCAGTCCCGGCGCGACGGCGTTGACGCGGATCTCGGGGCCGAGCTGCGAGGCGAGCAGGCGGGTCATGTGGTCGAGCGCGGCCTTGCTGACGGCGTAGGGGACGGAGCTGCCGAGGGCCCGGGTGGCGGAGACGGAGGAGATGTTGACCACGGCCCCGGCCCCGGACCGGCGGAGGTGCGGGACGGCGGCGGTGGTGATCTGCCAGGCGCCGATGACGTTGACGTCGAGGATCTCCCGCCAGACGGCGGCGTCGGGGGTGTCGAGGTCGTCGAGCGGGATGAAGCGGGTGGTCCCGGCGTTGTTGACGAGGATGTCGAGGCGGCCGTGGGCGTCCACGGCCTCCCGGACGATGCGGCGCGCGTCTTGGGGCTCGGCGACGTCGCCCCGGACGTAGACCGCGTCCGGCAGTTCGGCGGCGAGCGCCTTGCCGGCCTCCTCGCTCCGGGCCGAGTTGACGACGACCCGGATGCCCTGCGCGGCCAGATCCCGGGCGATGGCGGCGCCGATCCCGGACGACGAACCGGTGATCAGCGCGACGCGGCTCTCGCTCATTGATGCCCCCTGTGCGGTCATGACATGGAGATCTTCCTTCGTGCGTACCCGCAGCATACCGACAGTCGGAATTGACATTCCGCGATTCGGAAATCGGGCGCCGCCTCGCCGCGGGAGGCGCCGCGGGCTCGGGGCTGGGCTGACCCCTTCGAGTTGCCCTGCGTGTTCTCACCGCTCTGCGGTCCGCAGTGCGCGACCATAACGGACGCCGAGACGGCTCGACCGGCGGCGTCGGGCGTGGGCACAGCCATCTCGCCGGCCGGTGGCGCTTCGACCACCGCGGGTCCGGTGAGGCATCCCCCGGTCGACGGGCGCCGCGACGCGCCGCGAGCGGGCGGTCCCGGCGCGCCCGGCACCGGCAGGTCGGCCGACGTCACGGGCGGGCGGCAGCCAGCACAGGGAAGTACCAGACAGGAAGAAGGACGCACGTGTCCGGCAGCGAAAGCGAAAACCCGGTGATCCCCTCTCCGACCCCCACGCCGACCCCGCCCAAGACGAACCGGGACTGGTGGCCGAATCAGCTCGATCTGCAGGTACTCCACCAGCACTCGCCCCAGGCCAGTCCGCTGGGCGAGGACTTCGACTACGCCGAGGAGTTCAAGAAGCTCGACGTCGACGCGCTGAAGCGGGACGTCTTCGAGGTGATGACGGACTCGCAGGAGTGGTGGCCCGCCGACTACGGTCACTACGGGCCGCTGTTCATCCGGATGAGCTGGCACGCCGCCGGGACGTACCGCATCGCCGACGGCCGGGGCGGCGGCGGCAGCGGCGCGCAGCGTTTCGCCCCCCTCAACAGCTGGCCGGACAACGCGAGCCTCGACAAGGCGCGCCGGCTGCTGTGGCCGGTGAAGCAGAAGTACGGTCAGAAGATCTCCTGGGCCGACCTTCTGGTGTTCGCCGGCAACTGCGCGATCGAGTCCATGGGGTTGAAGACCTTCGGTTTCGGCTTCGGCCGCGAGGACATCTGGGAGCCGGAGGAGGTCTTCTGGGGGCCCGAGGACACCTGGCTCGGTGACGAGCGCTACACCGGCGACCGGGACCTCACCGGGCCCTTCGGTGCCGTCCAGATGGGCCTGATCTACGTGAACCCGGAGGGTCCCAACGGCAACCCGGACCCGCTGGCCGCCGCCGTGGACATCCGCGAGACGTTCGGGCGCATGGCGATGAACGACGAGGAGACGGTCGCCCTGATCGTCGGCGGCCACACGTTCGGCAAGTGCCACGGCGCCGTGCAGGCCGAGTACGTCGGTCCGGAACCCGAGGCCTGCCCGCTGGAGGAGCAGGGATTCGGCTGGCGGAACACCTTCGGCACCGGCAAGGGCGTCGACACGCTCACCAGCGGGCTGGAGGGTGCCTGGACCAACGAGCCGACGAAGTGGGACAACGGCTACCTGGACAACCTGTTCGGCTACGAGTGGGAGCTGACGGCGAGCCCGGCCGGCGCCCACCAGTGGACCCCCAGGGACGCCGCCGCCCAGGGCACCGTGCCCGACGCCCACGACCCGTCGCAGCGGCACGCCCCGATGATGCTGACGACGGACCTGGCCCTGCGGCTGGACCCGGTCTACGGGCCCATCTCCAAGCGCTTCCACGAGAATCCGGCCGCGCTCGCGGACGCCTTCGCCCGGGCCTGGTACAAGCTGCTGCACCGTGACATGGGACCCGTCTCGCGCTATCTCGGCCCCTGGGTCCCCGAGCCGCAGCTGTGGCAGGACCCCGTCCCCGCGCCCGGCCGCGACCGGCTGTCGGACGCGGACGTCGCCGCCCTCAAGGAGCAGGTCCTCGCGTCGGGGCTGCCCCTCCCCCAACTGGTCACCACCGCGTGGGCGTCGGCGGCGAGCTTCCGCGGCACCGACAAGCGCGGCGGGGCCAACGGGGCGCGGATCCGGCTCGAACCGCAGCGCCACTGGGAGGGCAACGACACGCCCGAACTGGCCGTGGTGCTGCAGGCCCTCGAGGGGATCCAGCGGGACTTCAACCAGGCGCGGTCCGGCGGCGCGCAGGTGTCGCTCGCGGACCTGATCGTGCTGGGCGGGTGCGCGGCCGTCGAGCAGGCGGCACGGAACGCCGGACACGAGGTCACGGTCCCGTTCGCGCCGGGCCGTACGGACGCCTCGCAGGAGCAGACGGACGTGGAGTCGTTCGCCGTGCTGGAACCGAGCGCGGACGGGTTCCGCAACTACCTGCGGGCGGGAGAGAAGCTGTCGGCGGAGACCCTGCTGCTGGACCGGGCCAGCCTGCTGACGCTGACGGCTCCCGAGATGACCGTGCTGGTCGGCGGCATGCGGGCGCTGGACGCCAACGCCGGGCAGGCGCGGCACGGTGTGCTCACCGACCGGCCCGGGACCCTGACCAACGACTTCTTCGTCAACCTGCTCGACATGGGCACGGAATGGAAGCCGTCGGAATCCACCGAGAACGTGTTCGAAGGCCGTGACCGCGCCACCGGGAAGGCCCGGTGGACGGCGACCGCCGTGGACCTCGTCTTCGGCTCCCACTCGCAGCTGCGGGCGCTCTCGGAGGTCTACGCCTCGAAGGACGCCGAGGGGAAGTTCGTCCGGGACTTCGTGGCGGCGTGGGACAAGGTCATGAACCTGGACCGGTTCGACCTCGCCTGAGCGGGCGTCAGGGCCGGCCGGGTGATCACCCGGCCGGCCCTGACGCGCCCGTCCGGCGGGGGTGAGTGCGAGGGTCCGGGCACCCGGACCGTGGAACAGTGGTACGTGGGCGAGCACCGGAGCGACGGCGGGGCCGGGGGCGTACGGGGCCGGGCCCGGCGGGCGCTGGTGGCCGAGGGTCCGGTGGCGGCGCGGATCGCGGTGACGGTGGTCGCCGCCTGGCAGACCGCCCTGTGGCTCGGCGCGGACCAGCCGCCGGTGTTCGCGGCGATCGTGCCGCTCGTGGCGGTGCGCAGCGATCCCTCCGCGGTCTTCACCACCTCGCTGGAGCGCGTCGCCGGGGTCGTCGCCGGGGTGCTGCTGGCGATCGCCCTGCTGCAGGTGCTGCGCCCGTCGACGGCGGCGCTGGCCCTGGTCGTGGTGCTCGGCCTGGCCCTGGGCATGGTCCTGAACTCCGGGAACGGCATCAACGTCCAGATCGCCGTGTCCTCGCTGCTGGTCCTGGCCAACCCCAGTCCCGACGCCTACGCCCTGGACCGGATGTGGGAGACCGCCGTCGGCGCGGCGGTCACGGTGCTGCTGGCGCCGCTGCTGTGGCCGCCCGACCCCCGCCGCGCACTGGCCTCCTCGGTGGAGGAGTGCCGGCTCCGGCTGGGCCGCGCCCTGGCCGGAAGCATACGGGTCCTGGGGACCGACCCGGCCTCGGCGCGCGACAACCTCGGTCTGGTGCGCCGCGAGACGGAGGCGGTGCGCCGGCCGGCGAACGAGGCGCGGAACGCCCGGCGTGTCCTGAGGTTCGATCCGCTGCGCCGGCGGCAGCGCGCGGAGGTGAGCGGTCTCGTCCGACGCCTGTTCCTCGCCCACGACCTGTGCGGCGGGATGGAGACGCTGGCCGAGGAGGTGGCGGCGTTCACCGGACGCGCGGACCTCGCCGCCGACGTCGACCGGGCGCGCCGCGACCTGGCCGCGCTGGCCTCCGCCACGGCGCGGGCGGTGGACGACGCCCTGGCGGGGCACGACCCCGGGCCCGCCGTCGCGGAGGCCCGGAGCTGTTTCGCCGCGTACTCGGCCGCGGAGTCGCGCCCGGTCGCGGTGGCCCTGCGGCGGCCCTTCCTGAGGCTGCTCGACACCGTCGACGCCGCCGGGCGACCCGGCTGAACGGCCTCGCGTGTGGGACGGAACGGCTGCGGCCGGACCGGCCTTCCGGCCGCGGCGTACCCGGCTGTCCGGCCGCACGGGGTCTGGTGCACGTACGGCGGCGGTGTCACGATGCGGGCGTGACCGCCACCCTGCTGCCCTCCGGTACCGAGCGGGGACCCCGCCGGTGGCCGCTCCTCGGCAATCTGCCGGCCTTCGCCCGGGACCCGCTGGCCTTCTTCGAGCACCTGCGCGACGAGTACGGGGACTGGGTGCCCTGGGCGCTCGGGCCGCGGCGCAACGTGCTGGTCTCGCAGCCGGCCCACGCGGGCGAACTCCTCGCAGCCGTGGAGACCTCCTTCGCGCCGAGCGAACTGGGCTGGGCCTTCCGGCAGTTGCTCGGCAACGGGGTGGTCGTCGCCACCGGGGACGACTGGCGGCGCAAACGCGCGCTCGTCCAGCCGGCCGTACGGCCGCGCCAGGTGCGGGCGTACGCGGCCGAGATGGTCGCGTGCGCGGACGCCCTCGCCGCGCGCTGGAGCGAAGGCGAACGGGTGGACGTCCACCGGGAGATGGCCGGGCTGACCCAGCGGATCGCGGTCCGCACCCTGTTCGGGAGCGAGGCCGCCGGCCGCGAGGCGCCGATCAGCGCCGCCATGGCCACCGCGCAGCACGAGCTGGGGGCGGAGTTCCGCGGTGTCACGCTCTTCCTGCCGCCGTGGGTGCGGACGCCGGGACGGACCCGGATGCGCCGGGCCGTGGCCGTGCTCGACCGGGAGATCGCCCACGTCATACGGGAGCACGAGAAGGCCTCGGCGGCCGGGGAGGAACGCGACGACCTGCTCGGCCGGCTGCTCGCCGCCCGCGACGAGCACGGGAACCCGCTGTCCCGGCGGGAGCTGCGGGACGAGTCGATCACCCTCTACATCGGCGGGCACGAGACCACCTCCACCACCCTGACCTGGGCCTGGCAGCTGCTGTCCGGTGCGCCGGAGGCCCGCGCCCGGCTGACGGAGGAACTGGACCGGGTGCTGGGCGACCGGCTGCCCGCGTACGAGGACTACGCGCGGCTGCCGTGGACGCAGCAGGTGGTGAAGGAGGCGCTGCGCATCTACCCGCCGATCTGGCTGATTTCGGCGGTGGCGCGGGACGGGGCGTGCATCGGCGGGCGTCCGGTGCCGGCGGGAACCACCGTGTGGGCGAGCCCCTGGTCGCTGCACCGGGACCCGCGCTGGTTCCCCGAGCCGCTGGCCTTCCGGCCCGAACGCTGGGACGAGGACGCACCGGACCCGGTGCCGGAGCACGCCTGGATCCCGTTCGGGGGCGGTCCCCGGGCCTGTCTGGGAGCCCGTTTCGCTCTGGTCGAGGCGGTGTTGGTGCTGGCGGTGCTGGGCCGGCGCTTCCACCTGGACACGGGCCCGGCCCCGGTGCCGGTCTTTCCGGGCCTGAACCCTCCAGCCGGCCGAACCGGTGCGCGCCGTACTCCGCCGGGCGTGACGCGAGCCAACCGATTATCGTCATTCAGACGATAATCGGTTATGATCAGTTCATGGATGAGGCACAGCAGGAGACGCTTGAGGAACTCGCCCGACAGGCTGCCGAGTTGGCGACCGGATGGGTGTCGGCGGATGCCCCCCTGACGGAAAGTCAGGGGTGGGCGCTGGTCGGCCTCCAGTACGCCGGCTCCGCGCAGGGAGAGATGTACGTCTGGGGGCGCGTGGGGGCCTGGGAGAAGGCCCTGGCCGAGGTCCTCGCCACCGGGGACGGCACCGAGGAGAGCCGGAGGCGGATCGAGGAGGCCCGGGAGCGGGCGACCGGCGACATGCGCGACATGCTGCTCCGGGCCATCCCCAAGGGCGACCCGGCCGACGGGGGCTCGTGGTATGGACGGCTCCCCGACCCCGGCGAGGCTCTGCGCCGGTTCATCGCCTCCCACGGCCCGGCCCGGTCCGGCTGATCGCGGGACACGCCGCGGTCGTCGAGCCGAAGGACGGACTCACCGGTGGCCGCAGCCTCCCGCCGCCGGGCCCCGGGGTTTCAGAAGACGGGCTCGCCGATGCCCAGCAGGTTCCCCTCGCTGTCGCGGAACCAGGCAGCCCGTTCTCCCCGCGCGCCCTTGCTCGGGTAGTTGCCCTCGATGTCGGCGATCCCTCCCTCCGTGCGGATCCCGGGTACGTCGACGTCTTCGAACACCACGCCGCGCCGCCCGAGTTCCGCCACGACGGCGTCGAGGTCGTCGACCGCCCATCCCATCTGGGTGAAGGTGCCCGGGGAGGAGCCCACCGACGCGAACACGGCGAACTCCGTTCCGGCGCACCGGTACAGCAGCCCGCCGGGCCGTTCGTCGACGGGTTCCAGGCCGAGCTTCTCGGCGTAGAAGCGCCGGGCCCGGTCCAGGTCCCGGGCCGGCAGTCTGGTCGCCACCCGCCCCCGGGCGAGAAGGCTGCTGTCGTCCTCGTTCATGACTCCACTGTGCCGGACGTCACCGGCCTGCCTCAGGCCGCCGCGCGGAGGTGGGCGGCGGCACGTTCGGCGCGGCGTACGACGGACGGTACGTCGACGTCGACCAGGGCGCCCTGGGCCTTGCGCGGCCGGCCGTCCACGAAGACGTGGCTGACGTTGGAAGGGTGCCCGTTGAGGACGAGCTGGCCGGTCCAGTCGGTGCGGGGGGCGAAGTTCAGTGCCGCCGGGTCGATGACGATCACGTCGGCGCGCTTCCCGGGGGTCAGCGATCCCACGCGGTCGGCGATGCCGATGCATTCGGCGCCGCCCAGGGTCGCCATGCGCAGCACGGCGGGGACGGCCGGATGGACCGAGGCGTCGCGGTGCAGTGCCCGCTGGAGGCCCACGGCCGCCTTCATCAGCCCGAACATGTCGGAGGTGTCGTTCGCCCCGCCGTCCTGCCCGAGCCCCGCCTGCACCCCCCGGGCGTGCAGGGCGGGCAGCCGCATGATCCCCGAGGCGAGCCGCATGTTGCTCAGGGGGCAGTGGGCCACGCGGACGTCGCGTTCGGCCACCTCGGCGATCTCGTCGTCGGTGAGGTGGATCGCGTGGTTCATCAGCAGGTGCGGGCCGAGCGCGCCGACCCGGCGCAGGGCTCCGATCGGATCGTCCCCGCGGTCGTCGGGATGCTCCAGCACGTGCGAGTTGAGCATGACGCCCAGGTCCCGGGCGATCCCGTGGAAGCGGTACAGCGGGTCCAGGGCGGACTGCTGGGCGTGCACGGCGACCTGGGCCGAGGCGAGCGGCAGCGGGTCCAGGAGTTCTCTCTTCACGCGCGGCACCAGGTCAGCGGACCGGACGTCCTGGGCCATGGCGTAGACGAAGCGCAGGCCGGTGTCGGCCAGGGCCCGGACGTAGCGCTCGCTGGTGTCGAAGGGGATGGGGTGTACCCAGTCGACGACCGTGGTGACGCCGGCCCCGAGGACGTCGAGGGCGGAGAGCCGGACGAAGTCGTACATGTCCTCGGCGCCGATGCGGGCGAGGGTGGGCCGGTTGCACGCGCCCAGCCAGCCGTACAGGTCCTGCGCGGAGCATCCGCCGCGCATGCTGGACTGCCACAGGTGGTTGTGGATGTCCACGAATCCGGGCATCACGATCCGGCCGGCCATGTCCAGGACCCGGGTGCCGTAGGGCGCGGGGAGCCGCCGGCCCACCGCGGCGATCGTCCCCTGCCGCATCAGCAGGTCGGCACCGGACAGGGTGCCCAGCGGGCCCTCCCCCACCGCCGGGTCCATGGTGAGGATCAGTTCCGCTCCGCGGAGCAGTACGGCGTCCGTCCCGTCCGGCGGCTGGGCCGGGGGCGGGGCGGACGCCGCGGGGCCACGGGCACCGGCGGGGGGTGCGGCGGCGGCCAGGGGGGCGAGGGCGAGCGGGCCGAGGGCGAGGCCGGCGAGGAGGTTCCTGCGGCTGGGGTGCGAGGAATCGGTCATGTGGGGTGTATCTCTCGCACACCGCACTCACGCAAGGTCAGTTTCCGGACAACGAGAACGGATTTCCATTTCCACCCGAACGATGGAGGGTGTGTGTGGTATGGAAGACCCGCCTCCGCAGGGTCGGTCACGGCTCCTCGTACGCTCCGGGCCGTTCGTTCCAGAAGGCTCCGGACGCGGCGCGGCGCAGCAGCATGAGCACCACCCCGGCGGCTGCCAGGAGCAGCGCGATGACCAGTGGGGCGCCCAGCCCGAACCAGGCCGTGCCGCTGGAGGAGTTGGCCGGGTCGGCCATGTCGGCGACGGACTCGGCCAGCAGCCAGATCAGCATCGCCGCGCCGAGCAGCGGGCCCGCGCCGAGGAGGAGGAAGGAGCGCGGGCCGCGGGTCAGCAGGCGCCGGTACCAGACGGCACAGGCGATGCCGGTGAGGGCGTAGTAGAAGGCGATGAGCAGCGACAGGGCGGTGAGGGAGTCGGCGAGGGCGTTCTCGCTGATCCGGTGGATGACGACGTACCAGACGATCGCGGTGCCGGCCACCCACCGGGTGCTGGTGCCGGGTGTGCCCCGGTGGGGGTCGACCCGCGCGAACCGGTCCGGCAGCGCCCGGCGGCGGGCCATCGACAGGGCCGTGCGGGAGGCCGGGATGATGGTCGTCTGGGTCGAGGCGAGGGCCGAGGTGCTGACGGCCAGGAGCAGGATCCAGTCCCAGCCGCCGAGCACGTCGCCGGCGAGGGCGGCGAAGACCTCCTCCTCCGCGTCGGCCTGTCCGGTGAGGTAACCGGTGCCCGCGAAGGCGACGACCGCGAGGGCCACGGACAGGTAGGTGACCAGCAGGACGACGGTCGACCAGAGGCCGGCCTTCCCCGGGGCATCGGCGGGGTCCCTGGTCTCCTCGGTCAGGTTGACCGCCGACTCCCAGCCCCAGTACGCGAACACGCCGAGCAGCAGCCCGCCGGTGAGGGCGGTGCCGCCCGCCCCGAAGGGGTTGAGCCATTCGGCGGCCGGGCGGATCGAGCCGGCGGTGCCGGTGCCGGCGTACACGCGGTACACCGCGACGGCCGCGAACACGACGAGGCAGACGACCTGGAGCAGGACCAGGACGTTCTGGAAGCGGGCCGACACCTCGGTGCCGCGCACGCAGAGCCAGGACATCAGGAGGATCAGCAGGACCGTGAGGACCTCGCGGACCAGGGCGTTCCCGGCGAGTCCGTCCGCGCCGACGGCGAGCAGGCCGAAGCCGACGGCCACGTCGGCGAGCGAGCCGACCACCAGGACTCCGGTCATCGCGATGGCCCAGCCGCCCAGCCATCCGGTGGTGGGCCCCATGGACCTGGTGACCCAGGAGAAGGTCGTTCCGCAGTCCGGATCCGCCCGGTTGAGGAAGTGGAAGGCGGAGGCGATCAGCAGCATCGGGACGAAGGAGGCCAGCATCACCCCCGGCGCGTGCACGCCCACCAAGGCGACGACCGGGCCTATGACGGCGGCCAGCGAGTAGGCCGGCGAGGTGGCGTTCAGGCCGATGGCGAGGGAGTCGAAGAAGCCGATGGCGTCCCGCTTGAGCGCGCCGGACGGAGGGGCGGTGGCCGTCACCACCGTGGCCGTCGCCGCCTCTGCCGCCGTCACGGCGGTGGCGGCTCCGGCGGTGGGAGTTCCGGCGGTGGGGGCTGTTTCCCGCGGGGTGTCTACGGCCATCGTCCCTCGCTGTGCTGAGTGCGCTGTGCCGGGCGCGGGGTGCGGACCGCGCCGCGGCGGGCGCGGTGTGAACAGGGCGTGAATGGGGATGAGGAAACCCGCGCGGCCGCACAGGGTCAATGGTGTTGGCGTAAGGGCCGGGGCAAGGGCGTGCGCAGGGACTCCTCAGCGGCCCCTCAGGGCCTGGAGCCGGCTCTCCGCGCTGGCGAGCAGCATGTCCAGGGCCACCGGGTAGGCACTGTGGTTCATCCGGGCCGCCAGCAGCCGCGCGGTGGCCGCGATGTGCGGGTACTCCTGGGCCGGCAGCCGGGCGTACGTGGACTCCCACTGCTGCTCGTCGGAGGTCCGGGAGGGCTCGCCCAGGGCGAGGGCGCCGGCGTCCAGGGCCGCGAAGGCCAGGCTCTGGTCGATGAAGGCGTGGTAGATCAGGACCGCCTCCGGGTCGGGGAAGCCGGCGGTGCGCAGGATGCCGAGCACCGCCTCGTCGGCGGCGATCTCGCGGGGCCGGCCCGTCACCCGGCTGGCGGTCAGCACGGCGGCCTGCGGGTGGGCGAGGTAGGCGCCGTGAATGCGCAGACCGAGTTCCCGCAGGTCACGGCGCCAGTCCCCAGTGGCCTTCCACCCTTCCAGGGCCCGGCCGATCAGCTCTTCGCCGATGGCGAGGGTGAGGCCGTCCATGCCGTCGAAGTACCGGTAGAGGGTGCTGGGGTCCGCGCCGAGGGCAGCGCCGAGGCGGCGGGCGGACAGCCCTGCGCTGCCGTGTTCACGCAGCATCCGCAGGGCCGTCTCGACGATCAGCCGTTCGGACAGGACGGTGCCCTGCCGGGTGGGGCGCCGCCGCCGGCGCGCCTCCTCGGGGACCACCTTCTTCGCCATTCCGAAGCCTCCTCAACCTTATGCCAACACCATTGACCTTATCTTGTGCGGCCGGTTTTCATCGCTTCCCATGAGGCGCGGACCTCCGCGGACCTCATCGAGAGAGGGTTTCGTCATGCGTGTTCTGCTTGTGGGCGCCGGTGGCGTCGGTACCGCGATCACCCGGATCGCGGCCCGCCGGGACTTCTTCGACCACTTCGTGGTCGCCGACTACGACCTCGCCCGCGCGGAGGCGGCGGTGGCCGCGCTCGGCGACGCCGCCGGCCGGTTCCGGGCGCGCCGGATCGACGCCTCCGACGAGACGGCGGTGGCTTCCCTCCTCCGCGAGGAGGGGTGCGACGTCCTGCTGAACGCCACCGATCCGCGGTTCGTGATGCCGCTGTTCGAGGCCGCGCTGGCGGCGGACAGCCACTACATGGACATGGCGATGTCGCTGTCCCGGCCGCATCCCGGCCGGCCGTACGCGGAGTGCGGGGTCAAGCTCGGCGACGAGCAGTTCGAGCGGGCCGAAGCGTGGCGGAAGTCGGGCCGGCTGGCGCTGGTCGGCATGGGCGTGGAGCCCGGCCTGTCCGATGTGTTCGCCCGGTACGCGGCCGACGAGCTGTTCGACGAGATCGAGGAGATCGGCATCCGCGACGGGGCGAACCTGACCGTCGAGGGCTACGACTTCGCACCGTCCTTCAACATCTGGACGACGATCGAGGAGTGCCTGAACCCGCCCGTGGTGTACGAGCGGGACCGCGGATGGTTCACCACCGAGCCGTTCAGCGAGCCGGAGGTCTTTGAATTCCCGGAGGGCATCGGCCCGGTCGAGTGCGTGAACGTCGAGCACGAGGAGGTGCTGCTGGTGCCGCGCTGGGTGGACGCCCGGCGGGTCACCTTCAAGTACGGGCTGGGCGACGACTTCATCGGCAAGCTGAAGACCCTGCACGCGCTGGGCCTGGACTCGACCGGGCCGGTCACGGTCCGGGGCGCGGACGGCACCCCGGTGCGCGTCTCCCCGCGTGACGTGGTCGCCGCGTGCCTGCCCGACCCGGCCACGCTGGGCGAGCGGATGACCGGCAAGACCTGCGCGGGCACCTGGGTGAAGGGCACCAAGGACGGCCACCCGCGCGAGGTGTACCTGTACCACGTGGTGGACAACCAGTGGTCGATGGGCGAGTACGGCTCCCAGGCCGTGGTGTGGCAGACCGCGGTGAACCCGGTCGTGGCGCTGGAGCTGATGGCCGGCGGGGTGTGGGCGGAGTCCGGCGTGCTGGGCCCGGAGGCCCTTCCGCCGCGCCCGTTCCTGGACCTGCTGACCGCGTACGGCTCCCCGTGGGGGGTCCGGGAACAGGGCTGACCGGGCGTCGGCGGGGGCGTCCGGCCGGGTGAGTTCCGCGGCGGCGTCCGTGGGCTCCTCCCGGTGCTCGGGGATGATCCCGTTGGCAATCGTTCGCACGGCGGTGAGGCGGCTCGGTGGTGGGTGCTCTGTCGCGCTGCGGGCCGCTGATCGTCGGCGCCGCGGTCCCCGTACTGCTGCTCGGTCCCGTCCCGGGGGTTGCCGGGCAGCGGGAGGATCCGCCGCCCGCCGCCACGGCGAGCCGCGCGGCCGAACGCCCACAGCCGTGGAAGGTGCGGGTGCGCGGCACGCTGCCGCACGACCGGACGGCGTTCACCGAAGGCCTGGAGCTGCACGGCGGGCTGCTGTACGAGGGGACCGGCCTGACGGGCCGGTCCGCGGTCACGGTGGGTCCCCCCGGGCAGGAGCCGACCCGCCGGGTGGGGCTGGACGGCAAGTTCTTCGGCGAGGGCATCACCGTCACGGGCGGCCGGCTGTGGCAGCTGACCTGGCGCGACGGCATCGCCTTCGAGCGGGACGCGACCACGCTCGCCGAGCGGCGGCGGGTCCCGTACGAGGGTGAGGGCTGGGGCCTGTGCGCACAGCCCGGCCGGCTGGTGATGAGCAACGGGTCGGCCACCCTCGTCTTCCGTGATCCGGAGACGTTCGCCGCGGAGGGCTCGGTCACGGTGACCGAGGACGGCCGTCCGCTGGAACGGCTCAACGAGCTGGAGTGCGCGGCGGACGGCTCGGTCTACGCCAACGTCTTCCCCACGGACCGGCTCGTCCGCATCGACCCGGCGTCGGGCGCGGTCACCGCCACGATCGACGCCTCGGGTCTGATCGGACCCGCGGAACGGGCCGCGGGCGCCGATGTCCTCAACGGCATCGCCCAGGTCCCCGGCACGGGCGAGTTCCTGCTCACCGGCAAGAACTGGCCCCGGACCTTCCGGGTGGTGTTCGTCCCCGCGTGAGCCCTCCCGACGGGGCCCGGAGGCGACCGTACGGGCGGGTGACGGGACGGCCCGCCGGGGTCAGTGGGCGAAGGTGTCCTCGTCGTCCTCGCTTCCGGGCTGGCTGTCCAGAGCCCGGCGGTCGAATGCGAGCATGCCGACGAAGAAGACTCCGCCGAGAACGAGCAGCCCGGCCACGATGACGACGGACGTACGCGCCTCGCCGGGCGACACGAGCACGAAGAGGGCCAGGAAGGTCCAGGTCAGGGCGCTGACGGCGACGGGCGTCTCGTAGCGTCCGAGGTCGAAGGCGCCCTTGCGCCGGTCGAGGCGCTTGCGGACCGCCAGGTAGAGCACGATCGTCGCGCAGTAGATCAGGGCGGGAAGGATGGTGGATGCGGTGATCAGCTCCAGCAGGGCGGCTCCCGGGAGGACGACCATGAGGACGACACCGAGGCCGAGGATCAGCAGGGTGGCCGGGATCGGCGTCCGCGTGCGCGGGTTGACACGCCGCATCACCCGGTGGGCGGGGAAGCGGGAGTCGCGCGACATCGCGTAGACGAGGCGGGAGCAGGAGACCATCACGACGATCCCGGCGCCGAAGAAGGCGAAGGTGATCGCGGTCAGCAGCACCCGCTCGGCCACGACTCCGAGGCGGTCGTGCATGATCGCGGCCACCGGGGAGGACTCGTGGCTGATCCTGGGGATGTCCTCGATGGCGACGGTGAGCGTGATCAGGAAGAGCATGCCGAGGATTCCGGCCGCGACGACGGATCCGACGATGGCGCGCGGGACGGTGCGGTAGGGGTCCTTGGCCTCCTCGGCGAGGTTGGCGGCCGAGTCGAAGCCGACGAGGGTGGCGAGGCCCATGATCATGGCGATCATGAGGCCGCCGCCGATGCCGAAGTAGTCGGGGGCGCCCGCGGTGATCCCGCGGGAGGTGAGGTTGGCGGCGGAGCCGATGTCGGTGACCGCGACGGCGATGACGAGCGCGATGGCCACCGCGACGACCAGGGCGAGTTCCAGCCCGACCGCGGTGGTGTTGATCCAGCTGATCAGTCGGGTGGAGACGATGGCGAGCACGGCCTGGACGAGCAGCACGACCAGGGTGATGACGCGTGCGGTGTCCTCGTCCGCCGGCATCCCGGCGAGCGGCATGAACGCCTGGCTGGCTAGGGCGTTGTCGATGGCCACCACGGCGACGGCCAGGTAGCAGAAGGTCAGCCAGCCGAACCACCATCCGACCGCGGGGCTGCCGAGCCGGGAGGCCCATTGGTAGGAGGAGCCGCTCAGCGCGATGCGGGCGGCGAACTGGGCGACCACCAGGGCCACCAGGGTCTGCCCGACCGCGGCGATGATCCAGAGCCAGATCCCGACCGGACCCGCGGACACCAGCACCTCGTCGTACGTCGCGAAGATCCCGACCGCGACCGAGATGAAGGCGAAGGAGATGGCGAACACCTGGAACGGGCCGAGAGTCCGTTTCAGCTCCTGCCGGTAGCCCCCGCCGGTCTTCTCCTGCGCCACCCCGCTCACCATGCCCTTCCCGGGCTCGCGATTCCCCGGCCGCGGTCAGTGTCCCCTCCGGACCCCCTCGGCGAGGTCCACGGCGGGCGGCGCACGGGGTGGTCCCCCCGGATGGCCGTCAGATCAGGTCCAGCTCCGGGAGCCGGTACTCCAGGGTCATCTCGTGGGTGAGGATCTCCGGCTCCGCGGCTGCGGGCTTGGTGTCCGGCTTGTCAGGATCCGGGTTCGGGGGCTCGGGCACGGGCTGCGGCTCCGGAGCCGGGAGCGTCTCTGGCTTCGCCGACTCCGGCTTGGTGTCCGGTGTGCCGTCCGGTGAGGTGTCGGGCTTCGGGGGCGCCGGCGTCGGGCCCGGCCTGTCGGGTGCGTCCGGTTCGTACTCGCAGTACACCTTGCCGTCGTAGAACGTGCAGCCCGGCATGTTCTCCACGCCCCGCACCTCCGGACCCGTGCCGTCCTGGTCACCCGTCGCGCGCCCGGTGTGACCGGCTGCGACCGCGGCCACCTCCTGGGGCTGCGGTCGGGCAGGGGCGGCGAAGGCCCCGGTGGACAGCAGCGCACCGCTTCCGACCAGCGCGGAGGACAGGGCGAGCATCGCGAAACGCTGCTTCCGGGGCATGCGGGTCATGAGGGATCTCCTTGAAGCGGAAAGGCCGGCGGGAGATCCATTAGGCCCGGAGTGCGGCGGGCCCCGCACGCCCCTGGATTTCGGGGCTTGACAGGCCCGAGATGTGCGCGGCGCGGAACCGGGTCACCATGGCGGGAGACCAGTGGGCCGGCGCGCGGGCGTCCGCCACGTCGGGGAAGGGCGTGGCCCGGTCGGGAGGCGGCGCATGCATCCGGACGAGTCGGCCAAGGCCTGGGCGATGATCATCGGCGTTTTCGCCGTCATCTTCGCGGATCTCCTGGCGATCATCCTGATGAACGCCCTCGGGCGGTGACCCGCGCCCGGGGATCCCCTCAGGCGAGTGCCCGCATAGGTGCGGGCGCCCTGGCCCCGCCTCAAGTTCCCTGCCTGGAGAGGGTGTTGGGGATAGGCTGGGGGCATGATCGGAGTTCGCCGGGCCGGGGCGGGAGATGGCGACGTCCTCGGCGAGATACACGCCGCCGCGTGGGAGAAGGTGTACGCGCCCTTCTTTGAGAGCGGGTTCGCGGTGCGGGAGGTCCGGAGCAGGCGTACGCGGTGGCACGAGAGGGTCGCGGGAGGAACGGCCGAGATCCTGATCGCCGAACTGGACGGCCGCCCGCTGGCCCTGTCCTCCTTCGCGCCGTCCGCGACCCGGCCGGGACTCGCCGAGATCCTCAGCTTCTACAACCATCCCGACGGCTGGGGCAGCGGCATCGCTCCCGTGCTGATGACCGAGACGCTGCGCCTCCTGCGCGCCGGGAGATTCGCGGAGGTGCACCTGTGGACGCTGCGGGACACTCCGCAGTCGCGCCGCTTCTACGGCAAGTGCGGCTTCGCCGAGAGCGGGGCCGCACGGAGCTGCGACTTCGGCGCGGGGAACTCCCTGGAGCAGGTCGAGTACCACCGCGTGTGCTGACCCCGCCGGGGGCGGGGCCGGCCGGCGGGCGCGGTCTGCTCATCCCGGTTCCACGAGGCCGTGGCGGTAGGCCATCGCCACGAGCTGGGCCCGGTCGCGGGCGCCCAGCTTGGCCAGGGCGCGGCTGACGTGGGTCTTCGTCGTGGCCGGGCTGATGACCAGCCGGGCGGTGATCTCCTCGTTGCTCAGGCCCTGCGCGGCGAGCGCGACGACCTCGCGTTCCCGCGTGGTGAGCCGGGTGAACACCTCGTGGTTGACCACGCCGGCCGGGCAGCCCGTACGGGCCAGGAGGCGGCGGGTCAGGCCCGGCGAGAGCAGCTCCTCGCCGCCCGCGACCACCCTGATGCCGTGGAGGAGCTGGCCCGGATCGGTGTTCTTGAGCAGGAAGCCGCTCGCCCCCGCCAGGAGGCCCTCGACGGCGTATTCGTCCTCGTCGAAGGTGGTGAGGATGAGCACCCGGACACCGGTCAGGGTGGGGTCCGCGGCCACTCTCCGGATGCCCTCGAGCCCGTCGCTGCCGGGCATCTGAATGTCCATCAGGATGACGTCGGGGCAGGTGGAGCGGGCGAGTTCGGCGGCGGTGGCGCCGTCGCTCGCCTCGCCGACGACCGTCATGTCCGGTTCGCTGTCGATCAGCATCCGGAAGCCGCCGCGTACGAGCGCCTGGTCGTCGGCGATGAGCACCTTGATCACTGGGTGTCCTTCCCTGTCGGCAGCGTGCAGTGCACCTCGAAGCCCCCTTCCGGCCGGCGTCGGCGTCCGGCACGGAGCGTGCCGCCGAGTTTGGCCGCCCGTGCCCGCATGCCCTCGATGCCGTGGCCGCCGACGGCCGTCACGGTGTCGACCGGTTGCCCGTCGTCGCGCACCGCGATCTCCAGCATCCCGCCCTCGCGCGAACCGTAGTTCAGCTCCACCTGCACCGACGAGGCCCGGGCGTGCCGCCGTACGTTGGTCAGCGACTCCTGGATGATCCGGAACGCGGCGACGTCCACGGCCACCGGCACGGTCCGGTCCTCGCCGCGCACCGTCAGTTCCACGTCGACCCCCGCGGTGTCCAGGAGCTTCTCGAGCCGGTCCAGGCCTCCCGTGGCGGTGCGCATGTCGGGGGACCGCATCGCGCGCAGCAGCACCTGTACCTCGGCCAGGCCCTCGTCGCTGATCCGCTTGATCGTGTTCAGCGCTTCGGACGCCTGTTCCGGTTTGCGGTGCATCACGTGTACCGCCACCCCCGCCTGCACGCTGATCGCCGCCATGGTGTGGCCGAAGACGTCGTGCAGTTCACGGGCGATCTCCAGCCTCTCCTCGGCCGCCTGCCGGCGGGCCTGCTCGGACGTGGCCTCGGCGATCCGCTCGGCCTGCTCCCGGGCGCCCGCGGCGAACGCCTGGTGGTAGCGGACCGCCCCGCCCAGGGCCACCGCGGCGGCCTCCAGCGTCACCGCGTTGAACACCTGGTCTCCGAACCACTCGCCGTCCACCCCGGTACGGACCGCCAGCACCGTGGTGACGGCGGTCAGCAGGCCGCCCGCCACCCCGGCGCTCAGGCCGCGGTACGCGGCCAGCGTGTAGCAGCCGACAAGCGGCGCGACGGTGACGAGCCTGCCGTGGTAGTCGAGGTGGAACCAGGCGAAGGTGACCAGATTGAGCACCAGCAGGCAGCTCAGGGGCAGCCGGCGCCGGAACGCCACCCCCGCGCCGGCCACCGCCGCGAGCGCCACCGCGCCCAGGTCCAGGGCGCCGGAAGGTCCCGCCGGACCCACCCGGAGGAATCCGGTGGTCAGCACCAGGGCGGTCAGCCCGGCACCCAGCCCGATGTCGGCCGCTCGTAACACGTCCTACCCCCCACGCCGTGTCCCGCGCGCATACCCTGCGCCGCCGCGGACATCTTGCCGGGCCACGGGGTGTGCACCCAAGTGACCGGCAGACACGGACTGTTGAGGGGCTTCAGGGGCTTCACGGGCTTCAGGGGACGGCGGTCGGGGTGGTGGACCGGACGGGAGCACCTGCGGGGATGCCGGGTTCCGGAGGCGCTTCACGGTGCAACCCTGGCGCTCCGGTCCCCCGGGCCGCGTCTCCCGGTGCGGCACCGGCCGGATACCGCCGGGGGATGACGCTACTCCCCCGGGTGTACCTCCCGGTTGCCGTTCCGGGCCGACGCGGCCCGCCGGGCCCGGGCAGCACGATGCATGCCCATGAGACGACGCTCCTCGCAGACCGGGCTTGCCGGCACCGTGTCGGCCGGACGGCGGCCGGACGGATCCACCGGGACCAGGCCCCGGGCACGGCTGCGGCGCTGGCCCGTCGTCGTGGCGCGCGCGCTGGCCACCTTGTTCCTGGTGGGCGTCATCGTCCAGGCGGTGCTCGCCGGGCGCTTCGTCACCGGTGACGTGGACCTGCTGAAGGTCCACAGTGCCGTCGGCGGGTCCCTGAGCCTGCTGCCGGTGCTCATGCTGCTCTGCTCGCCGGCGCTGTGGCGGTGGAGTGGCGGACGGCCCTGGTACGCGGCGTTCCCCGTGCTGCTGCTGGTCCTGGTCGGCGTACAGATCGGGGCCGGGGAGAGCCGCAGCGTGGAGCTGCACATTCCCCTCGGTGTCGGCCTCTTCGGGCTGTCGGTCGCGCTGGTGATGTGGGCGTACGGCTACCGCCGGCACCTCACCACCGGGGGGACCGGCAATGCCGGGGACGCCGGGGACGCTGGGGACAGGGACGGCGGCGTCCCGGCCCTCCGGTCCGTCCCGGCGGCGCGCGAGGAGGCCGCCCGATGACGGGCCCGGTGGGGCGTGCGCCCCGCGCGGACCTGACCCGCCGGCGGGTCCTGGCTGCCGCCTCGGGAGCCGCCGTCGCCGGGCTGACCGGCGCCTTCGGCACCGGGTGCGGCCGGGAGACCAGCGGGGAACTGCTGCGCAGCGGCGGGGCGAAGCTCCCCCGCCGGTTCACCGTGCCGCTGCCCGTTCCGCGGACCGCGCAGGCCGTCGCCGCGGGCGGACCGGGCGGCGCCGAGCTGTACGAGGTGGTGCAGCGCAGTGCCGGGGCCGAGATCCTGCCGGGCGTCCGGACGACGGTCTGGGGCTACGACGGGACCTTCCCGGGGCCGACGTTCCGGGTGAGGTCGGGGCGTGCGGCGACCGTACGGGTGACCAACGAGCTCACCGTACCGACCTCGACCCACCTGCACGGCGGGGTGACCCCTCCGGAGTCGGACGGCTATCCGACCGACCTGGTCGTGTCGCCGGGCGGCTTCCGGCCGGGTGCCGCCGCGCCGGCCGCCGGCCACGCGAAGCACGGTGGCGGCGGGGGCGGTCACAGGGAGGGCGGCGCGCACATGGCGCACGTACCGGCGGACGCGTGGACGCTGCACGAGCGGACCAAGGAGTACGTCTACCCGCTCGACCACCAGCGGGCCGCGACGCTCTGGTACCACGACCACCGCATGGACTTCACCGGTCCGCAGGTGTGGCGGGGGCTGGCCGGGTTCTTCCTGGTCGGCGACGCGGCCGAGGACGCCTCGGGGCTTCCCGGGGGCGCCCGGGACGTGCCGCTGATGCTGTGCGACCGGTCGTTCGACGCGGAGGGGCAGTTCCGGTACCCGGCGACCGATCCCGCCCTCACCGGCGTCCCGGGTGTGGCGGACGCGTACATGGAGGGCGTGCTGGGCGACGTGCTCCTCGTCAACGGGGCGCCGTGGCCGGAGATGGAGGTGGACGCCGCCCGCTACCGGTTCCGGTTCCTCAACGCGTCCAACGCGCGCCGCTACCGTCTGCGCCTCGACCCTCCCCCGCCGGACGGCAGCGCCCCGTTCACGCAGATCGGCAGCGACGCCGGGCTGCTCGCCGGACCGCGCCCGCACGGCGAGGTGCCGATCGCCCCGGCCGAACGCTTCGACCTGGTCATCGACTTCGCGCGCTACCCGGTCGGCACGCTGGTCACCGTCCGCAACACCTTGGGCGAGACCGAGGCGACGCGGGACGTCATGCGTTTCCGGGTGGTGCGCTCGGCCCGGGACGACTCGGTCCTGCGACCGGTGCTGGCGGAACTGGACCTGCCCCGGCGGAACCGCGCCGTGCGCACCCGTACGTTCGACTTCCGCCGGACGAACGGTGACGGCGGGGCGATGTGGACCATCAACGGCACGCCGTTCGACGTGAAGGGTTCGCTGGCCGATCCGGCGCTGGGGACGGTCGAACTGTGGCGTTTCTCCAGCGACTTCCACCATCCGGTGCACGTACACCTGGCGCACTTCGCGGTGGTGGGCCGGGGCGCGGGCGGCCCGTCGGCGACGGACGGCGGCTGGAAGGACACGGTGGATGTGCGGCCGTACGAGGTCGTCGAGGTCCTGGCCAGGTTCGACGGCTATCGCGGGCGGTACATGATGCACTGCCACAACCTGGAGCACGAGGACATGGCGATGATGGCCAACTTCCGGGTCGTCTGACCGGCGTCCCGGTGTCCGGTGTCCGGGTGTCCGGCCCGCGACGGGGTCGCCGCGCGGGCGGGTCCGTCGCGGGCCTTCGGTGCTTCGGTCAGGGGGCGACGTAGGCCGCGAGGTGTTCGCCGGTGAGGGTGGAGCGGTCGACGACGAGGTCGGTGGGGGTGCCCTCGAAGACGATGCGGCCGCCGTCGTGGCCCGCACCCGGACCGAGGTCGATGATCCAGTCGGCGTGGGCCATGACGGCCTGGTGGTGCTCGATGACGATGACGGACTTGCCGGAGTCGACGAGCCGGTCGAGGAGGCCAAGCAGGTGCTCGACGTCGGCGAGGTGGAGGCCGGCGGTCGGTTCGTCGAGTACGTAGACGCCGCCCCTCTCGGCCATGTGGGTGGCCAGCTTGAGCCGCTGCCGTTCGCCGCCGGAGAGGGTGGTGAGCGGCTGGCCGAGGGTGAGGTAGCCGAGTCCGACGGCGGTCAGGCGCTCCAGGATGCGGTGGGCCGCGGGAGTGCGGGCCTCGCCGTCGGCGAAGAACTCCTCGGCCTCGGTCACGGACATCTCCAGCACCTCGCTGATGTCGCGGCCGCCGAGGTGGTAGTCGAGGACGGACGCGTCGAACCGCTTCCCCTCGCACTCCTCACAGGTGGTGGCGACGCCGGCCATCATCGCCAGGTCGGTGTAGATGACGCCGGCACCGTTGCAGTTGGGGCAGGCGCCTTCGGAGTTGGCGCTGAAGAGCGCCGGCTTGACGCCGTTGGCCTTGGCGAACGCCTTGCGGATCGGGTCCAGCAGCCCGGTGTAGGTGGCCGGGTTGCTCCGCCGGGAGCCGCGGATCGGGGCCTGGTCGACCGACACCACGTCCGCGCCGGGCGGGATCGAGCCGTGGATCAGGGAGCTCTTGCCGGAGCCGGCGACACCGGTGATGACGGTGAGCACACCGAGCGGGACGTCGACGTCCACGTCCCGCAGGTTGTGCGTGGACGCGCCGCGGATCTCCAGCGCGCCGGTGGGCTTCCGTACGCTCTCCTTGAGGGAGGCCCGGTCGTCGAAGTGGCGGCCGGTGATGGTGCCGCCGGTCCGGAGTCCCTCGACGCTGCCCTCGAAGCAGACGGTGCCGCCCGCGGTGCCCGCGCCGGGGCCGAGGTCGACGATGTGGTCGGCGATCGCGATGACCTCCGGCTTGTGCTCGACCACCAGGACGGTGTTGCCCTTGTCCCGGAGGCGCAGCAGCAGGCTGTTCATCCGCTGGATGTCGTGGGGGTGCAGGCCGGTGGTGGGCTCGTCGAAGACGTACGTGGTGTCGGTCAGCGAGGACCCGAGGTGGCGGATCATCTTGACGCGCTGTGCCTCGCCGCCCGAGAGGGTTCCGGCGGGCCGGTCCAGGGAGAGGTAGCCGAGGCCGATCTCCACGAAGGAGTCGAGGGTGTGCCGGAGCGTGGTGAGCAGCGGGGCCACGGAGGGCTCGGTGAGACCGCCGACCCATTCGGCGAGGTCGCTGATCTGCATGGCACACACGTCGGCGATGCTCTTGCCCTCGATCTTCGAGGACCGGGCGCCCTCGTTGAGGCGGGTGCCGTCGCAGTCGGGGCAGGTGGTGAAGGTGACCGCCCGGTCCACGAACTCCCGGATGTGCGGCTGCATCGACTCCCGGTCCTTGGAGAGCATCGACTTCTGGATGCGCGGGACCAGACCCTCGTAGGTCATGTTGATTCCCGCGATCTTCATCCGGGTCGGCTCCTGGTGGAGGAAGGCGTCCCGTTCCTTCTTGGTGTACGCGCGGATCGGCTGGTCCGGGTCGAAGAGGCCCGACTCGGTGTAGAGGCGGTAGTTCCAGCCGCCGGGCTTGTAGCCGGGGATGGTGAGGGCGCCCTCGTTGAGCGACTTGGTGTCGTCGAAGAGCTGGGTGAGATCGAGGTCGGTCACCTTGCCGCGGCCTTCGCAGCGCGGGCACATACCGCCGGTGATCTTGAACTCGCGGCGCTCCTTCTTGGTCTGGCCGCCGCGTTCGTAGGTGACCGCGCCCGCGCCGCTGATCGAGGCGACGTTGAAGGAGAACGCCTTGGGCGAGCCGATGTGCGGCGTGCCGAGGCGGCTGAAGAGGATGCGCAGCATCGCGTTGGCGTCGGTGGCGGTGCCGACCGTGGAGCGGGGGTCCCCGCCCATCCTCTGCTGGTCGACGATGATCGCCGTCGTGAGCCCTTCGAGGACGTCGACCTCGGGGCGGGCCAGGGTCGGCATGAAGCCCTGGAGGAACGCGCTGTAGGTCTCGTTGATCAGCCGCTGGGACTCGGCGGCGATCGTGTCGAAGACCAGTGAGCTCTTGCCCGATCCGGAGACTCCGGTGAACACCGTCAGACGGCGCTTGGGGATCTCGATGCTGACGTCCTTGAGGTTGTTCTCGCGTGCGCCGTGCACGCGGATCAGATCATGACTGTCGGCAACGTGCTGCACAGGCTTGCTCATCGTGTCTCCATCCGGGGGTGGCGCCGCCCGCGCGGGCTCCGGCGGCGCACCGGGCTCCATCTGATCAACTTCGTGCAGTATGACCGGAACGGCCCGCGCGGCGGGCGGGAAGTCCGTTCCGCGACCGCTCCGGGACAGCCCGGCGGGCGGGCGGCGCCGACCCTCAGCGGGTGCGAGGTGCGCCCGGATGGGGGAAGCTGGCGGTGGCCGGACCCATTGGAACGGAAGGGCGAGGAGGGGGTCTCGTGAACACACCGGGCGCCCGCCGGAACGCCGGCGCAGTCTGGAGCAGGGCCCGCGCAGCGACACTGCTGTGCCTGGCGGCGGCGTTCGCCACCGCCCCCGTACCGGCGGCCTCCGCGGCCGGGCCGGTCCAACCGCAGAGGCCCGTGGTGGTCGTCGACTGCTTCGGCGAGCCACAGGTACGCCCCGAGGACTACCTGCTCGCCTGCGGCGACGGGAACAACCGCCTCGTCGAGCTCAAGTGGGACAAGTGGGGTGCGCAGACCGCGACCGCCCGCGGCATCGACATGGTCAACGACTGTGTGCCGTACTGCGCGGCCGGCCGGTTCCGGGCGTACCCGGTGAACGTCACCCTCAGCCGGCCCGAGGCGTGGGACGCGCGGCCCGACACGCAGCGCTTCACCACGATCCGTCTGGTCTACCCCGACGCCGCACCGGCACCGGTCCCCCACGACGTCACGTACAAGATCGCCTTCTGAAGGCGTGGAATCCCTGTACGTCGATCTGGCGGCCTCAATGGCCACTCGGGTGCGGGGGATCGAGCATCGGGTTGAACAGAGCCCCTGTAGCGCGCTGAGCACCTTCACGGACCATTTCACACCCGCCCACAGCTCACCAAACACGCAAGCGCGATGACTTTGCGTGGCCGAGTCGATAGCCTGGAGGAGTCGGCGGCCGATCCACGTGACCGCCGACCGTGCTGTCGCGCCGTCGGCTGTCCGGCCGACCGTCTCCCCGTCATGTGACACGCTCCCGCCCGCCGTGGCGGGAGCGTGCTTCGTGCTGCGCCCGAAGGAGCCCTTGGTGACCGTTTCCGGTTTCGCCGCCCCGCCCGTCGCCGTCCCCGCGTCCCATGAGGGCCGTGCCGCGTACGACGGCAGCGCCATCACCGTCCTGGACGGACTGGACGCGGTGCGCACGCGGCCCGGCATGTACATCGGCTCGACCGGTGAACCGGGGCTGCACCACCTGGTGTACGAGGTGGTCGACAACGCGGTCGACGAGGCGCTGGCCGGGGTCGCCGACACCATCGAGGTCACCATCCTGGCCGACGGCGGCCTGCGGGTGACCGACAACGGGCGCGGTATCCCGGTCGACATCGTCCCCTCGGAGGGCAGGCCGGCGCTGGAGGTGGTCATGACGGTGCTGCACGCGGGCGCCAAGTTCGGCGGCGGCGGCTACTCCGTCTCCGGCGGGCTGCACGGGGTCGGCCTGTCCGTGGTCAACGCCCTGTCCACGAAGGTCAGGGCGGAGGTGTGCAAGGACGGGCACCGCTACGTCCAGGAGTTCAAGGCGGGGAGGGCCGCCGCCCCTCTGGAACGGCGGGAGGTCACCGCCACGACGGGCACCACGATCACCTTCTGGGCCGACGGCGACATCTTCGAGACCACCGACTACTCCTTCGAGACCCTCTCGCGCCGGTTCCGGGAAGTGGCTTTCCTCAACGCGGGCCTGACGGTCAGCCTGCGGGACGAACGTCCGGGCGCCGCGGGCGCGGAGGGCACCGCGGGCGGTGGCCCAGCCGTGCAGGGGGACGCAGCCGTGCAGGGGGACGGAGGCGCGCAGGCCCGCACCGTGACCTACCGCTACGCGGGCGGCATCGCCGACTTCGTGGCCTACCTCAACTCCCGCAAGGGCGAGACCGTCCACCCGGGTGTGATCTCCTTCGAGGGAGCCGGCCCAGGACGGACCCTGTCCGCCGAGATCGCCATGCAGTGGAGCACCGGTTACAACGAGAGCGTCCACTCCTTCGCCAACGCCATCCACACGCACTTCGGAGGCACCCACGAGGAGGGCTTCCGTACGGCGCTCACCTCGGTGGTCAACAAGTACGCGCGGGAGAAGAAGCTGCTGCGCGAGAAGGACGAGAACCTCACCGGTGACGACATCCGCGAGGGTCTGACCGCGATCGTCTCCGTGAAGCTGGTCGATCCGCAGTTCGAGAGCCAGACCAAGGACAAGCTGGGCAGCACCGAGGCCAAGGCCTTCGTCCAGCGCGTCACGTACGAGCACCTGTCCGACTGGTTCGACCGCCATCCCGGCGAGGCGGCGGACATCATCCGCAAGGCGGGCGCCGCGGCCACCGCCAGGGCCGCCGCCCGCAAGGCCCGGGACCTGACCCGCCGCAAGGGCCTGCTGGAAACGGCGGCCATGCCCGGCAAGCTGTCGGACTGCCAGTCCAAGGACCCGGCCCTGTCCGAGATCTTCATCGTCGAGGGTGACTCCGCCGGCGGCAGCGCGAAGTCCGGCCGGAACCCGATGTACCAGGCGATCCTGCCGATCCGCGGCAAGATCCTGAACGTCGAGAAGGCGCGGATCGACAAGATCCTGCAGAACACCGAGATCCAGGCGCTGATCTCCGCCTTCGGCACCGGTGCGCACGAGGACTTCGACATCGAGAAGCTCCGCTATCACAAGATCATCCTGATGGCGGACGCCGACGTCGACGGCCAGCACATCAACACCCTGCTGCTGACCTTCCTGTTCCGCTTCATGCGGCCGCTGATCGAGGCCGGCCACGTCTACCTGTCGCGGCCACCCCTCTACAAGATCAAGTGGGGCCGGGACGACGTCCGGTACGCCTACGGCGACCGGCACCGGGACGCCCTCGTCGAACACGGCCGACGCCACGGCAAGCGGCTGCGTGACGACACCATCCAGCGCTTCAAGGGTCTGGGCGAGATGAACGCCGAGGAGCTGCGCGTCACCACCATGGACGTCGACCACCGCGTGCTCGGCCAGGTCACCCTGGACGACGCGGCCCAGGCCGACGACCTGTTCTCGGTGCTGATGGGTGAGGACGTCGAGGCCCGGCGCTCCTTCATCCAGCGCAACGCCAAGGACGTCCGCTTCCTCGACATCTGACGGCGGGCCCGCCGGCGGCCGTCAGACGGGCCGTCGCCCGAGGAGGGCGAGGGGCCGTGCCGACGGTCTGCCATGCCGTTGCCGGCCCCCGCCTGCTTGTACACCTGCTCCACGATGGTTCGCTGCACTCCTGTTCGAGGAGTGCCACTCCACAACGGGGTTGCGCGGAGTCGAGGGAATCGTGGCCGAACTCGGGTGCGTAGCGGCGAATCGGCCCGGCGGAACGGGTGGCGCCGCTAGCGTGGACGCGGATGGGCAGCGGGCGCTGGGAGGGACCGTGGCGACGACGGTGGTGGGGTTCCGGATGGGCTGCGACGTGCGGGGCCGGCAGATCACCGTGATGGTCTCCCATACCGGTGTGCTGTACCGGTCCAACGGCCCGTACGGGAAGGCTCCCGCTCTGGGGAAGCCCGAGCTCTCGCCCGCCCTGTACGGTCCGGCGTCGCCGTCGGCGGGTGGCGAGCATCCGCTGGCCAGGCCGATCGCGTCCCTGCGCAGGTACCACGCCCGGTGCCTGGAGAACGGCTACACGCGGGTGCTCATCCCGCCCGGGATCGCCGTACTCGACGTGGACGAGCGGCTGGAGGTGCCGGCGCCGGACCGGCCGCGGTTGCCGCACCGGGAGCTGGCCGAGGCGTTCGTGGGTGAGGCGCCGTGTGCGGAACAGTCGCTGGAGGAGGCCATCCGGGCGTTCCGGAAGCTGCTCGGCCTGCCGAACCGGTCGCTTCCGGACCCTTCGCCGCCGGGCCGTTCACGGCCGGCGCAGGGCGGCCGGGGCGCCGGCGGCGCCCCGCTTCCGCCTCGGGCCCAGGCGATGGCCCGCATGCTCGTGCACGGGCAGGTGCTGTCGTCACCGCGTGACCTGGCGGTGGGCTGGACGGTCAGTGGTGACGCCGTCCGGCTGCACGCCGGACGCACGGGCCAGTACCTCAACCGGGCGGCGGCGGCCGAGCTTCACGCGGCGCTCGGCGCCTGGCTGTCCATCGGCCGGCCCGGTCCGTGAGCGGGCCGGTACCCCTCCGCCTCGGGGGGGGCGGCCGGTGCGTGCCGGCCGCCGTGCCGTCACAGGCTCAGCGCGTCCTCCGCGTTCGTCATCCACGGGGTCACGGAGTTCTTGTCCGGCGAGACGTACAGGCCGGGAGTGGACGCCTTGAGCGGCGTCTGCTTCAGGTCCGAGTCGGTGCTCATGGTCATCGCGATCGAGTTGACGGTCTTGCCCTTGCCGTCCTTGGCCCCGCCCATGAGGCCGGCGTAGGCCGACTGGCCGGGCGCGAGCTTGATCGCGTGCTCGATGTCGGGTGCCGCGCCGCGCTCGGTGGCCTGTCCGTCCAGGTCGCCGAAGGTCACGACCGGGTGGCCCAGGGCCCGGCACGGCTTGGTGCCCTTGTTCGTGATCTTGAGCAGATAGCTGCTGGTCGTGGGTTCGGCCAGACTGGCGGTGAACGTCACGTCGAAGGTGCTGCACGGGAAGACGTCGTAGTCGGGGTCGGTCGACGAGCCGCCGCCGGGCGGGGTCTTGGTCGGGGAGGCGTGCGGGACCCCCGGCTTCGACGGCTTCGGCGGCGTCGGCAGCTTGGTCGGAGTCGTCGGCAGGGTGGTCGGCGCCGTGGTGCTCGTCGGGCTCGCGGTCGGCGTACCGGTCCCGCCCGCCGCGTCGTCCTCGGTGGGACCGCAGGCGGTCAGGACGGCCAGGGCGGATGCGGCGGCGAGGGCGGCGGCGGCTCTGCGTACGGTGCTCATGTGGGGTACCCCCGGCTGTGAAGTGCGCGGTGCGCTGGGCTGACGAAGACCAGCGTCCCGCCCGAGCTTCACAGGTTGGTGACGGTGTGTTGCCGAGTCGACCACGATTGTCGCCGCGCGGCCGGCTCACGCCCGAGTGGGGCGCGCTCGCCCCCGGGTCAGTCGTCCGCCCCGGGCTTCAGCTCCTTGCTGAAGTGGAAGGCCACGATGTCGAGGCGCTCACGCAGGTAGAAGCGGTGGGCGCGGGTGCGCTGGGTGCCGGAGTCGAGGTTGAGCTCGTGGCAGCCGGCCTCGCGGGCGTGGGCCTCCAGGTGGGCGATGAGCTCGTGGCCCACGCCGGTGGAGCGGGCGGAATCCGCCGTCACCAGGTCGTCGACGTACAACTTGCGCAGAGAGCTGGTGTTGTCGATGACGCGCCAGCCGGCCGCGCCGACGCAGCTGCCGTCGTCCGCGTACGCGGCGGTGAAGCGGAGGCCCTGGGCGCGCCCGTGCTCGTACACGTCGAGGAAGAGCTCCGGGGTGAGGTGCGGGCGCAGCTCGCGCAGGACCGGGAGGAGGTCACTGACCAGGCGGGGGTCGCCGGGTTCAAGGTCGATGATCTTCATGGGCAGGACGATATCCCGGTGTCCGGACACCCTCTCGGGAGGGGGCGTCCCGCCGGTGGGCCGTGGTCTCGCCGGAGCGGGGGCGCCCTCCCTGTGTCAGGGGCCGGATGCGGCAATCCGCCGTGCCGGTGGCTGCGGAGGTGGCAGCATGCCGTTTCATGGCAGACGAGCAGAGCAGTGTCTTCGAGGCCGGGCAGACGGGACTCGTCATCGGCGTCCCGGAGGCCGAACCGGCCGTGCGCGGGTGGCGCGAACGGCTGGATCCCGCGGCCCGGGCGGGGGTCCCGGCACACGTCACCGTTCTCTATCCGTTCCTCGACGAGAGCCGTATCGACGAAGGTCTGTGCACGGCCCTCGCGGAGGTGTTCGCCCGCCATGCGGAGTTCGACCTGCGGTTCGCGCGGTGTGGCCGGTTTCCCGGGGTGCTCTACCTCGCGCCCGAGCCGGACGGGCCGTTGCGCCGTCTGACGGAGGCGGTCGTGGCGCGATGGCCCGAGGCTCCGCCCTATGCGGGCAAGTTCACCGAGGTCGTGCCCCATCTGACCGTCGTGCAGGGCGAGGAGGACGAGGTCCTCGACGAGATCGAGGCCGCCGTCGGCGGCCGGCTCCCGTTCACCTGCCGTGTCTCGTCGGTGGACCTCATGGTGTACGACGGTGTGAAGTGGCAGCAGCGGGCCTCGTTCGCGCTGCTCCCGGATACGGACTGAAGCCGTCCGGCACGCGGGCGCCGGATCGTCCGGCGCTCAGCCCGCTTCGCCGTCCTTGCGCATCAGGAGACGGCCGTGGTGGAAGCGTTCCCCGTCACAGGGAGCCCGCAGCATCCTGCCGACCTCGGTGAACCCGGCCGCGGCGGCCAGACCGGCGAGGCCGTCGACGGGCCAGCGGTAGGCGGTCAGCACCTTGTGGTCGAACTCCGTGACCGGGTCGCCCTCCGACTCGAAGAAGGCGAGCAGGAGGTGGCCGTCCGGTGCCAGGACCCGCCTGAACTCGGCGAAGTAGGCGGGCAGTTCGTGCGGCGGGGTGTGGATGACCGAGTACCAGCAGACGATGCCCCGCAGGGTGCCGTCGGCCACGTCCAGGGCGTCCAGGGCGTCCATCGATCCGACCTCGAACCGCAGGTCCGGGTGGGCCGCGCGGGCTATGCCGATCATCACGGGTGACAGGTCGAGGCCGAAGACGTCCAGCCCCAGGTCCCGCAGGTACGCGGTCACCGCTCCGGGGCCGCAGCCCAGCTCGGCGACGGGTCCCGCGGCGGGTCCGGCTTCGGATCCGGTGCCGGATCCGGCGTTGGTGCCAGTGCCGGTGCCGCTGCCGCGCACGAGCTCGGCGAACGCGGCAAGCATCGCCCGGTCCAGTGGGCGGGCGTCGAGCGCGTCGCGGAAGAGCTCGGCGTAGAGGCCGGCGACGGCGTCGTACGCGTCCGCCGTCGCAGCGAGGTGCGGAGAGGGTTCGGTCATGGGCCGGAACACTATGCGTGTCCCCCGTCGGGCACCAAGGTTCGTTCACAGCCCCGGCACCGGCGCGCCGGGCTGCCGTGGTGTGCGACGGCCCTCGGGGCCCTGCGGTCCACAGGGCCGACGGGCTGTCAGGGGCGTTGTCAGTGGGCGGCTCTAGCGTTCCGGACATGAACCGATCCGTGCAGGCCTTGGCCTACGTACGTCCTTCCGCCCTGTCCGGGCAGCAGCTCGGGCTGGAGACCGCCGGCGGCACCACGCCGGTCGGCGCGGAGGCCCATCCGCAGTTCTTCGCAGGTTTCCTGGCGTCACCCCAGGCGGCCGCGCACGGGCTGCTCGCCGTCGCCGACGTCGCGGCCGCGCGCTACTACCAGCGCAACCTGGCCGCTTCGCTCGACCCGGTCGTCACCGGCAACGGGGACCGGCTGCGGTTCGAGTCCTTCTCCGGGTGCTGCGGGGTGTACGCCCGGCTGGACGTGCTGCAGGAGGGGCTCGGCGGGGCCGACACGGGACACGGCACCACCAACGTGGACGTGAACAACCCGCTGCGGGAGGCCCTGTCGCGGCTCACCGGGGACGAGCCGCTGCACCTGCGGGTCGGGCCCGACGAACTGGCGGTCACCACCGTGTCGGGGGCCGTGGTGGAGAAGAAGGTGCCGCTGCCCGAGCGCTGGCTCCGCGGCTTCGCCGAATCGCAGGTGGTGAGCGCGGGATTCGACCTGCGGGCGGAGCTGTCGGCCACCGAGGCCGTCCGGTTCCTGCGCTCGCTCCCGCGGCCTGCGGGCGGTGGCGCCCGGGGCGCGGGCGCGCGGCCGATGTGGGTGGTGGCGGCCGGCCGGGGGCTGCGGCCGACCACCCGCGCGGTGCCCGGCGCGGTGTGCCTGCCCGGCCCGGAGCGGCTGGCGGCACTGCACCGGGTGCTGCGGCACGCCACCGGCCTGCGGGTGTACGGCCCGGCCGGGCACGGCGGGCTGCCGTCGGCGAGCGCCTGGGAGGTGATGCTGCCGGGAATGCGGCTGACGCTGACGCTGTCCCCGGAGGCGGCGCGCGGGTTCTCCGGCGAGGGCGGGGTGCTGGAGGCTCTGGCCACGGACGAGGCGGCCGCCGACGCGGAGCTGGTGTCGGTACTGCTGGCGTGGGAGCCGCGGATCGACCCGGCGGACCTGGCCGAGCAGTCCGGGCTGACGACGGCGCGGGTGCGGGCGGCCCTGGCCAGGCTGGGCACCGCCGGCCGGGTGGGGTACGACGCGGCGGACGCGGCGTACTTCCACCGGGAACTGCCCTACGACGCCTCCCGGGCGGAGCGCGCCAATCCCCGGCTGGTCGCGGCCCGGAAGCTGCTGGCGGAGGGGGCGGTGCGGCCGGCCGCCGACGACGCCGCCGCCGCGTCGACCGTGGTCTCCGGTGAACGCCGTTACCAGGTGAGGGAGTCGGCCGGCGGGGTGCTCAGCTGCACCTGCCAGTGGTGGGTGGACTACCGCGGGCGGCGAGGCCCCTGCAAGCACGCCCTGGCGGTACGCATGGCGCGGCGCGCCGAGGCCTCCGGAGCCGCCGGTTCCGCCCCCTTCCCCGCTGCCGAGCAGTACGACGCCACGAACGGAGCCACCCGGTGAACGAGCTCATGAACGCGGTCCGCGCGGGCCGCAGCGACCTCATCCCCGGGCTGCTGGCCCCGCTGGACCGGGCCGCGCGGCGCACGCTGCTCACCGAACTGCAGGCACTCCGCAAGGAGGCCAGGGGCTGGGGCTGGACCCGGTGGCACGAGCGGGCCGCACTGAGCCGCGGACTGTGGCTGGCCGGTGCCGGCTGCCACACCGGGGCGGCGGCGGCAGCGGCCTGGATAGGTGCCCGTGACCTGCGGCCGCAGCCGTCCCGGAGCCGGTCCGCGCACCTGATGACCGTCCTGGACGGGCAGCCGGCGGAGTGGCTGGGGGACGTGGCGCACCGGCTGGCCGCCCGCCAGGCCACCGCGGAAGAGGACCACGAGCTGATCGCCGCCCTGGTGAGCCGTTCCGGGTGTGCCGTGCCGGCCACCGAGCCGTTCGTGCACGGCTGGGTGCGGGCCCTCACCGACGAGGCGCTGCGGCTGGGGGCGCGGGGCAGCCAGGTGGCGGAAGGCGAGACGCCGCTGGGGGCGGCGCTGCGGCGGCACCCGTGGACGGCGGAGCTGGTGCCCCGGGTGTTCGAAACGGTGGAGCCGGCACCCTCGATGGCCGGATGGGACCGGCCCGCCACCCCCGGGCACTGGCCGGCGGAACTGGCCGCGCTGGCGGCGGAGGGGCTGGTCGAACGGCGTGTGCTGCTCGACGGGTGCGTGTCACGGCTGGTGCGCGGCGGGCGCCCGGCAGGGCTGAAGGTGTTCCTGGCGCTGCTGCAGCAACTGGAGCCGACGCGTACGGAGCAGGTGGAGAGGTTCGCCGACTGGGCGGCACTCGCCGCGGACGGCCCGTCCGGTCCCGCCGGGTACGCGCAGGGAGTGCTGGCCGGGCTGGCCGAGGCGGGCGAGGTGGACCCCGTACGACTGGCCGAGGTGTCGGCGGCAGTACTGTTCCGGCCGGAGAAGAAGTTCGCGCGGGCGCAGCTGGTGCTGCTCGGGAAGGTGCTGCGGCGCGATCCGGGGGCACGGCACGCGCTGCTGCCGGTGGCCGGGCCCGCGTTCGGGCACCCGGACCTGGAGGTACAGGAGCGGGCGCTGGCGCTCGTCGCCCGCCATCTGCGGGCGGAGGACACCGTGCTCCGGGAGGAACTGCTGGGGCAGGCCCCGGTGTTGAGTGCCGCATTGCGGGAGCGGGCGGCGGAGGTGCTGGGCGGTGTGCCGAAGGGCGGCGGCGCGCAGGGGGCCGCCGGTGCGGCCGACGCCCCCGGCGGGCTCACGGGGCCGACCGGGACGCTCCCGTACGAGGAGGTGCTGCCTCCTGCGCCGGAGCGCAGGCCGCAGCCGGCCGCGCCGGATTCGGTGGAGGAGACGGTGGAGTTGGTGACCGCGCTGCTCGCCGGCCGCCGCCAGGGGTGGCGTGCTCCCGACCCGGTCGAGCCGGCCGAGTTCGAGCGGGCTCTGGACGGCCTGGTCCGGCACGCCCACCGCGACCGGGCTGCGCTGGCGCTGGCGCTGCGGCCCGCCCTGGCGGGGCTGTGGTGGGCGACCCACGGCTCCGCCCCCGACGGGCTCACCGGGCTGGCGCTGCCCGTCGCGGCCGTGCTCGGCACGGTCCGCGCGGGCGAGCTGCGGCTCCCCCGGGAGCGCCACCCCGGCCGCGCGTCCTGCCCGTCCGACGCCGTGGAGGACGTGATCGACGCCCGGATGCGGGAGGCCGCGCTGCGGGTGCTGACCGACCCCCAGCCGTTCCTGCTGGCAACGCCCTCGTGGGAGACCGGCACGATCGAACCGGCCGATCTGGTGGCCCGGCTGGACGCGTACGACGGGGTCGCGGTCGGCCCGGTGGACTTCGCGCAGGCGCTGCTCCGGGTGCGGCGGGATCCCGGGGCGGTGGCGGCGGCACGCGCGCTGAACACCGGGGAGGGCGCGCGGCTGGCGGACTGGCTGGCGGGCGGGGGCGAGCGGGGAGCACCGGAGCGGTCGCTGCACGACCCGTCGAAGACTCCCGTGCACGTGTGGAACCGGACACGGGCCGACTACGAGCAGACGCTGTGGGAGACCGCGGAGCACTCCGTGGTGCGCGGGGAGTTCCCGGTCGCCTTCCGGCGGTTCGCCGAGGCGCGGACCGCCACCTGCTGGCGCTGCTACCACTGGCCGGTGTACGACCCGCAGCACACGGCGGTGGTTCCGGAGGACCGGGAGACACTGGCCGCGTGGGCGACGGTGGGCGTCACCGCGTGCGCCACGGCCGGCGAGGAGGGGGCCTGCGGTCAGCTGCCCCGGCTCGCCGAGCTCGGCGGTCCCGCGGGTCCGGCCCTGCACCTGCTGGTGGCGACCGGGCTCGGTGCCCGGCACGCCGACGACCGGCTGGCGGCGGTGGACGCGCTGCTGGTCCTGGCGGCGCGCGGCGAGCTGGACGCGGCTCTCGTCGGGCGGGAGCTCGCGGAGCTGCTGCGCCGGGGCACCGTCAAGCCGAACCGGCTCGCGGATGCGGCGCGTACGGCGGCGTCGACCGGGGCGTACGGGACGGTCTGGACGGTGCTGGCCGATGCCGTGCCGGGAGCGCTGGGGGCGGAGCCGCTGCGGGGCGCGGGCGAGCTGCTCGCGGTGGCGGCGGAGTGCGTGGAGCGGAGCGGGGCGGTGGGTCCGTGCCCGGTGGAGGTGGCGGAGGCTGCCGCGCGGGGCGGGTCCTCGCAGCTGGTGAGGCAGGCGCGGCGGTTGCGGGTGGCGCTGGGCGGCTAGCGGGGGCGGTTAGCGGGGCGGGGAGCTGTGGCCGGTACGGCGCCGGCCGCCGCGCTGCCCGTGCCTGGCCCGCACGGTGCGGGGCTCCGGCTGGGCGAGGTGCGGTCGCTGAGCGGTGGTGTCCCGGTGTGCCCACCTCCCCCAGACTCCGTCCGGGGGGACCCCCACCCCCAAGCTCTCGACTCCGCTCGAGCAGGGGGGACCCCCATCGCCCTGCGGGACGCCTGCCCACACCGGGGGTGGGTTGGGGCGCCTGCCCACACCGGGGGTGGGGGAGGCAGGTGTCTGGTCAGGGGGTGGGGGCTTCGCCGATGGGGCGGATGACGACCGGGTGTTCGGGGGAGCCGGGCGGGACCGGGCACTGGGTGATGCGGGAGGCGATTTCGGTGACGCGGTCCAGGCCGGAGCACTCCAGCAGCCAGTAGCCGGCCGGCTGAACGTCCGTGGCGGCGTAGGGGTCGTCGGTGATGCGCGGTTCGCCGCCGGGTGATCCGGTGACGAAGCGGGCTTCGGCGGGGGCGGTGAAGCCCTGGGCGTCGAGGAGCTCGCCGGAGGCGGCGAGTTCGTTGTTGAGCTCGCCCATGAAATTGACCATGGCGAGCAGTTCCTCACGGCTCCACCGGGGCGAGCCCGGCGACTCCGTCCCTTCCATCGCCGCGTAGTCCGCCTGGGTCGCCTGGACCGTCACGAAGTATTTCACCGGGCCAGCGAAGCAGGTCGCCGCCCGGCGGGGTGCGCGGTCGGGCGGGCGCGGCCGCTTTTTCCCCCGCACGGAGCCGGAAGAAAAACCGGTTGCTCCCGGACCGGGTCCTCGCGAACGATCGAGCGAGTGAGCAAAGCACGCACCCGGCTGGCCTCGGTCCTGCCCGATACCGCGCCCTGGCGTTCCAGCCGTGACTTCCGGCTGCTCTTCTACCAGGGCACGGTGACCTACTTCGGCAGCTTCATGGCGATGGTCGCGCTGCCGCTGCAGATCAAGGACCTGACCGGGTCGCCGCTCGCCGTCGGTGCGATGGGCGCCGTCGAGCTGGTGCCGCTGGTGGTGTTCGGGCTGTACGGCGGGGCGCTGGCCGACGCCGTGGACCGGCGGCGGCTGATCCTGTGGACGGAGGCGGGGCTGGGCCTGCTGGCTCTGGTGCTGCTGGTCAACGCGCTGCTGCCGGAGCCGCTGCTGTGGCCGCTGTACGTGGTGGCGGCCGGCGTCTCGGCGCTGTCCGGGCTGCAGCGCCCCGCGCTCGATTCGCTGACCGCCCGGATCGTGCCGCACGACCAGCTGACCGCCGCGGCCGCGCTGAGTTCGCTGCGCTACCAGATCGGCGCGATCGCCGGGCCCTCGCTGGCGGGTCTGGTGGTGGCCTACGCGGGCCACGCCCCCGCGTACGCGGTGACCGTGACCGGGTTCGCGGTGTCGGTGCTGCTGTGCACCCGTCTGACTCCGGCTCCGCCCGCCCGGGACGCCGAGCGGCCGTCGCTGCGCGGCATCGCGGAGGGCGCGCGCTACGCGTGGAGCCGGCCCGTGCTGCTGGGCACGTACGCGATCGATCTGGCGGCGATGTTCTTCGCCTTCCCGAACACGATCTTCCCCTTCCTCGCCGACGAGCTGGACGCGCCGTGGGCGCTCGGGCTGATGTACGCGGCCGGGTCGGTGGGCTCCCTGGTCGTAGGGCTGACCAGCGGCTGGACCTCCCGGGTGCACCGGCACGGGCTGCTGGTCGCGGGCGGGGCGACCGTGTGGGGTCTGGCCGTGGCCGCGGCAGGCTGGTGCACGAGCATCTGGGTGGTGCTGCTGTGCCTGGCGGCCGCCGGAGGCGGGGACATGCTGAGCGGGCTGGGCCGCTCCACGATCTGGAACCAGACCATCCCGGAGGGGCTGCGCGGGCGGCTGGCCGGGATCGAGGTGCTGTCGTACAGCGTGGGGCCCCAGCTGGGGCAGGTGCGGGCCGGCTGGTCGGCGGGCTGGACCGGCACCCGTACCGCGTTCTGGAGCGGTGGTCTGGCCTGCGTGGGTTCGGTGGCGGTGCTGGCGGCGCTGCTGCCGGCGCTGCTGGTGTACGACGCGCGTACCGATCCGGACGCCCGCCGCCGGGCGGCTCAGGCCACCGGGCCGGAGGGCACGCCCACGGCGGCTTGAGCTCCTCACGAGCACGTCAGGGGCGCCACCGCCCCGGCCCGCCCTGGTCCGGGGCGCCCTGGTCCGGCCCGCCCTGATCCGGGGCGGCGGTCGGGGCGGGGCCCAGGGTGGTGGTGCCGATGGCCGCGCGGTGGCCGAGGCCGGTGCGGTACGCGTCGAGGGCCGCCTCGGTGCGGCCTGTGCGGCGCAGCAGGTCGCCCAGCAGCCGGCACAGGTCGGCGAGGTCACCGGTCGCGCCGCTGCGTTCCAGCAGGGCCAGGGCGCGCACGTAGTGTTCCTCGGCGGCTTCGGTCTCGCCTCGTTCCTCGGCCATGAGGCCGAGCAGCCGGTGGGCGCCGCCGGCGTGCACGGCACCGTGGCGGTCGTCCAGGTCGAGCAGGGCCGACAGCAGTTCGGCGGCTTCCCGGTGGCGGCCGAGCCGGCGCAGTACGTCGGCGAGTTCCACCTCCACCTGTGCGGTGTAGAGCGTGGCACGGCGGGTGGCGAGCATGCCCCGGGCGGTGCGCAGCTCCTTTTCGGCGGCGTGCAGTTCGCCGCACTGGGCCTTCACGTAGCCGCGCATCCAGTGGCAGTGCGCGAGGTCGGTGGCCAGTTGCAGCTGCCGGTAGACGGCCTGGGCCTTGGCGAGGGAGGCGTCGGCCTCTGCGGTGCGTCCCTCGGCGAGGAAGGTGCGGGCGACCTGCCGGTACATGCCGGCGACCAGGGCGGGGTCGGTGACCTGGGGTGCCAGGGCGAGGGCGGTTTCGGCCGCGTGGGCGGCGCGGGCGTGGGCGCCCATGTCGATGTACGGGCCGATGACGGCGGCGTAGAGCAGGACGAGCGCCTCGGGGTCGGCGAGGCCGCGGGCGCCGAGTTCGTCGATGGTGGATTCGAGCAGGTAGCAGGCGTAGCGGAGTTCCCCGGCGAGGAGATGGGCGACGGCGCGGCCGCGGATGGCGCGGGCGCGGCGCGACAGCGGCTCCCCGGCCTGCAGGGCTTCGGCCTCGGCGAAGTGCGCGCGGGCGTCGGCGAGGTCGCCGGTCTCGAGGGCGCAGTCGCCCAGGCCGAGCAGTGCTTCGGCCCGCTCGGCGGGGAGGTCGTGGCGTTCGGCGTCGGTGAGCAGCTGCCGGTAGTGGACGGCGGCCTCGTCGGCCGCGCCGGTGGCCAGGGTCCGCTGGGCGTCGGTCAGGGCGAGGCGGAGTTCGGTGGCCAGGTGGGCGGGGCGTCCGGTGGCGAGTTCCTCGTAGGTGGTGCCGAGGCGGTCGGCGAGGAAGCGCAGGGCCGTCTCGGAGGGGCGTACGCGTCCTGATTCGAGGGTGGAGATGTAGGCGGCCGTGTACGAGGGCTCGGCGAGCCGGCGCTGGGTCAGGCCCGCCTCGGTGCGGAGCCGCTGTACTCGTCTGCCGATCTCGGCCGGTTCGTCCATGGCATGGCCCCCTGGTCGTTCAACTCCCCTGGTTTTCAAGGGGACACGATCATTGCGCATCCCCTCCGGCACCCCCTAGTTTAAGCGACCGGTTCAATTCGCTTAAGTCCATGGTTAATTGCCGTGTCCGGGAGGATGCCGTGCGCTCTGCCCTGCGCAGTTCCCTGCTGTCGGCGGGGGTGGCCGCGGCCACCGCCGCCGCACTCGCCGCCCTGCCGGGCACGGCGACCGCCCTGCCGGGCACGGCGTCACCGGGTCCCGGGCCCGGACCCTTGGTGGAGGTGGAGATACCCGGCCCCGAGAACGGGGTGACGGCCGGATCGGGGCACGCCTCCGTGCCGACCGCGGGGCGGTCGGCTCCCAGCGGGCGCCGCCTGTCGGGAGAAGCACTGCGGGCGGACGGCGGCGTCACCAAGATGATCGACAACGGCCCGTCCGCCGACCGGCTGGACGTGGTCGTGATCGGTGACGGGTACACGGCGGACGAGCTGGCGGGGTTCCACGCCGATGCACGGGCGAAGTGGGGCGAACTGGCCGCCGTACAGCCGTACACGACGTACCAGGGACTGTTCAACGTGTGGACGGTCGACGCGGTGTCGCAGGAGTCCGGGGTCAGCGGCGACCCGGGGCGGGACGTGGTGCGGGACACCGCGCTCGGGTCGTACTTCTGGTGCGGGGACATCGAGCGGCTGCTCTGCATCGACCAGGCGAAGGTCGACGCGTACGCGGCGCGGGTGCCCGACGCGGACCTGGTGCTGGTGCTCGCGAACAGCTCCAAGTACGGCGGGGCGGGCTACAACGAGCCCAGCGCGACGCTCGGTTACGACGGGATCGCGACGGCCTCGGCGCGCAACGCGAAGTCCGGGCAGGTCGCCGTGCACGAGACGGGGCATTCCCTGGGGTGGCTGGCCGACGAGTACTTCTATCCCAGCGTGCCCGACTACGAGCGCTACACCGGCCCGGAGCCGGCCGAGCCGAACGTGTCCGGCCTGGACGCGGGGGCGATGGCCGCGCGCGGGGAGAAGTGGCACCGGTGGCTGGGCGAGCCGTCCCCCGACGGCGGCACCGTCGGAGCGTACGAGGGCGGCGGGTACTACGTGAAGGGGCTGTACCGGCCGACGGACGGCTCGCTGATGCGCGTGCTGGACCGGCCGTTCAACCTGCCCGGGGTCGAGGCCATGATCGCCGGCTTCTACCGCCACGCGCGGCCGGTCACCGCGCTCACGCCGACGGGGGACACGCTGCGCGGCCACCGGTCGGCGGAGATCTCGGTGCCCCGGCTGACCGGGGCGGACGCGCGGCAGCCGTCCGTCCGCTGGTACCTGGACGGGCGGGAGCTGCGGTCCCTCGCGGGGCGCGAGCGGGTGTGGGTGGCGGAGCTGGGGCTGCCGCTGCTGGACTTCCGCACGCACCGGCTGTCGGTGCGGGTCGAGGACCGGACGGCGTCGGTCCGGGACCCGGAGATCGTGCGGACGCTGGGGGCGCAGGTGGAGTGGAAGGTCCGGCTGTAGGGGCGGCGGCGGCCGCAGACTCCGGGTGCGCGACTCCCCGGCTCCCCCAAGTCCCCCGGCTCCCCGGCTCCCCCGGACCCGCGAACCGCTGACCCCGGCCGGAATTTTCCGCCGGGGGTCCGGAGTTGGTGACGTTCATGACTCCTGACACTGGTGCACAGCCCGGCACGGACCGTTCCTTCCTCTTCCTCCTCGGCAGTTCCCGGCCCGAGGGCAATACGGAGATCCTCGCGCGGGCCGCCGCCGAGCAGCTTCCCGCCGGTGTTCCGCAGCGGTGGGTGGACCTCAGCCGGCTGCCGCTGCCGGACTTCCAGGACGGACGGCACGAGACCGAGGGGTGGCCGGTCGGCGAGGCCGAGGAGGAGCTGCGGCAGGCGACCCTGGAAGCCACCGACATCGTCCTCGCCTCGCCCCTGTACTGGTACACCCTGTCCGCGCACACCAAGCGCTACCTGGACTACTGGTCGGGCTGGCTGGCGGTGCCGGGCCTGGATTTCAAGGAGCGCATGGCGGGGCGGACCCTGTGGGGGGTGACGGTGATGGCGCACGAGGAGGAGGTCGTCGCGGACGGCCTGGTGACCACCCTCACCCACACGGCGGCGTACATGCGGATGCGGTTCGGCGGGTTGCTGTTCGGCAACGGGTCCCGGCCGGGTCAGGTGCGTGACGACGAACGCGCCACCGTCCGCGCCAAGACCTTCTTCCAGCAGGAGGCCCCGCTCGCCTACTTCCCCTACGAGGAGCAGGCCCGGGCCCGCTGAAGGCCGCCGGGCAGCGCCCCGCGCGGCACGGCGGCACCCCAGGGGGTGTCTCACGGCCGCTCCATGAGCTCCTTGAGCGTGGTCAGGTCGGTACGGACGGCCGCGGCGTCGTGCCGGAAGTCCTCCTCGGTCGTGCCGGGGCGGCGGCGGAGGGTGAAGACCACCTCGCAGCCGGCGGCATCGGGCAGGACGCGCATCGGGTTGTGGACCGTCTCGCCCGTGGGCAGGGTGACGTCGTGGTCCAGTACGCCGAACTCGTTCCGCGGGGCGAAGGCGACCACGACACGGCCCGGGCCGGCCGAGTCCGCGATCCACCGGCCGTCGACGTGCTCGATGGTCGTGCCGAGGCCGTGGGCCCACCGCGGGAGGTTGGCCGGGTTCGAGGCGAAGGCGTAGACGTCGGCGGCGGGGCGGTCGATGTGCGTGCTGATGTGACGGGTGGTCGGTGCGCCCGTTCCATGGGTGTCCATGAGGTGACGGTAGGACGTCACGGGCCGTCCGGTCTTGAACGAATCGGACCGGACGGCCCGGCCCCCTCCCCGGAGGATCCGGCAGTCCACCTCCACCGGCCCGATCAGCGGGTGGGTGAGGCGCATGCGCGAGGCACGGCGTACGGCGACCTCGTGCAGCTCCCACAGGTCCGCGAACTCCTCGCTCGCCGTCCGCAGCCGTTCCACCAGGCGCACCGCGGCGGGGTCGCCGGCCCCGGCCGTCGCCCGGGTGCGCCCGGGCCCGGGGCGGCCGCCGGTCCCGGGATGAGGCGGGCTCAGCGGGCGCCGCGGTGCTCGTAGACCGTGAGGGCCAGGGTCTTCATGGCGGCCTCGGCGCGGGTGGCGTCCGCACCGTGGTCGATGGCCTCCAGGGCCTCTGCCGCGGAGATCCGCACGGGGCGGGGCAGACCGTCGTAGGCGGAGATCCGGTAGGCGATGGTGCGGCGGGCGGCCCGTTCCTCCTCGGACACCCCGTCGGGGGTGAGGGGGAAGACCGCGGCCTGGTAGGTGGCGATGCTCATGACGACGGCGTCGGCGATGCCCTCCGCGTAGCCGTCGGCACGGGTCGCCGCTCCCGGCCCGGATCCGGTGGCCGGTCCCTCGTGCCCGGGGAAGCCGGTCACATGGCGGCGGGCCAGGCGCGTTCCGAGGCCCGCGCCGAGGGCGGCCGCCGCGGCGGCGAGCACGGCCGTCAGCCACCCGCCGAGGAGCAGGCCGAACAGGGCTCCGCCCAGCGCCCCGCAGGTCACCAGCACTCCGGTGATCATCAGGTGGACGCGGTTGCCGAGTGTGGACGTCATACCCGGCAGTATGCACAGCGGCCGGTACGCCCGGACGGCGCATCCGGGCCTGCGGGAGGCCGGACCGGGATCTTGAATGGCAGGTATGGCAGCCACGCCGGACGGAAAGCCCAAGAACCTGCTGCGCGCCGGGCTGGCGGAGCCGGGCCGGCTGCCCGAACTGCTGGCCGGTTTCGCACTGCGGTTCTCCGGTCCGCGCGCCGCCCGCGGCGTGGCCCGGATGCGGAGCCGGCAGCCCGATGCGGACGCCGCCGCGCTCGGCGCGGAGGTCGTCGCCCGCGGCATGCGGCGGACGGTGACCGAGGGGGCGTTCGTCGGGGGCCCCTTCCTGCTGTTCATCCCGGTGGCGTTCTGCGCGGCGCTGCTGAGCCAGGCGCGCACGATGCTGGAGCTGGCCGCCGTCGCGGGACTCGATCCGACCGCTCCGGAGCGGGCCGCGGAACTCCTGGTGCTGCAAGGGGTGTACCCGGACACCGGCACGGCGGCGAAGGCACTCGCGGAGGGGCCGGCACCGGGAGCCGGGGGCCCCGTGAAGCCCGGACGGCTCCCGGCCCTGACCGCGCTGACGCTCCGGATGGCGAAGCTGCTGGGGCTGGTGACCCCGGGCCAGGAGGTGACCCGTACCTGGCGGACCCGGCTGGCCCGGGTGGGATCGTGGCTCCTGCTGATCGTGGTGCTGCTGGTGGGGATGGTGGCGCCACTGGTCTGGCTGCCGTACATGGCGGTGTCCTACCGGAAGGCCACCGCGCGGATCATGCCCCGCGCCGTCGCCTTCTACCTGTCGGACGTCCCGCTGCCGACGCGGCGGCGGGACGCGTCCCGGGTCGATCCGGGGGCGCTGGCGGGAGTGCTGCGGACCCTCTCCTCCCTGCTGGTTCCCCTCGGCCTGGTGCTCGTGGTGCTGTTCGCCGATCTGCGGCTCTTCGGGAGCAACTGGCCGGTGCTGGGGATCGCTCTGGTCGTGGCGTCGATCGGGGCGGGCACGGTGTGGCAGCTGCGCCGGCGGCGGCGCCGCGAGCGGGAGGAAGCCGAGGACGGGCAACCGGGGCCGGGCCCCGGTTCCCCGGACAACCCCTAGAAGTTGTCGGCGAATCATGGCCGGCAGGCCTCGGCTCGCCGGCGAACGCCACGGCGACCCGAGCGTCCGTCCGAAAATGTATGCCGATAATCGATCACGTGGCGGTGGTGATGGAGCACGGCTGCGCGACGAACCGGTGACGGGCTGGGTTCGCCGTCACGTCGAGGTGGGGGGATCGCATGGGATCGCTGGTTGCGTCGGATGCTGCCGGGGCGCGCGAGGACAGGTTTGACTGGTTCTGCGAGACGGTCTCAAGCCATTTCATGCCCGTCATGCTCAGCACCCCGCATGCGGCCGACTTCCGGGCGAGCGTCACGGACCTGGATCTCGGGGTGGTGCGGCTGTCCGCTCTGGCATGCTCACCGGTGCGCTCGCGCCGGACCCTGACCCATGTCCGGCGAGGCGATCCCGAGCTCTTGCAGCTGGCGCTGCTCACACAAGGTGCTTTCAGGATCTCCCAGCGAGGCAACGAGTCGGTGGTCACGGGGGGACTCGTACTCACGGACACCTCACGACCGAGTGAGGGGGCGTGTACGGGCGAGCAGGTCGAGACGGTGGTCATGCAGATCCCCCGTCAGGCCCTGGCGCTCGGCTCGGACCGGGTGGACCGCCTCCTCGCACGTGGCCTGGCCGCGGACACCGGGTCAGGGGCGATCCTCGCCGACTTCCTGAAGACGCTGCTCGCACGCGGCCCGCACTGTCAGCCGGAGGAACTGCGCGGGATGGGGGCCGTCACCCTCGACCTGGCCACCGCGTTTCTCGCGCGGCAGCTCGGTGACCCCGGTGAGGCCCCCGCCGAGGCACGGGCACGGGAGACGCTGCACCGGATCCACCGCTTCATCGAGAACAATCTCGGTGACCCGGACCTGACTCCCCAGGCGATCGCCGATCGGCACAACATGTCACTGCGGCGCCTCTACGCCCTCTTCGGCGACCAGCCCCTGACGATCGCGGCACACATCCGCCACAGCCGGCTGGAGCGCGCCCGCACCGACCTCGCACGCGCGGAACTCGGCGATCAGTCCATACAAGTCATCGCGGACCGCTGGGGCTTCGCAAGCGCCACCGGGTTCAGCCGGGCATTCCGCGGAGCCTACGGGATCACCCCCACCGAACACCGTGCGTCCTCCCTGGCCGCCCCACGGCACGCAGAACAAGGGGACCCGGCACTCCACGAACACCACCACGCGCCGCTCGCGATCCGCTGAGGATCACGGGCGGCGCCCGGCGCCGGAAGAGGACTTGTCCCCCTAAGGTCTGTCGTCAAAGTGATCTTGGATCGCGGATCATAAAGTCGTGATACGCCGTCATGAACGGTCCGATGCCGAGTGGGAACTTGTGCAGCCGCTGTTGCCCCGGCCTGTGCTGGGGCGGCCCCGGCTGGACGACCGGACGGTCCTCAACGGGATCGTGTGGAAGTTCCGGACCGGGTCGCCTGGCGGGACGTGCCCGAGCGATACGGGTCGTGGGCCAGCCTCCACACCCGTTTCCGCAGGTGGGCCGCGGACGGGACGTTCGAGCGGATGCTCCAAGCCGCGCAGGCGCAAGCCGACGCCGGTGACATCGACTGGCTGGTGTCGGTCGACTCCAGCATGGTCCGCGCCACTAGCACGCCGCCGGAGCCCGAAAAAGGGGGCCTCAGAACCCGGCACTCGGACGGTCCCGAGGCGGACTGACCAGCAAAATCCACCTCGCCTGCGACGGAGCGGGCCGACCTCTCGCCTTCGTGCTGACCGGCGGGAACACCAACGACTGCACCCAGTTCACCACCGTGATGGACGCGATAAGGGTCCCCCAAATCGGGCCCGGCCGGCCCCGGATCAGGCCCGATCACGTCATCGGCGACAAGGGCTACAGCTCCAAGGCGATCCGGACCTGGCTGCGGCACCGGGGCATCGCCCACACCATCCCCAAGCGGTCCGACCAGGTCCGCAACCGGACCCGGCGAGGCAGCCGAGGAGGCCGCCCGCCGGCCTTCGACCGCAAGATCCACAAGCACCGCAACGTCGTGGAACGGTGCTTCAACCGGCTCAAGCAGTGGCGCGGCATCGCGACCAGGTATGACAAGACCGCCCAGTCCTACAAAGCAGCCGTCACCCTCGCATCGCTCCTGATGTAGGCGTGGCACTTTGACGACATCTCCTAGCGCCGTCCTCCTGGTCCTCGCCCTCCCCGCCGGCTCCGACGATCCGCCCGTCCGCGTTGCGGCGTAGGTGGACCTTGCGCTTCCCGCTGGTAACGGCGTGGGAAGCGAGCTGTTCGACCAGGTGCTCATCGTGAGAACGCAGGCCTTGGAGGACGGCTACAAGAGGCTTGAAGCTCGCGGAGGCGACCATGTCGGTGGGGTCCTCGCCCGGCTCCAGGAACACGGGCACGATGATGCGTGCGATCTTCGTGGTGCCGCCCTTGTTGAGGCGGAGGGCGCGGCCGATGTCGGCCCCGAGAAGGTCGCCGGGGTACGGGTGGCCTGCGGGGCAAAGCTGGGGGTGGCGGACTGGGTGCTGTCCGCCGACACTGACGCCCTCGCCGGCTTCACCGAGAAGAGCCGCGCGCTCATTGTGCTCGACCTGGCCGCCGGTCACCTCGCCGCCGGGCGCATCAAGGCCGCGTTTGCGCTCACCGGGCGAGCAGTGGAGACCGGCCTTCACCTACCGGTCGGGCCGAATCGTCGACCGGGCCCGGGCCATACGCCGCTCGCTCACACTCACCTCCCCGCCAAAGGTGGTGCGGCAGTTCGACCAGCAGTTGCATGACGTGTACCTGTGACATCACCGAGAGAAGGGGCTGAACATGCGAGTGGGAATCACCGGACACCGGGGACTGAGCACCGATGTGGAAGACCGCGTGCGCGCGCTGCTCGCCGATGCGGTCGCCGGATACGACCCGGCCGAACTGGTTGGAGTCTCATGCATCGCGGACGGACCCGACGCCTGGTGGGCCGAGACCGTCCTGGCCCACGGCGGCCGGATCGAAGTCGTCATACCGGCCGAGGAGTACCGCCAGGACTTGCCCGAGTGGCACCGGCCGGTCTACGACCGGCTGCACGCCGCAGCCGCCGAAGTCCACCACACCGGCATGACCGCATCGGACTCCGCCGCGCACATGGCCGGCAGCGAGGTCCTCGTCGGCCTGTCGGATGTCACCTGCTCGCCGTCTGGGACGGCAAGCCCGCACGAGGGTTCGGCGGCACCGCCGACGTCGTCGCCTACGCCGAACGCACTGGTATCCCCGTACGCGTGCTGTGGCCCGACGGGGCGTCCCGGTAACGCTTGGCTTCCTGAAGGATGGCCCTGGCGGGGCTGGGAGGTCCGCCTCCAAGCCGCCCTCCCGGCGTCGACCGCACCGCCCCCCGTACGCCTCGGTGTATGGGGGTTCTCATGCCTACCAACAGGTTCTGGCCTGTCAGCAGGATGATCTCCCTCGGTATGCGAAGGGAGGCCGCTTCTTCTTCGTCTTGGATCATCTCGCCACTGCGACGAGGTCTTCGAGAGCCTGGCGTTGGGCGGCGTCGCTGGTGTCGATGCCGCCGCCGACCCAGACGCGCAGGACGATCTCTGCCTCGACGGGCCGCCGCCGCTGGTGTGAACGGGCTCGGTTGTGACACCGGATGAGCGTCAGCCAGGCAGAGGATGTCTTGCCGCCACGAAGCGCCTATCTGAAGACGGCTTGGCTGCAATGAGCCTGACTGTCCACACCTCGGTTCCGTTACTTTGCTTCGGATCTGCTGCAGCCATACTTCTTGTGTTCGTACCAGTGCTTACCCAACAAGGACGCTCGGCAATTGGGGCACGTTGTGTCTTGCACAGGGTTGACGCGGATCACGGCCATTTCTTGGAGGTCGAATACTGCTTGAACGGCTTCCTTGCCGTGTTCCTGCACTCCCTCCTGCATGAACTCAAATGCGCCGTAGACGCCGCCGCACTGGCACTCGATGCGGTTTGAGTAAGCGACGTCAATACCTTCGAGACCCAGCTCTGTCCTGATCCGTTCCTTCTCCTCGGCTGAGACAGGCTCAAGGCCCGAGTCTTTGACTAGCCTCGGAGTCCAGTACCAACAGCTCCAGGCTTTAAAGACACGCAGATTGACGTAGAAGGTCGCGGTTCTTCCAGTCCTGGTGGCGTCCTGCACTGCGGCCAAAATGATCGAATCCTCCGCCGTCATCACCGTCTTTCCGCTGCGCACAATCGACTCCAGCGCAGCCAGTGAGGACTTTTCCATTTCAGGACCTCCATAGGAGCGGGGTGTAGCCGTCGCACGAGTGTGGCGGCGCCTCAACGTTCCAGCGCCTGTGTACATCCTGCAACTGGGGTGATCCGATTGGGTCCCCGACCGTTGGATGCCGAGTTGGCTGCTCAGCGGTCGGCCGTGGGCTGTGCGGTGGGAGTGGCGGGGCGCGGGCCGGCGCCCAGGACACTGAACCTCTTTCAACCTGTCTCTGAGGGGTGAAAGCACTGGTCAGCGGAGTGGTGGTGACATGGCGAAGCCCCTGTCGTTGGTGTGGTGATTCCACTCATCACATCGACGTCAGGGGCTTCGTTGGTCCCCTATCCTGCCATGCTTGACGTCCCGTACGCGCTGGTTGAGCACGTCTCCTGGCTGCTTTAAAAGGCCTCAGCCTGCTCCCCGTCCCCAAGGCTGGAAAACTTCTGGGACCTCCTCGCGGGCGGCGCAGGCTGTATCGGCGCGACGACGACACCGCCGAGCAGCGTTCGTTCAGGGTGCGATGCCTTCCTCAGTGGGTGATTCTTGATGAGAGCCAAGAAGCAAGGCACTGCTACATTGCGGAGTTGAATGGTTCATGCCTCAAGATCCCACGGCAGAGCCGGCCACGATACCGGTGACCGGGCGGCCTTTCAGGATAGCGATCACTCCGGACGGATGCCTAGCCTACGTGACAACGTCTGTGGACCTCTCCGACAAGGACCGCCTGAGTGTGATCGATACGGCGTCCGGCGCGGTCATCACCGAAATCGACGTCGACGGCTTCGGTCTCGGAAATGATGTGGCCGTCACCCCGGACGGGCGCCACGTCTATGTGACCACGCTCAGGCACGTGACGGTGGTCGACATCGCCACGAACCAGGTGGTCGCCAAGATCCGTGCTGACAACCCTTTCCCATCCGTGAATGGCGTTGCACTCGCTCCGGATGGGCGCGAGGCTTACGCACTGGTCTCTCATGGTGGCAGCCCTTCGGGTGAGGTGTCCGTCATCGACACGGCATCCTTGACAATCACCGCCAGAATCACTTTGCCTTCGGACCCGAGCGGAGTGGAGATCACCCCAGACGGCCGCCGCGCCTACGTGAGCTTCTTCGATGGCAGTCCGGTCGTAATCAACCTCGCCACCCACACAGTGGACACATTGCCTTTTTCGCGCCTTGACGCGATGGCGATCACACCGGACAGTAAACGTGCCTACGTGCCCTTGGACGGCAGCGAAGTTCTGTCGGTAATCGACCTGGCGACCCATAAAGTGACGGGGTTCGTCTTCGACATCACCATGATGGGTCCCATCAGAGACGTGGTCATCACGCCAGACGGGCGCCGCCTCTACGTGGCACAAGGTGGAAGCAAGCCCAGCGCCGATCACAACGTCGTGGTATTCGACACCACCACGCACAAAGTCACCTGCTGCCCCGCCTCATGGTCCGCCGCCCAGCCCCAGACGATGGCTATCGCCGCGGACGGCAAGCGCGCCTATGTGACCGACCGGCACCGCCGCGCGGTCTTCGTCGTCCCGGTTCCCGAAAGCCCGCCAGCACCGGGCTGACCTGCGGCCCGGGCTGAGATTCACGGCCGGCCTCGTGGCAGCCGACGGACCCTTGCATCGCCAACGCCGCTAGGAGTTGTCGTCAAAGTGTCAGGCCCACATCAGGAGCGATGCGAGGGTGACAGCTGCTTGGTAGGACTGGGCGGTCTTGTCATACCTGGTCGCGATGCCGCGCCACTGCTTGAGCCGGTTGAAGGACCGTTCCACCACGTTGCGGTGCTTGTAGACCTGCTTGTTGAAGGCAGGCGGCCGACCGCCCCGGCTGCCTCGCCGGATCCGGTTGCGGACTTGATCGGACCGTTCCGGGATCGTGTGCGTGATGCCGTGGCGCCGCAGCCAGGTACGGATGGCCTTCGAACTGTAGCCCTTGTCGCCGATGACGTGGTCAGGCCTGATGCGCGGTCGGCCCGGCCCGATCCGGGGAACTCGTATCGCGTCCATCACCGTGGTGAACTGGGTGCAGTCGTTGGTGTTCCCGCCGGTCAGAGTGAAGGCGAGAGGTCGGCCCGCTCCGTCGCAGGCGAGTGGATCTTGCTGGTCAGTCCGCCTCTGGAACGGCCGAGGGCCGGGCTGCGGTGCCCCCTTTTCGGGCGCCGGCCGCGTGCTGGTGGGCGCGGACGATAGTGGAGTCGACCGACACCAGCCACTCGATGTCTCCTGCCGCATCGGCCTTCGCCTGCGCGGCCTGGAGCATCCGGTCGAACGTGCCGTCCGCCGCCCACCTGCGAAATCGTGTGTGGAGGCTGGTCCAGGAGCCGTACCGGTCGGGCACGTCCCGCCAGGCGACCCCGGTGCGGAACTTCCACACGATCCCGTTGAGGACCGTGCGGTCGTCCAGCCGCGGCCGCCCCAGCACAGGCCGGGGCAGCAGCGGCCGCATGAGTTCCCACTCGGCATCGGACAGTTCATGGCGGCGTATCACCCCTCCATGATCCACAATCCAAGATCACTTTGACGACAAGCTCTAGGGCAGCAACGGGTGCGGGGAGGGGGTGCCGGCCAGGCGGACCGTGCTCAGGATCTTCATGATCGTTTCGTCGGTGACGGCGCCGGGCACGCCGGTCCGGCCGTAGAAGTCCCAGGCCACGAAGTCGCCTTTGGAGTTCTTGAAGCCGAAGGCGACGGCCTGGCCGTCGCCGGCGCACTTGTGGGTGCGCCGGACGCCTTCCGAACGGGCCTTCACATAGCTGCCCCGCACACCGGACTTGGTGGTGTACGGGACCGGGTCGTCCCACTTCACGGCCGACTTGTCTGGCTGGGCGTAGGCGCCGTAGACCCAGGCCGTGGCGGTCTTCCGGGCGACGTCGTCGGTGTCCGTGGCACCGTCGGCCCCCTTGCTGCCGGCCGATGCGAGCGTGAAGTCGCTGATCATGCCGTCGCCGTTCGAGTCGACGCTGCACCACTTGGACTTGTGGAAGGCGGGCGCGGTGTGCCCGATGATCACCTTCTTCGGGTCGGCGCGGTCCTCGTAGCCGCTGAACACGGTGGGGGCGGCGACCTCCCAGTCGGGCGGGACGTCGAAGGCGGTGCCGTGCTGTGGGTTGACCACGGTCTTCCAGCCCGCGATCGACGGCTTGGAGGGGTCGGCGGCGGACGGCGCGGGACTGCTGCCGCCCGCCGCCCGGCCGCCGCCCGCCTCGTCGGTCAGGACCACGGCGGCAGTGACCACGGCGGTGACGAGCACCGCTGCCGCGGAACAGACCGCCACCAGGGTGGTCCGCCTGCCGGTGCCGTTCCGCGGCCGAGGCGGTGGGGGCGGCGTCGGCGGAGCCGGAGACGGCAGGGGCAGTGGCGGCGGTGGCGGTGGCGGTGGCGGTGGCGGACCGAAGGAGCCGGCTGTCGGGGGCTGCCCGTACGGGGTGTCCTGGTACGGGGTGTTCTGGTACGGGGGTTGCCCGTACGGCTGCTCCCCGTACGGCTGCTGTCCGTACGGCTGCTGTCCGTACGGCTGCGGCTGCGGGCCGGGCTGAGGGGGCTGCTGTCCTGTCATGACTGCCTGCCGAAGGAGAGGAGGGCGTGGTCCACCTTTTTGGCCTCGGGGCTGGTCACGCTGCCCTTCAGCAGGAACAGCCGTCCCTCCGACCAGGCGACCCGCACGTGGAACGGGTAGAAGACGGCCTCGGCTCCCGCTGCGGCCGCCGGACTCTGCAGCACCACCTGCGGGGCGCCGCCGGCCGTCGGGAGCGTGGCGACGGCGGCCGCCTGGCCCGTGGCGGGTGCGAGGTAGACGGTGACCTTGCCGTCGGCGACGGCCAGCGGCCACATGGCGCGCCCCTTGGGGGCGGCCGCACGCCACTTCTCCTGCCCGGTGTTCAGGTCGACGGCGACGACCTCGTCGGTGGTGTCGATGCCTAGTTCACGTCCCGCCTTGCCGGCCGCGAGGTAGAGCGTGTCGGCGTCGGCAGCCGCGGCGTGGCAGTAGTGCAGGCCGTTGGTCCCGTCTCCCCAGCCGTTGCACCGGCCGGTGACCCCGAACTTCGGCTCGGTCCGGGAACGGACCTTGCCGTCGGGGGCGAACGCCGTGATGCTCCAGACCTTCTGCCCGCTGTGGTACGCGGCGACCACCAGGGGGTCCACGGACAGGGCCCGGCCGATGGTCCAGCCCTTCTCGTACCGGTGGCTCCACTTGGGGGCGCCGGTCAGCGGGTCCGCTTCCTCGATCATGGCCTGCAGGCCGCCGCCGGGTCTGTCCGGCTCGGGGCAGCCCCGCAGCACGAGCAGCCTGGCGCCCCCGCCGACGCCCGTGGGGAAGCAGTTGCCGGTCTTCGACGTGCCGAACAGCTTCCTCCCGTCGGTCACGGAGAAACCGCTCATCACGGCCGAGCGGGCCGCGGCGACGGTGTCCCCCGAGATCGCCAGCTGGAGTTCGAGGGACCGGTCCGCAGGGTTCTCCTGTGGCACCTCGGTCTTCCAGCCGGTCTTGCCGGTGGTGAGGTCGATCTGCTGGAGGTGGGTGCAGTGGGCTCCCTTGGACGTGCTCTCCAGGACCGCGACGACCAGTTTCCCGCCCGCGGCCGGGGCCTGCGGGACTCCGCACATCGGAGTCTCCAGGGAGACCTTCCACTTCTCCTTGCCGTCGGTGACCGCGTGGGCGACGACCTCCCGGTACATCGCCCTGACCACCGCGTCGCCGACCCGCCACGGGCCGTGCTGCGTGGCACCCGAACGGGTCAGTTCGGTCCGGTTGGCGACCACCCAGACCGGTGCCTCGCCCGCCTTGATTCCGGCGTTGGGGTCGTAGGTCTCCGGGCCGCCGCCGGGTCCGTCGCCGTCGCCCTTGTCGACCGACGGGGTGGCGGACGGTGTGGCCGGATCCGAACCCTGGGCGGTGGGCTTTCCGGCGGTGTCACGGCCGTCGTCGCCGGCCAGGGTCGCGGCGTACACGCCCCCTCCGACGAGCAGCACGGCCGCGACCACCGCCGCGATCAGCACCGCGGGGCGGCGGGCCGGCGGCCGGCTCCTTCCCCCGGGGTCGAACGCCGGGGGCGGCGGCCCGAACCCGGGCACGCCGTGCCCTGGTCCGCCCGGGTCTCTCTGTTCACCGAAGTCACGACCGGTCATGAGGGAAGTGTGGCCCGTGAGACATGCCTTCTGGAATCTTTTTTTAGACCTTTTCTTTAGTTTCCGAACATCGGGTCCGGTCCCGCCGAGGTGCCCGGTGCACAGCCCGGACGGCGTTGTCAGTGGTCGCCCCTATGTTCGTTCATGTTCCGCCGGTGCGGCACTGAAGTGCTGTTTTGTGCATGGGAGATGGTGCGTTGTCAGATTGGGAGAGGTCGAGCACGGCGCGGGTGACGGCGCCCGCCCGGCCGCGCAAACTCGCCAAGGTTCCGTTCGTCGAGCTGGCCGACGGACGTCTTCAGGGTGTGGTGTCCAGCGGCTCGGACATCGGCCGGGTCTACGTCTCGTCGGTCGAGGCCGGTACGTACGCCTTCGCGTGCAGCACCAACAACAACCGGCCGTGCGGCGGCGCCCGCGGGTCGTTCTGCAACCACATCCGGGCCCTGGTCAACGAGGCGGTGCTGCAGTACGGCGCCGGGCGTGTCGCCCGGTACCTGAAGGCGGAGCCGGCCGACGGGGAGCCGAGTGCCGCGGGCATCACCGCCGAGATGACCGCGGCACGCCCGCCGCAGGCGGCCGGCAAGCCCGCCGCTCAGGTCTTCAGCCGGTTCCTGCGGCACCTGTCCTATCTGGAACTGGCCCCGTCCACGGCGCCGTTGCCGGAGATGCAGTGGTTCCCGCCGACCCGGGCAGCGGCCCCGGGTGTCCCCCGGGTCGCGTCCGAACCGGGCGCAGGGGAGGAGACGGGGCTCTCGGCCGGACCCGTGGAGGGACATGCCGGGGGGCTCGCCGAAGGGCTTGACGAGGGTCTTGACGAGGCGCTGGAGGCCGTCGACGGCTTCGACCGGGCGCTGACCGCCGGCCTGCTGCGGCCGCGGGCCGGGGAGGCGGCGGGCCTGGCCGCGCTCGCCGACGCGGTCGCGGGGACACCGCTGGCCGCGCGGGTGGCCGAGGCCGCCGGAAAGGCCGCGGCGGGAGCCGCGGGCGAGGACCACTTCCTCGCGCTCGCCGCCGCGCGTACGGCGCTGCTCGGCTCCGTGCACGACGCGCTGGCGGTCCGGGCCGCGGAGACGGCCGGACGGCCCGCGGGTGCGGAGGACTCCCTCCCCGTGCCGGTGCCCGGGACCGGGGTGAACGTGCTGGCCGCGGCCCGGTCCTGGCTGTCCGACCTGGCGCGCTGCGGGTGGCGGGGCATCGACCACGAGGTGGTGTCCGGGGCGGCTCCGGTGGTGTCCGCGATGCTGCCCGAACCGGCGCTGCGGCGGCTGGCCACGCTGCTCGACGGTTTCGCGGCCGAGCTCGCCGCGTCCTGCCCCGGGGCGTCCCTGGAGCGGGTGCCGGTGCGCCGCTGGGCGGACCTGTGGTCGCGGGCGATGCTGCTGACCGTGCCCGGCGCGGCCGGGCCGGACGTCACCGGTACGGCCACGGGCCGCCTGCTGCCCCTGGGCGTCGACCTGCAGGAGCACCCGACCGCCGCACAGGCCCAGGTCCACGCCGTGTTCGAGCCCGCGGACGGTTCCGCGTCCCGGGTGGTGCGCGCCGGGGTGTCGGTGCCGAAGCCGGACACCGTCGTCGGGGCGGGTGTCTGGCAGCTGCTCCGCCCCCACCTGTCGCTGCTGGCCGCCGTCGGTGAGGGGCGTTCGATGGAGCTCACCGGAATGCCGGTCACCGCCGAGGGCGACCTGGTCTGGAGTGATGAGCACGCCCGTCCGGGCGAGCCCGTCGACGCGTTCGCCACGGCCCGGGTGGCACTGCCGGGCGCGACCGCCGCGGCGACCGCTCCCCTGGACCGGCATCCGGCCCGGATCGCCGTGCCCGTCTTCCTGGAGGGGTACGCCGTCAGGCGGGCCACGGGCGCGGGCGGGCACGGCGACGCCGGCGCGGCAGAGGGCGAGGAGGCTCTGGTGTTCACCGTGGCCGGGCAACCGCTGGCGGTGGACACGGACCGGATTCCGGTCGCGGGCCCGCTCACACCGGCGGCGGTCGCCGCGTCCGGTGCCTGCATCGGGCTGCTGCGCTGGGACGCAGGGGCGTTCCGCGTCCAGCCCCTGGCGGTGGAGGCGACCGTGCGGAGGAAGGCGGTCGCGGTGCACGCGGGCGGCTGGGCCGGGGGCACTGCGGACAAGGCCGGGGTGAAGGCCGAGAAGGCCGCCACCGACGCCGTGGCCGTGCTGCGGGAGCGGGCGGGAAGGCTGCTGCGGAAATGACGGAGAACGAGAACGTGCCGGGCACCGTGGCGAACGGCCCGGCCGGGGCGGCCGACCCCCACGACAACCGCCGGCAGGTGCTGTACTGGCGGCTCCTGGCCCGTCTCTTCGACCACGAGGAGCAGGCCCCGCTGGAATCCGCGAGCCTCGCGGTCGTCGAGGACATCGGTCTGCCGGCCGCGCTGCTGGACCCGAACGCCTCCGTGGACTCGGTCGTGCAGCGGCACCCGGAGCTGGCCGCCGAGTTCGACGGACTGATGGCGCCCGCACCTGAGGAGGACGGTGCCCGTGACCGGGCCGCGGAGGTGCGCCGCGCCGCACTGGTGTCGAAGGTGCTGCTCAACGTGTACGCCTCCGGCTCCGGCCCGGTCTCCGCGGGGCAGCTGGCGCGCTGGCAGTCCGACGCGGACTGGCTGGAGCGTGCGCTCGGCTGCCGGCCCGGCGAGCTCCGCGGCGGGCGCGGAGCGGGGCAGGCCGCGGGGCGCACCGCAGGCCGCGGGGCCGGGCCCACCGGCACCGGCGGCCGGGGCGCCGGCCCGGACCTCAGCCGGCTGATCCCGGCCATCGGCCCCGAACTCGGCGCCATCGAGGCCGGCCTGGTGAAGCGGATGCGCCTGCGCGAGGTCCTGGCAGACCCCGCGCTCGCCGCGCGGCTCACCCCGAGCATGTCGCTGATCGAACAGCTGCTGCGGGACAAGGACAACCTGTCGGGCGTGGCCCTGGCGAACGCCAAGTCCCTGATCCGCCGCTTCGTCGACGAGGTGGCGGAGGTGCTGCGCACCCAGGTGGAGAAGGCCACCGTGGGAGCGCTGGACCGGTCGGTGCCGCCCAAGCGGGTGTTCCGCAACCTCGACCTCGACCGCACCATCTGGAAGAACCTCACCAACTGGAGCCCGGAGGAGGAGCGGTTGTACGTCGACCGCCTCTACTACCGGCACACCGCACGCAAGACCACGCCCCAGCGGCTGATCGTGGTCGTGGACCAGTCGGGCTCGATGGTCGACTCGATGGTGAACTGCACCATCCTGGCGTCGATCTTCGCCGGGCTGCCGAAGGTGGACGTCCACCTGATCGCGTACGACACGCAGGCGCTCGACCTCACGCCCTGGGTGCACGACCCGTTCGAGACGCTGCTGCGCACCAATCTGGGCGGTGGCACCGACGGGACGGTCGCGATGGCCCTGGCCCAGCCGAAGATCGCCGAGCCGCGCAACACCGTGGTGGTGTGGATCTCCGACTTCTACGAATGGCAGTCCGAGAAGCTGTTCGAGAGCATGGCGGCCGTCCACCGCTCCGGGGCGAAGTTCATCCCCGTCGGGTCCGTCACCAGCTCCGGCCGCGGCAGCGTCAACCCGTGGTTCCGGGAGCGCTTCAAGGACCTGGGTACGCCGGTGCTCTCCGGACACATCCGCAAGCTCGTGCACGAGCTCAAGTCCTTCCTCGCCTAAACCTCTTCTTCTTCCTCTTCCTGTTCTTCTTCGGAAAGGCCCTTCCATGTCCGATCTGCTGCGCGCACCCGCCGAGATCAAGTACGCCGAGGAGCTGGACTGGCTGGAGTCCGTCGACGACGGCCCCAAGCCCTTCTCCTGGCGCCTCTCCCCCAAGATGGTCCGCCTGTTCATCCTGGGCTCCGAGCGCTCCGACGGCCTGGACCGCGAGATCTCGCAGAAGTGGTTCGGCGACCGCAGTTTCGTCGAGCGTTCGATCGTCACCCTCGCCTCCGACCGGGGGCTGCTGCTGATCGGCGACCCGGGCACCGGCAAGAGCTGGCTCGCGGAGCTGCTGGCCGCCGCGATCTCCCGCAACTCCACGCAGGTGGTGCAGGGCACGGCCGGCACCACCGAGGACCACATCAAGTACTCGTGGAACGTGTCCATGGTGATCGCCAAGGGGCAGTCCAGGGAGTCGATGATCCCCTCGCCGATCATGAACGCGATGGAGACCGGTACGATCGGCCGCTTCGAGGAGCTCACCCGCTCGACCAGCGACGTCCAGGACGCGCTGATCTCGATCCTCTCCGAGAAGTACGTCTCCGTGCCCGAGCTCGACGGGGAGGGCGGGGACAACATCGTCTTCGCCAAGCCCGGATTCTCGGTCATCGCCACCGCCAACAGCCGTGACCGGGGCGTCAACGACCTGTCCTCGGCGCTCAAGCGGCGCTTCAACTTCGTGCGCATCCCGGTGGTGACGGACAAGAAGAGCGAGGCGGAGATCGTCCGGTTCCGCACCGAGGAGCTGCTGCGCCGCCACCGGATCGAGCTGGACCTACCGCCGACCCTGCTGGACGTGCTGCTGCAGAGCTTCGCCGACCTGCGCGCCTCGTCGGCCGCGGCCGGCAGCGACGACGAGAAGCTGGAGTCGGCGCTGTCCACCGCCGAACAGATCGGCGTGCTCGAGGACGCGATCCTGCACGGCACCTTCTTCGGCGAACGCGCCCTGACGGCCCGTACGCTCGCGTCCTCGCTGGTCGGTTCGCTGGCCCGGCGCGAGCCGGAGGACCTGGCCATCCTGAACAAGTACCTGCACGGGGTCGTCGAGCCGCGCAGCAAGGAGGAGGGCGGCTGCTGGCCGGAGTTCCTGGAGGGCGGCCGCGACGCGATCGCCACGCTGTCGTGAGCGGCGGTCACAAGGGGTCCTTCGAGGCGCTGCGCGGCCGGCTGCAGGAGGCGGCCGCGGCCTTCGCCGACGGGCCCGCCGCGCTGGAGGGCATCCTGCTCGGCATCGTCGACGACGTCGACCGGGCGGTGCGCGAGCCGCTGGAGATCTTCCCCGTCTGCCACCACTCCCCCGCCTCGGCGCTCGCCATGGCCCGCCGCCTGCGGGAGAAGCAGCCGAAGGTGGTGTACCTGGAGCTGTGCGAGGACATGGCTCCGCTGCTGACCGAGCTGCGCAACTGCCGGCTGCCGGTGGCCGTCCAGGCGTTCGCGACCGAGACGGCCGGCTTCCCCGCCGAGTGGGCACCGCTGTCGGTGGTCGCCCCGGTCACCGAGGCGTCGGCGGAGTACCAGGCGATCGCGTACGCCCTGGACACGCCGGGGGTCGAGCTGGTCCTCGTCGACCGCTCCTCGGACCACGTCTTCCAGTGGGACGCGCGCGGGACCGGCTCCGGCGCACACACCGGTCCGGACACCCCGCCCGACGGGGAGGACTCCGCGCTGCACGGCGACGCGGTCGGCGTGGAGATCGGCGACCTGCGCCCGCGGTTCGCCGAACTGGAGGAGCACCTGCTGCGGCACGGCCGGGTGCGGCACTGGTCGGAGTGGTGGCACCAGTACGTCGAACTGCCGCTCGGCGACGCCGACCACGACGCCTACCGCCAGGTCATGCTGCTGATCGGCAGCCTGTTCCGGCGCCTGGCGCCCGGCGATCCGCACCGGGTGCGGGTGGACGAGGACCGCGAGCGCTACATGTGGACCAGGATGCGCGAGCACCTGGCCGCGACCGGTGCCGACCCCGCGGACTGCATCTACGTGTGCGGTGCCTTCCACGCGGCCAGCCGCGTCGCGGAGTTCGGGGTGCACGGCGCCGACACGTTCGAGATCGGGCCTCGGACGGCGACCACGTGGCAGCACGGTCTGATCCCGTCGAGCCATGCGGCGATCGAGGCGCAGTTCGGCCTGGCGGCCGGGTCCGTGTCGATCGCCGCGTCGGAGTGGGCCAAGCAGCTGAAGCGGACCCGGGTGGAGCCGTACCGGCTGGCCGGGCAGGCGGGTGCGAAGAAGCCGAAGGCCGGCGGGCGGGCCCGTGCCGTGCCCGCCGCTGCCGCCGCCGCGGAGGCGGAGGCGGGGGTGCCGGCGGACCGGCTGACCGGCTTCCTCCAACGGCCCCCCGTCCTCGACCGGCTGGACGAGTCCGAACTGCTCGGCTGGTCGGTGGAGGTCGTGCGGGCGGCCCGGCGCAACGGGTACCTGGCCTCGACGGCGGACGCCATCGCCGTGTTCGAGACGTCGATCCTGCTGGCGGGAATGCGGGACCGGGCCAAGCCCACCCCGTACGACTTCCAGGACGCGGCGGTGACCTGCATCGAGAAGGACTCCGTGCCCGGACGGCGCGACGTGCGCCGGCTCGTGGAGATCATGATGGGCGGTGACCGGACCGGCCAGGTCGGGTACGACGCCCTGCCTCCGCTGGCACGGGACGTACACGACCGGCTGGCTCCGCTCGGCCTGAAACTCCAGCAGCGCGGTGTGCAGCGGGCGCTGCTGGACATCGCCTCCCGGCCTGAACTGGAGCGGTGTTCCGACGTGCTGTGGATGCTGCGGTACCTGCTGCCGCAGGGTGCCGCCCGGACGGTCATGGGCGAACGGCGGCTCGGCGAGCGGCCGATCCAGGAATCCTGGGACCTGTCGCTGGGCACCCACCAGCGGGCGCTGATCGAGCTGGGTTACGAGGGCGTCAGCATCGAGCAGGTCCTGGAACAGCGGCTGCGGCGCACGGCGTACGCGCCGCAGGCCACGGCGGCGACGGTGCTGGAGGCCGTGGAGGACGCGACCCTGTACCTGGGCAGCCGCCGGCTCGCGGACGAGCTGGGCGTGCGGGCGCTGGAGGTGCTGTCGGCCGAGCGGAACGTCGACGGGGCGCCGGAGGTGCTGCGCCGGGTGCGTCGGCTGCTCGCGTTCTACCGCACCAGCGAGCCGGTGCTGCCGTCGTGGATCGAGTCCTTCGTGAAGACGGGGTACGCGCACTACTGCACGCTGCTGCCCACGGTGTTCACCGACGAGGACGCGACGCTCCGCCAGGTCGCGGCGACGCTGGGGTTCCTGTTCGGCATGGAGGGCCTGGCGCTGTCCCTCGGCTGCGACCGGACGCAGCTGGAGCTGGCGGTGGCTCAGTCGCATCCGGAGGACCCGGCGAAGACGGCACTGCTGTGGGCGGCCCGGACCCACCTGGGGCGGCTGTCGCGCGCGGAGCTCCGGGCCATGTGCGACGAACTGCTGGGCAATCCGCTGGTGGTGCCCGCCTACCCGCGCTACCTGAGCGGGTTCGTGCAGGCGCTGGAACCGGTGCCGGGGCTCGCCGACTTCGTGGTGGAAGCCGTGTCGAACGCCTTCGGGCGACTGCCCGACCCGGTGCTGCTGCCGTGGCTGCCGACCTTGATCGGCACGCTCCGGGCGGGTGGCGCGGACCTGGCGCCGCTGCTGGTCCGGGAGGCGGGGCGGATCTTCCCGGCGCGGCTCGCGGAGCTGGACGCGTGGGTGCCGCCGTGGCGGGAGCCGGCCGGTCCCGAGCACGTACGTCCGGCACGGCGCGCCGAGCGCGGCCCGGCGGGCGCGCTGCTCGCCGCCCATCCGGCGGCATGTGACGCGGTGGCGGCACTGCTGGGCTGTGAGGGCTCCTGGGAGCCGTCCGGCGGCGACCCTGCGGGAGCAGCGCTCCTGACCGCGCATCCGGCGACGGCCGAGGCGCTGGGGGCGCTGCTGGCGGGGGTCTGAACACGCCGGCCCGACGGCGGCGCCGGTGCAGTGCCGGAGCGGCGCCAGAGCGGCGCCGGAGGAATGCCGGTGCAGTGCCGGAGCTGTGCCGGAGGAGTGCCGGAGCCGCGGTTCCGGAGTGGCGCCGGAGCACGCGGGGTGCCGCGGCCACCCCTGAGGTGGCGCAGCGGTCCGGGAGTACCTCGGCCGGCCGCGCGGGCGGAGGGCCCGGCCGCGCTCGCGGTGAAGGCGGCCGACGGCACCGGCCCCCTCCGTTCCCCGCGCCGCCGAGCCCCGCGCCGCCGCGCCCTGCCCTGACCGCAGTCGGTCAGTCGGCCCCGCCCCGGCGCACTCCCACCGGCGGCAGGCTGCCGTACCGGCCGGCCCGCCGCCGGGACGTACGGGGACTGCGGTCAGCGGGCCTTGAAGGGGTGGCCGCCGGCCGGGCCCGGGAGGACACCGGCTTCGGCCGCCGCCAGGATCGCGTCCGCCTGGGCCTTGGTCAGTTTGCCGTCCTTGACGGCCTGGTCGAGGCGCTCGGAGAGCCTCTCCCGGATTTCGGCCGGGTCCGGACGCCGCATGTCGCGGCGGTCCTTCGGAAGCGCCTCACGCCCCTCGGCGCCCTTCTTGTGTTCCTCGCGCTGCGCGGCCCGGAACTTCTCCAGGGACTTGGTCACCTTCTCCACGGGAACACCGAGGTCCTTGGCGAGCGACTCGGCCAGCTCCTTCTGCCGCTGCTCGTGCCGTTCGGCGGCCTTCTCCTTCTTCGGGACCGGCTGGGCCTCCGAGGCGGCCGCCGGCTTTCCGGAGTCCTCGGCGAAGGCCATGGCCGGGAAGACCAGGCCGACACCGGCCAGGGCCGCGCCGACGGCGATCCCCGCGCGCTTGCGGACGTTGTTCATGGACACCCTCCGTGCTCTCGACCGGCAGTTCCGGTCGACGGAGCTCATCGTGGGAGCCTCGGCTGAGCGGAGGCTGGGTGCCGGATGAGAACTTCCTGAGGATCCGGGCACCCGGATATCGAATGTACGGGCGTGGAGTGCCCGTCCTACCCTCGGCGCATGGACCCCGTCGTCATCGCCTGCGTCGAACTTCCCGTCACAGCACTGCTGTACGGGATGCTCGGCCTGTACGGGGTCCGGCAACGGCGGTGGCTCCAGATGGCGGTGGACCGCTGCGCGGCGCTCGTGGTGGAGCCGTACCACGCAGCCGCCAAGCGCTGGTGGGGCGAGGACGACGTCGCGGCCGCCGGAGCGCGGCTGCTGCTCGACGGGCTGGTGACGGTCAACCACCGCGGCAACCTGTCCCTCACCCCGGCCGGTTCCAACCCCGGGCGCAGCGCCGGGCACCCGCTGCCGGACGCCGTACTCGACGCGTTGCGCCGTCGAACGGCGCCCACGCCCCTCGGGAACATCGCGTTCAACGACAGCGCGTTCCAGACGGCTCGGAAGAACTTCCACATCACCGCCCTCGCCAGGCTGTGGGCCCACCTGCCCGAGCAGATGCGCAGCTCCGCCCTGGCCACCGCCGGAGTGTGGCTGCTGCTCGGATGGCAGGTGTACACCACGGTCGTGCTGATGGCCATCCCGCCAACGGGGCCGGGAGACCGGACCGCGGGATGGGTGATCTGGTGGTCTCTGGTCGCCCAGTTCGTCTGGTTCGGCCTGTACGGCCGACAGAGGAAGAGGACGGGCAGCCTGCAGGAGCTCCTCGAAGCACACGTGGCCGTGCTGAGGTGGCACCCGGCACTCACCGAACTCGCCGAGCGGGACCCGGAGACCGCGTACCGGCTGCGCACGAGCCGGCTGCGCACCCGCCGCGGCCGCAACCGCGGCCGCCCCCGCCGCCGCACGGCCCCGGCCGGAACGACCGGCTGACGGACGGACCGGCGCCGGAATCGCCCCGGTCCTGCAGGGCCGGGGAATGGCCAAACTGCGCGCTGGTCCGGGGCGGTGGGGGAGCCTACGATTCCGCTGTCCGGGTGCTGCTCCTCACGGGCGCCGGATGCGATGAATCTTGTCATGTGCATGACCCCATGCCCATGGCGCGCGCCCGCACCACCCGCCAGCTTCCGCCGGCTGTGCGCCCCCCACTTCACCCGCATTTCCCGTAGCAGCGGATTGGAGAGTCATGGCCGGAGGAGTTCTGGTGAGCAGCGCGATCGGCGTACTGCTCGCAACGGCCCTGCCCGCACAGCACGACACCTCGGTGATCACCGACACGCCGCCGGACCGGATCGTCATCGAGGTCGCGACGGTCAACGGGTCCGGGTGTCCCAAGGACACCGCCGCCGTCGCCGTGTCCCAGGACAACACCGCCTTCACGGTGACCTACAGCCAGTACCTCGCACAGGTCGGCGGCGGCGCGCCGACGACCGCCGCGCGCAGAAACTGCCAGCTCAACCTCATCGTGCACGTGCCGCACGGGTTCACCTATGCGATCGCCAGCGCGGACTACCGCGGCTACGCCTCCCTCGCGCCCGGCGCGAGCAGCACCACGAAGGCCTCGTACTACTTCCAGGGATCGCCGCAGACGGCGGCGCGGGAGCACGCGTTCAACGGCCCGTACGAGGACAACTGGCAGGCCACCGACACGACCGACTGGGCGCAGCTGGTGTGGGCACCGTGCGGGGTGCAGCGGAACTTCAACATCAACACCGAACTGCGGGTGCGCAAGGGCACCTCGGCCCCCTCGTCCACCAGCTACATGACGATGGACTCCACCGACGGTGACATCAGCACCGTCTACCACCTGGCCTGGCGGGAGTGCCCCGGGTCCTGACGGACCGCGGGCGTGCGCCCCCGGCCGTGTCACGTGCCGTCGACGACGAGGTCGGCGCGGTGCCGGCCGGGGGCGATCAGGCGGGCGTTCGCCTCGTCCGAGCGCGTCACCCAGGCACGGGCGTGGCCGGGCTCCTTGCCGTGCCGGACGTGACGGTCGATCAGGCGCCGTACGCGCAGGCCGTCGTCGGGGGCGAGGTACCACGCCTCGTCCAGCAGGGGCCGGACCCGTGCCCACTCCCCCGCGTCGTGCAGCAGGTAGTTCCCCTCGGTGATGACCAGGGGAACGCCGGGGCCCACGGGGATGCTCCCGGCGATGGGCTCCTCGAGGGTGCGGTCGAAGGCGGGGGCGTAGACGGTGGCCGTTCCGGGGGTCCGGAGACGGTCGAGGAGGGAGGTGTATCCGGACACGTCGAAGGTGTCCGGGGCGCCCTTGCGGTCGGCGCGGCCGAGGCGGTCCAGTTCGGCCCCGGCGAGGTGGAAGCCGTCCATCGGGACCACCACCGCCCGCGCCGGCCCGAGGGCCCGGGCGAGGGCGGCGGCCAGGGTGGACTTGCCCGCGCCCGGCGGCCCGGCGATGCCGAGGATGCGCCGTACGCCCCGGGCGGCGAGCACGCCCGCCCGCTCCACCAGCTCCGTCGTCTCCATGGGGCCATCCTCTCCCCGGCGCGGCGGGACGGTCGACACCACCTCCCTCCCCGGGCCCCCTTCCGCTCGTTGGCTTGATCGTTTCGGTGGGAAGAAAGGCCGGATCCGGCCGGATCTACGATGCGGCACATGACCGAACCGACGGGTAACACGGGCAGGACGAGCGGGACGCACGGGATACGAGGGACGCACGTGGCGGGCACGACGGGTGAGACGGCCGGGGGAAACGGGCGCCGGACGCTGCTGCGGGCCGCGGTGGCGGGGGCCGGAGCGCTGGGGGCAGCCGCGGCCGGGGCTCCGGCGGCGGGTGCCGCGACCGGGGCGGCGGAACGGGCCGGCGGCCGGTCCGGGCCGCCGACGTTCGTGTTCGTGCACGGAGCCGGGGCCAACTCGGCCTCCTGGCAGCCGGTGGTGGCGGAGATGGGGATCCGCGGGCACAGGGCCGTGGCGGTGGACCTGCCCGGCCACGGCTGGCAGGCCTACGTACCCGCTTCCTACCAGGCGCCGCAGGACCCGGAGCGGCTGCGCACCGAGCCGTCGCCGCTCACGAAGGTCACGCTCGACGACTTCGCCGATCACGTGGAGGCCGTGGTCCGGCGGGTCCGGCGCAACGGGCCGGTGGTGCTGGTGGGGCAGAGCATGGGCGGTGTGACCGTGAACGCCGTCGCGAACCGGGTCCCGGAGCTGCTGGCCCACCTGGTGTACGCCTCCGCCTTCTGCCCCACGAAGCACCCCACGGTGGTCTCGCTGGCCTTCACGCCGGAGAACGCGGGGAGCGCGCTGTTCAGCATCCCGGCCGTGCCGACCCCGCCGGAGCTGGGCGTGAACCGGGTCAACTGGCGGTCCAACGACCCCGCCGTGTTCCGGGCCGCGAAGCTGGCGCTGGCCGCCGACTACCCGGACGAGGAGATCCGGATGCTGATGTCGCTGCTGGAGCCGGACGAGTCGGCGGCGATAGGGGCCACGGACGCGCGCGGACTGCCGGACCGGTGGGGGCGGGTGCCGCGGACCTTCCTGCGGTTCACCGAGGACCGGTCGATCCCGCTGCCGCTGCAGGACCTGATGATCCGCGAGGCGGACGAGACCACTCCGGGGAATCGTTTCCGCGTCCGCTCCTTCGCCGCGCCGCACATCGGGCCGCGCGACCCCGGGGTGCTCGCGGCGGAACTGGAGCGGATCGCCCTCCTCTGCCGGTCGTAGGCCGCGCGGGCGTCCGCCCGGTCGTGACGCGAACGGGTGATGGCTCCGGCGTGCGGTGGTGGCTACGGCCGGGACGGCGTGGTGATCCCTACGATGGCGTGCGCCCGTGTGCCCAACGGTGGAAGGGAACCTCGCGATGACTGCCGGGGAAAGCACCGACCATGTCAGCCTGCACCTGTCCGACTGCGACCACGAAACCGCCGAGGTGGTCTTCGACGCCCTGCGCCACTCGTTCTCCGATGTGTCGGCCCCCGGCGGGACGGTACGGGCCACCTCCGGCGGGAGCGCGGCGACCGTGTGGTCGCTCACGGTGGACGCATCGGCCCGCAAGGACTCCGACACCGCACCGGCGGCGCTGGATTCGCCGGTGACGGCGGAGCTCTACGGCCCCGCCGAACAGGTCCGCCTCGTGCGGGAGGAACTGGAGCGGGCCTTCGCGGTGCAGGACCTCGGCACCGTGCCCGGCGAACACGAGGTGGAGACCCGGCTCCGGCTGACCGCCCGCTGATCCGCCGGGGCCGGCGCCGTCGAGCACGGAGCGTGTTCGACTGGCGGCGGCCCCGGACGGCGGGTGACCATGGTGCCGGGGACCCATCCGCGGGGGGCCGCACGCCCGGAGGCGGTCGTGGCAGAGAGTCGCGCAACGGACGTACTCGTGGTCGGCGCCGGCCCGGTCGGCCTGACCGCCGCCGTGGAACTCCGGCGGCGCGGGGTCTCCTGCAGGATCGTCGACCGGCTGGTGAGGAGGCTCCCCTTCGCGAAGGCCGTGGGCATCCAGCCGCGCACGCTGGAGGTCTGGGACCGGATGGGGATCGTCCGCGAGGCGCTGGAGGCCTCCGTTCCGCTGCGCGGTCAGCTGGCGTACGTCAACGGGGCCCCGGCGGGCCGCTTCGACCTCGTCCTGCCGCCCGAAGTCCCGTACCGCTTCGCCGCCCTGCCGCAGTACGAGACCGAACGCATCCTCACCGGGGTCCTGGAGCGCTCCGGCGGGCGGATCGAGCGGGGCACGGAACTGGTGTCGTTCGGCCAGGACGCCTCGGGCGTGACCTGCCGGCTGGTCTCGGCCGCGGGAATGGAGGAGGAGCTGCGGGTCCGGTACCTGGTGGGCTGCGACGGCGCGCACAGTGCGGTCCGCAAGGGGCTCGGACTGTCCTTCGAGGGCGGGGCCTTCCCCGAGGAGTACATGCTCGGCGACGTGGAGGTCGACTGGGACGTCCCCGACGGGTACACGGTGCGCTCCTCGCACCTGGGCCCGGACGGCACGGTGGACGACGTGCTCGTGTGCATCCCGCTGCCCGGCCGGAAGCGGTACCGGATGTCGATGATGGTGCCGCCCGAACTGTCGGCGGCGCAGCAGGGCGGGGCGGCGGGCGGGAGTCCCGACGGTGTCGCCCACGGTCTGGAGGGAGGCGCCGCCCCCGGACTGGCCGACATCCAGGCCGTGCTGGACCGGCTGGCGCCGCAGCCGACCACGGCGTCGGCCCTGCGCTGGGCCTCGGTGTTCCGGATCAGCCACCGCATCGTGGACCGGTACGGCGAGGGCCGCGTCTTCGTCGCCGGGGACGCGGCGCACATCCACCCGCCGACCGGCGCCCAGGGCATGAACACCGGCATCCAGGACGCCTGGAACCTGGCGTGGAAGCTCGCCCTCGCCGTCGAGGGGGCCGCCGGGGCCGGTCTGCTGGCGAGCTACGACGCCGAGCGGCGGCCGGTGGGCGAGGAGGTCGTCGGGCGGACGGTGCGGCATGCCACGGAGGGCATGGAGGCGGACATGGACGATCCGGCCACACTGGTGCTGCGCGAGGCGCAGCTGCTGGTCGGGTACCGGGGCAGTCCCGTCGTCGGTCCGGCGGGTACGGTCGGCGCCGGCGGCGGGCCCCGCCCGGGCGACCGCGCCCCGGACTGCGGTGGTCTGACGGACCGGATCGCCGGGTACCCGATGCGGCTGTACGACGTGCTGCGGGGACGGGAGCACGTGCTGGTGCTGTACGACGGCGGAGGCGGGGCGGACCAGGGCTGGTCTGACGAATTGGTTGACGCAGCAAGGGAGTCGTCGGGTGGGCGGGTGGAGGCGTTCGCGGTGAGCGGGGCGGACGGGGAGGGTGGGGACGGGACGCAGGCCGGAGGGACGCTGCTGCCCGTGTACCGCGACGGGCGGGGCGAGTTCGCCAGGCTGTACGGGGTCGCGGACGGGGTGACGGCCTTCGCGGTGCGGCCTGACGGGTATGTCGGGGCACGGTTGGCGCGGCCGGGTGTGGCGGAGCTCCGAGAGTACTTCGCGGGCGTGTTCGGCTGAGCGGGGCGGCCGCACCCGCCGTCATGGACCGCCGTCAGGCCGGGCCCAGTTCGGGGTCGCGGGTCGCGCGGACCTCCCAGCGGCCCGTCCGGTCGGAAAGGGCCGCCCTGCGGCGCACCAGTACCACGCAGGCCGCCACGGCCACCGCCAAGGCCAGTGCGGTGCTCAGCGCCGCGGCAAGCCAGGACATCGGCAGCGTCAGCACGAGGACCGCGAGTCCGTAGGACAGCACCATGCCCCCGAGCCAGGGCCAGTGGGCCCCGGGCACCACCGTGGTGGGCCAGGGGGAGAGCCGTGTCCGGCGTTCCGGGTCGGGCTGCACCTGCGTGGCGGGCTCCAGGACCCGCTGGAACTCCGTGCGGTCCATTGTCAGCCACGCCACCTCCCCCTCGTCGGTGACGAAGACGACCGGCTGTTCGCCGTTGCGGATCAGCCGCCAGTTCCGGGCACCACACAGCCAGCCCGGCCGTTCTCCCATGCGCGCCGCGAGGAGGGCGAGCCCGGCCGGCTCGACCGCCCGATTGCCGATCAGCACTTCGGAACCGTCTTCCAGCGCGAAGCGCAGCTTGTGGTCCGATCTCACCCGGACCGTGCCGTCCACCGTTCCGAACGTCGTGTGGTCGTTCCGCCGTGCCGCGAGGATCCGTGCCCGAACGGCGGGCAGCGCCGCCCCGGCGGCGGCGTCCTCGCGCAGGGTTCGCAGGACGGGGTCGGACGGGCGGATCCGGACGAACAGCAGCGACCCGAAGAACGTCAGTACCGCTCCCACCCCGAGTCCGATCAGGGTGGCCGTGGACGGGAGGGAGAACGCGAACAGCGAGTCCTTCTCCACGTAACGCTCGACACGGCCGGAAGCGTCGACGACGCCGCCCAGTTCGGGTGCCGTTGGAGCGTGCAGCACCAGGGCTGACGCGCCCGGGAGGTCGCGCAGTGCCTCGTCCGGATCGAGCGTACGGCCTATGCCGTACGGGTACTCGAAATGGCCGTTGACCACTTCGAGCCGCCTGGTGTCCGTCGCGCGGCCCCCCGGGGCGTACAGGGGCACCTCGACCGTCGCGTCGCCCTTGGTCACCTTCTCCTTGGTCGGTCTCCCGTCCACCCGGTGGACGTCGGCGATGGTCCCCCGGGTCACTTCGGCCCCGGCCTTCTGTATCGCCGCGATCCGCTGGAAGTCCACGCCGTCCGGGCGGGACACCAGTTCGGTGACCACGGCCGTTGCGGGCAGGACCACCACCACGGCCAGCAGCAGGGGCAGGAAGTCCCTCAACGGCCGCCTCCAGGGCAGCTTCGCGGGCGGCGCCGGTACCGGCTCGACCTGCCTCGGTGGCGTGACCGGGATCGGCCGGGAACCCGACCACACCCACCCGGCGGCCAGCGCCAGGGCCACCGCCCCGAGTACGGCCACGTCCGGCCGGTACACCGAAACAGCCGAGCCGAACAGGAGCGTCCACAGCGCCGACACCGCGAACAGCAGCGCTCCCCCACCCAGAGACCTGGTCACCCAGGCGTTTCTCCCCATGATCAACAAATTATCAACCCCCGTTGTGCCCAGGGACACATGGTCCGCGAGAGCCGGTGTACCCCCGTCGGCGCACGGCCGCGACCGGTACCCGGGAGGCAGGCGGCCGCCGCCGGGAGGCCCGTGGATACAGGCTCCCGGCCGGGGTCAGGCTGCGACGGGGACTCGGCGGGTGGTGTGGGACTTGAGGTGGGCGCGGAGGGTGAAGCCGTCGGCTGCCGCCTCCCAGGGGCTGAGCAGGATGCCGCCGGTGAGCATCCGGCGGGCCGCCATGTGGTCGGCGGGCCGGTTGACCGACTCCACCGCCACCAGTTCGCCGTCGCGGAACAGCAGGACCGAGAAGGCACCGCCGTCGGGGTCGCCCAGGACGAGCTCGGAGTCCGCGGTGTGGCCCAGCCCGGCGATCTGCAGGGTCGTGGAGAACTGGCTGCTCCAGAACCACGGCAGGTCGTCGTAGGTGCGGACGCCTCCGGTGAGCCGGTCGGCGACCAGGCGGGCGTGGTCGACGGCGTTCTGCACCGACTCGATGCGCAGCGGTGCGTCCGCCCGCGGGTGCGGGAAGACCGCGCAGTCGCCGACGGCCGAGATCCGGGGGTCGCCGGTCAGGAGCCGGTGGTCGGTGACCACGCCGCCGGCGACCGTGAGGCCCGCCGCTTCGGCCAGTTCGGTGCAGGGCATGACCCCCGCGCCCACCAGGACGAGGTCCGCGGGCAGTCGGCGGCCGTCGGTGAGTTCCACCGCCGCCACCCGGCCCTCCCCGTCGCCGTGGAAGGCCGAGACGCCCTGGCCGAGCAGCAGTTCGTTGCCGTGTTCCCGGTGCACGCGGGTGAAGTGGGCGGCCGTGGGGGCCGAGGCGACCCGGGCCAGCGGCCGGTCGAGGGCTTCGACGACGGTGACCCGGTGTCCCAGTTCCTGCGCCGCCGCGGCGAATTCGAGGCCGATGAACCCGGCCCCGACGACCACCACGTGCGCGGCGCCGGCGAGGTCCTTCCTGAGCAGGCGGGCGTCCTCCAGGGTGCGCAGGGTGCGGATGCCGTGCAGGTCGGAGCCGGGCACCGGGAGGGTGCGGGGCCTGGCGCCGGTGGCGAGGACGAGGTGGTCGTAGGGGTGGAGGGTGCCGTCGGCGAGACGGACGGTACGGGCGGTGCGGTCGATGGCGACGGCGGTGCCCGTGACCCGCTCGATCGCGTTGCGCTCGTAGAAGGTCTCTGGTCGGAGCCAGAGCCGGTCTTCGTCCGCCTCGCCCTTGAGGTAGGCCTTGGACAGCGGCGGGCGTTCGTAGGGGAGGACTCCTTCGTCCCCGATGACGGTGATGCGGCCCTGGTGGCCGTGCTCGCGGAGGGAGGCGGCGGTCTGCTGGCCTGCCTGGCCGGCGCCGAGGACGACGATGTGCCCGGCGGTGGTCGGGGACTCTGTGGCGGCCGGCTGTGCGGCCCCGGTGGCCGCGCTCACTGGCACTGCCGCTCGGGGAGGCGGACGACCAGGCCGTCGAGCTCGTCGGTGACCGTGAGCTGGCAGCTCAGGCGGCTGTTGGACTCGCGGCCGCAGGCCGTGAACTCCAGCATCTCGTCCTCCTCCAGCTCCGGCTCCGCCAGCTTGCCCAGGCCCTCGGGCTCGACGTAGACGTGGCAGGTGGCGCACTGGGCGTAGCCGCCGCACTGGCCGACGATGCCGTCGAGGTCGTTGGAGATGGCGCCGCGCATGATGCTCGTGCCGACGGGGAGGTCGAGCGTGGTCTCGTTGCTGCGGTCGGTGGCGAGGTAGGTGATCTTGGGCATCAGTGCTCCTGCGGAGGCCGGTGTCGGTGTCGGGTGGTCGGTGGTGTTCCTTCTTCTGGCCACGACGTTAGGAACGGGCCCTATCGACCGGTTACCGGCGCACTATCGTCTCCGGGCCCCGTGGCCACCGCCGGTCAGCAGAGGTCCGCCGGTCCGGTGGGGAGCATGGCGGTGAAGCGGGGCGAGGGTTCCAGGCCGAGCTCGGCGCGGACCAGGCGGCGGAAGGCGCCGTACTGGCGGACGGCCTCGACGGTGTTGTGCTCGGCGAGGTGGACGGCGACCACGGCCCGGTGGGCGCTCTCGCGGAGCGGTTCGATGCTCACGCAGGTGAGGGCGGCGTCCAGGGCGAGGGCGTGCCGGCCCTTGCGGGTCAGCCGGGCACTGAGCGATTCCAGGGCGTGCAGCCGGAGCTGGCGCAGCCGTTCCCGTTCGAAGACCACCCATTCCTCGTCCCAGCCGGGCAGCAGGTCGCCGGCGAAGAGCAGGCCGAGGCCCGGTTCCTCGCCGGGGTCGCCTTCGGAGTTGACCACGCGCAGGGCTGTGCGGACGAAGGAGTGGACGTCCACGGTGAGGTCCTCGCGCAGCGCGAGCGTCTCGCCCCGGCTGTCGATCAGGCCCGGGCCGCCTCGCCGGAGCCGCCACAGTGCGGTGCGCAGGCTGCCCTGCGCGTTCGTCTCGGCGACCTCCGGCCACAGGGTGCCGGCGAGGACGCTCCGGCCGGCCGGCGGGTGGAGTCCCAGGAAGGCGAGGACCCGCTGTCCGGGAGCCTCGACGGCCACGGTCCTGGTGCGGCCGTCGGGGCCGCGGGTTTCGAGGCGGAAGGTGCCGAGCAGCCGCAGGGCCGGCGCCGGAAGTGACGTGTCGTACGGCATCGTCCCCCTTCTCCCCCTTCTGTCGCCATGCCAGGTTTGCCTTCCCTTCCTGCCGGTTCCGGAACCGGCTCGGGCGGGTGAAGTCGCGGCGCCCGGCCCGTCTCCTCGCCGCCGCCGGCGGCGCCTCACCATTCGAGGATCCGGAACTGGGTGGCGGCATCCGGGCCGCGGCCGTCGCGTCCCCGTTCCTCCTCCAGGCGGAGGAGATCCTTCTCCCGGCCGGGATCCGATACGACGGCCAGGTTCGCGCCGATGACGGGGGCGGCGAGCGTGCCCAGGGCGCCCCAGCGGGCCTTGAGTTCGAGCATGCCCGCGCCCCGCTGGCGGTGGATCAGCGCGGTGATGTCGCGGGCGGCCGCCGGGATGAAGCCGATGGCCAGGGCGGTGACGCGGTCGACCGTGGCCTGGTCGGGCAGCAGGTCGAGCACCCGCTCGCTCAGGGCGTCGTCGTCCGCGGGCGAGACGGTCCGGTCGCCGGGACGGACGGCGGTACTACGGGCGGCGGTACCGGCGGCGGCGTCCGTGATCTGCCGGCGGGACGCGAGCACGGCCCAGGCGCCGACGCGCAGGGTCTGCGGTCCGGCGGCGAGGTGGCTGTCGCCGAACGCCCGCCAGCTCATCCCGAGCCGGTTGGTGACCTCCACTCCTTCGGTGTTGAGCCGGTCGTGGATGTTCTTGAGGATCAGCTGGGGCATGTCGGCCCCGACGATGGCGTAGTAGGCCCGCATCTCCGGGTTGGCCGGGGTGACCTGGTTCCGGGACACCCAGAGGGCGATCTGCGTTTCCAGGGTCTTCTTGTCGAAGAGGTGCCCGGAGGCGAAGGCGTCGGTGAGGAAGTGCCCACCGAAGGCGTCGACGAGCAGCGCTTCCCGGATCCGGGCCGGGTCGCCGCCCGCGGACCGGGCCAGCCGCAGCGCGCGGGTGTGCAGCTCCTTCCAGGCGGCCCGGTTGGTCGGTGTGAAGTGCGGGGCGTTGACCTGCGCCATGCCGAGGAAGGTGTCCGCCGCGGCCCGCTTGCCGCGCCCGATGTACTTCAGGGTGATGTTCTGGTAGCGCTCGTTGGCCCGGCCCCCCGGAAGGCCGCCGGAGCGCTCCTCGCGGATCGCGTCGCGGATCTCGGTGAGTTCGCCGGGGTCGGCGTGCATCAGTGCCTCGGGCGAGGTGTAGAAGTCGCCGCCCATGGCGAGGAGGTCCCCCGCGGTCAGCGGCACCCCGTTGACCCGGAAGGTCCGGCCGCGGAAGAAGGCGTCCTCGCGGATCCGGGCGGCCGGGTCCGCGGTGCCGAGGGCCCGGGCGAAGGCGGCGCCTTCGGGGGTGCGCAGGTATTCCTCCAGTTCCACGAGTCCGGCGTCGCCGAAGTCCTGGTGTTCGGGTGCCTCGAAGCAGTGCACGGTGTCGGGCCGGTTCTGGGCGACGTGCACGAGCTCGTGGGCGATGAGGTGCCGGCCCGCGGGTGTGTCCGGACGGAACCGGCCCTCGCCGAAGACGATGTCCTGGCCGGCCGTGTAGGCGGGGACTCCGAGGGCGCGCGCGGAACGTGCCGCCGCCGGACCGGTGTGGACGCGTATGCCGGTGAGGTCGAGCGACAGCCGGCCGGGAAGCGGGGCTCCCCGGGCGAGCGGTCCGGCCCACTCCCGGGCCTCGCGTTCGGCGGCCGAGTCCGGGGCGGCCAGGCGGGCGACGGGACGGCCGAGCACCTCGCGGACCGGTTCGCCGGTCACGGCGTCGGCCCGGGCGGCGGCGCGGTCCCGGAGGCGGGCGGCTCCGCGGCGGGGGCGAACGTGCTGATCAGGGAGTGCGGCTCCCCCGATCCGGGCGGTACGTACGCCAGCGCGGCGTAGTGGTAGTCCACCCCGTGCGGGCGGACCGCGGCCGGGCCGTCCTCGCCCTGCGGCCACAGCACGTCGCCGGGGACCGTGCGGGCGGGGACCAGCCAGTGGTCGCCGCGGCGGAACCGGGCCTGGACCGGCGGCTGTTTCCGGGCGGGCCCGGCGGGCCGTGCCGGGCGGCCGGGCGGCGGGCCGGTGAACCGGACGGCCACGCCGTCCTCCAGCGGGATCCAGGTGTCGAGGACCACGGGCAGGGCGTGCGCCGTCCCGGCGGGGCGGTGGTCCCAGCGGCGCAGGTGGGGGTGCAGCTCCGGGTCGCCGCTGACCGTGGGAGGCGGTGAACCACCGGGGCGGGCGGGTGCGTTGGGGTCGGCGTCGAGGGTGACCGTACGGGCCGGAGGGTCGATGGCCAGGACGCGGTGGATGCGCTGCGGCGGCCCGGCCGGCACCTCGTCCGCGGTGTGCACGGCCGTCGCGTCGTCGACGAGTTCGACCAGGTCGCCGACGTCCAGGGAGAGCCGGCTGTCGCGGCCCCATTCCTCCAGGGTGACCACCGGCCCGGCGATCCGGGCGACGGGCAGCACCACGGAGGCGTTCTCCCGGGACCACACGAACGTGGCCGCGGGCGGCCGCTCCGCGGCGTCCTTCGCCGTGCCGCGGCGGGGCGGTGCGACGGGGCTCACGGTGTCGTCCCCGGCGGGCGCGCCGACCCCCGAGGTGTGGATCTGCACGCGGTAGAGCTGGTTCTCCGGTCCCCGGTACCCGTCCCGGGGCGCGATCGCGCAGGGCTCTCCCGGTCCGCCGGGCGGGACCGGCTCGTACCGGGCGCGGGCCGCCATCAGGCCGGTGGGGAGGTGAAGCCCGTCCAGCCAGAGCCGGAGCGCGTCGGCGGCTCCGCCGGGGCCGGGGTCCTCGCCGTCGAAGGCGTGCAGGGCGACCTGCCAGACGACCTTGGCGCGGGCTGCGGTGTCCGGACCGTGGATGCCGAGGGCGATCTCGCGGATCGACGGGTCCTGGACGGCCGTGATCTCCCGTTCCCAGGCGCGCAGGTAGACGACGAAGGGGCCGTCCGGGACGGGCGCGGTCTCGGGGTCGACGTATCCCTCGGGCTGGGTGAGGTAGGTGGTGGCGGCGTCGTTCTCGACGAGGAGCCCGTCGGCGTAGAGCCGTCCGGCGCCGAGGGCGAGGTCCCTGGGCGTGTCCGTGCGGGCGACGGTGAAGCCGGGCGCGGCCAGCGGGGCGGCGCTCGGTCCGAGCAGGTCGGCGACGACGGTCCGCAGGTAGTGGAGCAGGACGGCGGTCTGTTCGTTGGCGTCGGAGTCCAGGGTGACCCGGCCCTGCTGGTGGACGATCCGGGAGTAGTGCTTGGCCGGGTCGAAGGTGACGCGCGAGATGTCGGCGGACAAGGGGCATGCCTCCTGGGTGGGGCGGGACGGGCGGGGGCAGGCGGGCGGGGGCGGGCTGGCGGACGGGCAAACAGGCGGGCGGGCGGGGCGGGATCAGGTGGCGAAGAGCACGTCGCCGTCCGATCCGGCCGGGAGGTACTCGGCCAGCCGCCGGCGCAGTCCGTCCTCCCGCTGCGGCTGGAACAGGTCGTGGAAGGAGCCGAGTTCGGAGCCGTCGTCGGCGCCGCGCCGGATCTCCGGCGGGCATCCGGGCGCCAGCTGGGCGTAGCCCGGGGTGCCGTACGTCCGGCTGGTGAACCTGGGGACGACGCGCCCGGGGTCGCCCGAGTGGGCCGGTTCGCAGTGGAAGGGCGGCGGGGTGCGCGACTCCGCCGGCAGCCAGCAGAAGCGGACACAGCCGCGCTGCCGGACCGCCACGTGGACCGGGCCGTCCAGGATGGAGTTCTCCACCAGCCCGACGGCGTGGGTGCGCAGCCCGCCGAAGACCGTGGTGCGCCGCGCGGAGAACTCGGCGTACGCGCAGCAGTCCCCGGGCCCGGACAGGGCGGGCAGGGCGGCGGCGGTGGCGTCCAGGACGGAGTCGGAGACGAAGATCCGGTTCGGCGGATGCCGCGTCGCGTCGGCCTCCACGGTGACGGAGCCGGTGATGCTGTGCCCGATCTCCAGGCAGGCCGGGGTGCGGACCAGCTCGATGGCCGGCTCGGCGGGGTGCTCGCAGCGGCAGTCCCCGGCGAGGGACCAGCCCGGCACCAGGGTGGAGTGGCGTACGGTCACCCGCCCGACGGCGCCCTGGACGCGTACGCTCCGGCCGGTGACCAGCAGACCGGACAGGGTGAGCACGGGCAGCGGACCCTCGCCCCGGCCCGTGCCGGTGACGCGCAGGGCGTCGGGGCGGTTCGCGTACCAGTCGAGCAGCCGCAGCACGGGCCGGCTGCGGGGCGCGGCACGGACGGTGAGCCGGTCGCCCCGGTCGAGCCGGATCTCGATCTGCTCCTGGAGGACGATGGAGCCCACCAGTTCGACGGCCGCGGTGCGCAGGGCGGGGCGGGCGGCCTTGTCGCGGCACCAGTGGGCGAGCGCGTCCGTGAGCCGTTCGTGCTGCTCGCCGGGGCCGACCCGATAGACGGCTTCGGGCGGGGCGGGGGCCGGGGCCCGTCCCGCCGGCTGTGGGCGGGGGTATTCGCCACCGCCCATGTCCGCGGAGAAGCCGTGGTGGTAGCTGACCCAGAGCCCGGTGTCGGGGGCCGATCGGGCCGGGAACGCGATCCGGCCGAGGACCGGGTCGACGGCGACCCGGCCGTGGCGGGGCGGGTGGTTCCAGTGGGTCAGGTCGGCGGGGACGATCTCCGCGAGCGGGACCGGGGTGTCGCCGTCGCGCCACAGGCAGAGGCTCTTGCCCGGCCCGTAGTAGTGGGCGGTGCGTTCGGCGAAGGCCCGGCGGCGGATGAAGGCGGGCACGTTGGTCTCGTCCGCGAGGTGGGTGGGTGAGGGTTCCCGGACGGGCCGGGTCACCAGCGGGGTGTCGTTCCCGAGGATGCCGAAGGTGAAGTGGCCGCGGTCCCGGTCGGTGCAGTACGCCGGGGCCCGGGTGACGGAGTGGGCGGTGAGCCGCCAGACGAACAGGCCGGCCCCGTCGATGCCGGCCCGGCCGCCGGGCGCGTGCGCGGAGCCCGTCCGGCGGATGTCGGCAGTGTGCGCGAGCCCGTCGAAGGGCCCGCCGGCCAGGTCGAGGGCGTCCCCGTGCCGGAGGTCCGCGAGGCGGCCGGTGCGCAGCCGGTCCGCGGTCTCCTCCGGCCTGCCGGAGTGGCGGCGTACCGGCTGGTGGAAGGCGAGGAGGTCACGGAACTCCACGGCCCGGGCAGGCCAGTCGGCGACGTCGCGGGCCAGGTCCTCGAGGACGGCGAGGGTGCCCTTGCGGCGCCGGTTGGCCAGGGTGCGGGCGATGTCGCGGCGCGCGGCGAGGACGGCGGCGAGCCGGGCGGCCGCCTCCTCCCCGCCGGCGCGGGCCGCCTCGTGGCCGGGCAGCGGGTCGTGGCCGACCAGGGCGCCGAGATACGGCAGGACCCAGGGGCTGCAGGTCTCCACGAACCAGTCCTCGTAGCTCTGGCGCACGGAGTCGCGCAGCAGGGCGTGCTGTTCCTCGATCACGGCCAGCAGGGCCCGCAGCGGGTGGCCCTGTTCGGCGTCGCGGCGACGGTGGAGGGCGGGGAGCAGGGCGTAGAGGGGGCCGTCCGCGGCCTCCGGCCCTTCGGTCATGGCAGCCTCCGCAGGATCAGGGTTTCGGGCAGGTCGGGGTGCATGACGGCGAGCTGCGCGGGGCGGATTCCGGTGGAGAGGAGGATCCTCCGGCCGGGCCTCAGCCGCACCGAGCGCAGGGTGGGATCGGCCGCGGCGAGGTCGGCGACGGCGACCCCGTGGCGGAGGGCGATCGAGGTGAGGGTGTCGGCGCGGCCGGTGGGGTCCTCGCCGGCGGTGTGTTCGCGGCGGCCGGTACGGGCGGGCAGCGCGTCCACGGTCTCCGCCGCGTCCCGGAGTTCGGAGACGAGCCGGACCAGGGCCAGTGGGTCGGCGGGGGCGGTGATCCCGGCGAACACGTCGACGTCGATGTGGTCGACTCCCGGTACGGCGTGCACGGCGGCGAGTACGCGGCTCAGGTGGGCCGGCTGCGCGAGCTCGCGGGCGGCGAAGCCCAGCACCTCGTGTACGGCGGCGCGGACGGCGGGTTCGACGGTGGCGAAGGAGTGGTCGGGGAGCACCCGGAGGCGGGCGGACAGGACCAGCAGGACGAGTTCCCGCACGTCGACGCGGACCGGGAGGTGCGGGTCCCCGCAGGCGGCGAGGGCACCGGCCAGGCCGGTGATCAGCGGGTCCGCCGGGTCGGTGGGGGCGTCGTCCACCGCGGCCACGGTCACGTGGACGACCTCCCGCCGCCCGTCGAAGAGGCGGGCCGCGGCGGCCTTGCCGATGCCGGGGCGGGCTCGGGCGAAGTCGGCGTAGTCGGTCACCGAGACCGGGCGGTCCAGGGCGCGGCTGCGCAGGGGGATCCCGGTCCGGGTGTCCCGGGGCCCGTCGGCCGCGGTGCCGCCGGTGGCGGGCAGCGGGTTGGTGACGGCGCTGACGCCGGGGGGCCGGCTGACGGCCTGGGTGATGCGGCCGGGCGGGAGGTTGCCGGCCGGGCCGGCACCGATCCGGTAGGCGGCGGTGACGTTCTCCACTCCGGTGGGCAGCCGGGCGCCGTTCCGGCCGTCGCCGAAGGTGACGGCGGCGCTGCCCGTGCCCTGGGTGAGCAGGTAGCCGCCGTCGAGCGGGCCGAGTCCGGAGAGGTCCTCCGCGGGATGCCGGAGCATGCCGTCCACGCGGACCTCCAGGGCGGGTCCGGCTCCGGCGGGGCCGACGGCGGGCAGGTGGGTGAGGGGGGCGGTGCCGGTGACCTGGCGCAGGGCGAAGGTCTGGCCGGGGCGGGAGGCGTCGCCGCTGCCGAGCACCTCGGTGCGGGTCTCACCCTGGGTGGCGGGGACGACGTTGGCGTGCAGGGTGACCGTGTCCCGGCGGTAGGTGTGGGTGAGGGGCGCGGCCAGGAGCAGGGTGGTGTGGACGGTGTCGCCGGCGCCGGTTCCGTCCTCCGCGCCGCCGGCTGCCGCCCGGTGGCCTCCGGTTCCCCGGTCCCGGAGTCCGCCGTCCGGGTCGTCCTGGCCGGGGCGGGACCGGACGGACTGCCAGGCGGTGGCGAGCACGGCCGGTTCGCTGCCGTGGACGCCGGTGGTGCCGGGTACGTCGGTGCGTTCGCCGGACACGATCAGGCGGCGGCCGGGGCGCAGTCCGGTGCAGACCCCGTCGAGTTCGATGCGGTCCCCCGCGATGTCACCGGTGGCCGGTTCGTCGGCGAGGACGAGCGGTTCGCCGGCCGCCCAGAGGGTGAGGTCCTCGTACGGCACGGCTCCCCCGGTGGGCGGTGTGTCGTGCCACGGCCCGTCGACCCCGACCCGGGTGACGGGCACGGTGACGGGGGGTGCGCCGCGCGGCACGGGGACGGGCAGCCGCAACTGGGCCACCGTCACCACCCTGACCCGGTAGGGGCCGTGGGTGGAGCCGGCCTGCTCCGCGACCAGCCAGGAGCCGGGCAGGATGCCGTCGTGGACGCCGTCCAGGAGGATCTCCCCCTCGGCGGCCCCGGTGCTGCCGTCGTCGTCCTCCGCCGGTCCGCCGGGCGGCGGGGCCAGCGGACGGGCCTTCACCCGCAGCACCTGGACGCCCGAGGCGGGGCGCGGCGGGGCGATCCGCTGGGTCTCCCAGGCCCGGTGGATGCCGTCGGCGAGGCGCGGATCGGCTGCGGCGAGCAGCCGGGGCACGGCGTCGGAGCGGGGGTCCCACAGGTCGGCGGGGGCGGCCTCGGGACCGGTTCCGGCGGCCGGCGGGCGGGGCGGGGTGCGGCGCAGTGCCGGGAGCACGGCGGCGGTGGCGACCAGGGCGGTGGCCCGGTCGCAGTCCGCGGCGCGGGCGGGCCCGTCCGCGCGGTCGGCGTACTGCTGCGGGCAGACCAGGGCGTGGGCGAGGGCCCGCAGGTACTCAGTCTCGGGCAGGCTGCGGCGCCGGTCGGCGGCGACGGTGAGCAGCGCCGCGTACGTCGCGCGCCGCGCCGGTTCCACCCGGCCGTCGAGCCACCGGGCGGGCGTGCCGTTCGGCCGGGCGGTGACCAGGGCGATGCCCTCGGCGACCAGGCGCGAGGCCTCGGCGGTGCGCCGGTAGAGCGTGTCGTACGCGGCGGCCCCGCGGTCGGGCCCCTCGTCCTCTTGGTCGTCCCCCTGGTCGTTCTCCTCGTTGTCCTCCTCGTTGTCCTCCTCGTTGTCCTCCTCCGGCTCCGGGGGCGCGAGGAGTTCGGCGGCGGCGCCCAGCGCCTCGCGGAGCGGGGCCGCTGCCGCGCCGGGCGGGGCGGTCCGGAGGGCCAGGTCGAGGGCAGTCCGGGCGGCCTCCACCGGGTCGGGGACGGTGAGCGGGACCAGGTCGGCCGCGGTCCGGCCGGCGGTGTAGTCCGGTACGGCGGCGGCGACCACCCGGACCACCGGGTCGAGGACCTCGCCGAACAGCAGGAGCAGCCGGTCCCCGGCCTTGAGGCCCAGGGCGGGGCCCGTCAGGGTGAGCCGGGCGGTGCTCTCGGCGGTGCCCCGGCCGAGCCGGGGCGGTGCGGTCCGCCGGACCGCCAGGGTGTTCCAGCGGGCGTCGGCGAGCAGGTCCTCGGAGGTCTCGAAGGCCTGCGGCAGCCCGCCCTCGGCGGGCACGCTCCGGGCCTGCGACCCGGCCGGTACGAGCGTCCGCGCGCCCGGGTCGAGGGTGTAGGCCAGGTGGACGCCGGAGCCGAGGGCCGGCCGGGGCCGGTGGCCGACGAGGCGGCCGAGCCGGACCAGGGACCCGGGTTCGGCCGCGGTGGCCAGGTAGCCCTCCTGGACGTGGCGTTCGGTGTAGAAGGTGAGGACGTCCGCGACCACGGCCCAGCAGTCGAGCAGGGCGATCGCCGGGTCGTCCGCCGTACGGGCGGTGAGCCGCAGGAGTTCCGGGCGGGCGGCGAGCCGGCGGCGCATGGCTTCCAGGAACCGGCTGTGGGTGCCGATGCGGCAGTGCAGTCCGGCGAGACCGGGCGGGTTGTCCGTCGCCGCCGGGGTGGGCAGGGACCCGTCGCAACCGCGCCCGCACCCGTCTCCGGGGCCGCACGCACCACCGCCGCCGCCACCACCGCCACCGCCGCAATGGCCTCGTTCCCGTCCCGCGTTCATCGGCCCCCTCCGATCAGCAGTTCCAGTACGCCGTGTTCGGGCCGGACCGGGTCCGCGTCCAGCCGGGCGATCTCGCCCGGCCTCAGCCGCAGGACGCCGTCGCCCATCGCCTCTCCGGAGGGCTCGAAGAGCCGCTCCAGGGCTGTGACCCGTACGGAACGCACGCCGGGGACGGCGGCCGCCGCGGCGACGATCCTGCTCACCCGGACCGGAGTGCCGAAGGTCAGCTCGTCCGGGTGGAACAGCCCGGGGGTGCCGTCCGGGAGCAGCCCGCTGCCGAGGACGCGTGCCACCGCGGTGCGCACGTGCCCGGCCACGGCCGTGGGCTCGGCGGTCAGGCACAGCGCCAGCCGCAGCGGCACCTGCCGGGCCGGGCCGACGTACACCTGGTGTCCGATGCGGCGGACCCGGTGCAGGGCGTCGCGTACGCCGGCGGTCAGGCGGGCGGGTGCCTCGGCCGTGCCGAGGGCGTCGACGGCCACCTGTGCCTCGTACCAGGAACCCGTCCAGCGCAGCCGGGCGTCGGCGCGCTGGACGCCGGGGACCTGGCCGGCCAGGGTCGCGTAGTCCTGTTCGCCGACCGCGCGCAGGGGCCGGCGGGACGCCTCGTGCGGTGCCCGGGCGCGTACCGCCGCGACCGGTTCGGGATCGGTGCCGCCGGTGGCGGGCAGCGGGTTGCGGGCCCGGAGGGTGACGCCGGTCAGGCCGCGGAGTTCGACGGTGTCGATGGCCTCGGCGCCGACGTTGCCGGCGGTGCCGTTGCCGAGCCGGCAGCGCAGTTCCAGGACGCTGCCGGGGGCGGGCCGGGCTCCGCTGCGGCCGTCGCCGAACCGGAGGTGGAGCAGGCCGTCGTCGTCGGGTTCGCCGACGAAGCAGCGGTCGGCGGGGCCGCAGTCGAGGAGGTCGCGGCGGGGCAGCCAGGGTTCGCCGGGCAGGCCGGGTTCGGTGGCGCGCACGGCGGGCAGGGCCTGCCTCGGGTCGGGGTCCAGGGCGTGGCGGATCGGCCCGTGGAGGGCGGGGCGGGCCGGGTCGAGGGCGTCGCCCTCGGGCCTGCCCCAGCACTGGCCGATCTCCCAGCCCTCGTTGGCGGCCAGGAGGACGTGGCCGGCGCGGGCCCGGCAGGCGAGTTCGCGGACCCGGGCGAGTTTGCGGTGCAGCAGTTCACCGAACCGGGCCGCCAGGGTGCGCAGGGCGGTGACCGGGTCGGCGGCCGGCCGGAGGCGGCGCAGCACCGCGGCCCCGAAGAGGGTCTCCAGCCAGGCGAGGGCCTCGGCGCCGGGAGGTGTCCCGGCTTCGGCGGCGCGCAGCAGGGCGAGGAGCCGGGCGCGGGCCCGGCCGGGCAGGCCGTCGAGGAGGTCGGCCTGGGCCCGTCCCACGGCCTCGGGCAGCGGGTACGGCGCGCTCCAGGTGACGGGGGTCGGGGCCCTGCCCGCCCCGGTGGCGGCGTCGCCGGGCACCACCGGGGCGTACCGGTCCGGCAGTTCCGGGTAGGCGGGCAGGACGGCCGGGGCGCCCTCGTCGGCGCAGCCGAAGTCCGGCGGGCAGGGGCAGCCGGGGGTCCCGGGCGGCGGGACCGGCCAGGTCAGCCGCTCCGGCGGGGCGCCGGCGAAGGCGGGGTCGGCGCCGTGTTCGACGAGGACGGCGTTGCCGCGGGCCACGGCGGTCTCCAGCGGTTCGCACCGGGGTCCGCCGACGGCGCGGACCCGGAGCGGGAACCGGAGCGCGTCCTCGGGGGCCCAGGTGACCTCCAGGAGCCGCCGGCCGTAGAGCGGGTCGGTGCGGCGGCGGACCTCGACGAGCCGGACCGCCTGCCGGCGGGTGGGGTCGGCGTCGGCGGGGAGGCCGGTCGCGGCGCCGAGGATTTCCTCCAGGACGAGGATGTCGCCGGGAACCAGGGCGAGTCGGCGGGCGCCCGCACCACCGCCCTGCGTACCGGGGGCGCCGCTCCCTGCCCCGTCCCCGTCCGCGGTCTCGCCGTCGCAGAGGGCGGCGGTGCGGGTGCCGGCGGGCAGGCGGAAGTCGGGTTCGCCCCAGTGCCACAGGGAGATCCGGTCGTGCGCCGGGCGGACGGTGACGTCGCCGGCCCCGACCGGTTCGAAGACCTGGTCCCCGGCGCGCAGCCGGAAGGTGCCCGCGGGCAGGGTGACCCGTGCCGCGGAGGACAGGCAGACCACGGCGCGGGCCGCGCAGCCCTCGTGCATCGGGTAGTCGACGAGCCGGACGTGACGGCGGACCGAGGTGCGCAGCCGGGCGGTGTCGAGGTGGGCCTCGGCGGCGACGGCGTCCTGTTCCCAGGCGATCTCGTCGCCGGCGTACGCGAGCAGTTCGACGAGGGTGACCAGGAGGTCGGCGGCGTGCCGTTCGCCCCACCGGGGCAGGGTCAGGGAGAGCCGTTCCAGGAGGGCGCGGCGCAGGCTGTCGTAGTCCCTGGCCAGGTAGTCGATCAGCGGTTCGCCCGGGGTGGCCGGCGGGACCGGCTCGGGCGCGCAGTCGGCCGGTGCCGGGCAGTCCTGCCCGAAGGTGAACCCGGCGGAGGCGAAGCACGGGTCGAAGCCGGGGAGGGGTTCGGTGCCGGGCCTGCCGGAGGGGTCGGCGGCGACGGCGTGCAGGCGGTAGCGGGAGATGTCGCCGGGGCGGTCCACGTCGAGGTGGATCCGGCCGGGGCGGTCTGGGTCGGCGTCGGCGTCGGGGCCCGTGGTGACGGCGAGGACCCGCAGGTCGCGTGCGACGACACCTCCGTCGATGCGGAAGTTGGCGGGGACCAGGCCGTCGGGAGCGGGACCGAACAGGGTGACGGTGAGCCGGCGGCGGGTGGGGTCGACGGTCACCGCCTCGATGCCGTTGCGGCCGGCCGCGCGGGCGTCCCGGGCCCGGCCGGAGAGGGCGGATCCGGCAGGCGTGCCTTCGGCGGTCACCGGGCGGCTCCCGTGGCGGAGGGGTCGGACGGGTAGGAGGTGCGGGCGCTGTCGAAGGTGTCGGTGCGGATCGTGCCGGTGGCCAGGACGGCGTACCGGATCTCGATCCGGAGCGCGGAGTCCTCGGCGGCGACGTCGAGCGCCTGGACGGCGACGACGTCCCCGAGCCAGCGGTGCAGGGCGCCCTGGACCGTGATCCGTAGAGCGGCCGCGAGGTCGGGGCCGCAGGGCTCGAAGACCAGGTCGAGCAGGCCGCAGCCGAAGTCGGGCCGGTTGACCCGCTCCCCCGGGCTGGTGAACAGGACCTGCTCGACCAGGTCGCGCACGTGGTCGGCGGGGTCGGTGAGCGCGGTGCGTCCGTCCGCCCCGATGCGGAAGGGGAAGTCCACGTCCATGCCGCTACCCCGCCGTCACGCGGAGCTGGATGAGGTGTACCAGGGGTGTCACCGGCGGCGGTCCCGCACACACCCCGGCCCCCGGCACCGGACCGGCGGGCGGCGGGTTCTGCACCAGGACGGGCCGGCCGCCGGCGAGCACCCGGGCGGCGAGTCCGGTCCAGGCGACGCCCGTGCACGGCGGTGAACCGGACACGCCCGGGCATCCGGTGACGGTCAGCAGGTCGGCGGCGGTGGCCACCGGGGCGCCGCCGGCCAGCACCCGGAGCTGGCCGGGGCTGTCCTGCACCTTCCCGAGGTGGCCGCAGGTGATGACGGCGGCGGTGGTGACCACGAAGGAGGCTTTGGAGGGCATCGCGGTCACCCCGGCAGGACGGTGAGCGCGCCGTTGCCGAGGTCGATCCCGGCCTGCGTCACCTTGATCGTGGGACCGGCGGCGGAGGCGCCGATCTCGATGCCGCCTTCGTGCAGCCGGATGTAGGGCCCCGCCGGCCCCTTCAGCTGCAGCAGGATGCCGCCGGTGGGTCCGCCGAGGTCGGACAGGAGGAGGCAGGTCTGGGCCGGTGTGCCGATGACGACCTGCGGGGTGCCGTCGGGTGCCGCCTGGGCCACGGGCGGCAGTTCGGCGGCGCTCCCGCGCCAGAAGCCGGTCCACACCGCCCGGTCGGGGTCGCCCTCGGCGAACTGCACCCAGACCCCGGAGTTGACGAGCGGGACGACGTACATCCCGCTGGCCGGCCCGGCGAGCGGGGTGGCGGGACTCGCCCATACGCAGGGGTCGTCGCCGAGCACGTCGGCGACGCGCACCAGCAGCCGGCCGGTGCGCAGCGGATCGGTGTTCGAGACGACGACCCCTTGATAGAGGCCGTGGAAGGGGGGCGCTGCCTTGGTCACGGGGTCACCACCGGGGTCAGGGAGCCGAGTCCGTCGCGGGTGAGGGTGAACTGCTGCTTGTACGCGCCGCGTTTGATGTCGTGGGTGACGCCGGCGACGTACCAGAGGCCGTCGTGGGCGGTACCGGCACCGCGTACGCCGACCAGCCGGCGGGCGCGCAGTACGTGCCCGTAGCGCAGCACGTCGAGGGTGCCGGTGCCGCGGATCGCGTCGGCCCCGGTCGAGGTGCGGCTCAGGCCCAGGAGCAGGGCCTCGGTCACCGAACGGCCGCCGAGGTCCGGCAGCGGCTCGTGCCGGAGGGCGACGGCGGGCCGGGCGGCGAGCGGCGGGTGGAGCAGGCTGACGTCGGGGACCGGCAGGTCGATCCCGATCTTGCTGGTGGGTTCGGTGAGGGTCACCGTGTACTGGGTGCGGGACAGCCCGTCGTAGGTGAAGTCCAGTGATTCCACGGTGGCCGCGGCCCCGGCGCCGAGGGTCAGGGCGGGCTGGACCGGCCCGGTGCGGACCTGCGGGCCCCAGTAGGCCAGGCTGCTCCCGGGCACCGGGCCGGGCTCCAGGTGGAAGACGTATCCGACCTCCGCGGCGAGGGACTTGAGGTAGGCGAGGTCGGTGCCGGCCTGCAGCGGGATGTGCCGCACGGGGTCGGGTACGTCGGCCAGTACGGGCGGCACGGCCAGCGGCACGATCCCGTACGCCGCGTACTTGGCGCAGATGGTGAGGACCCGCACGTGGTGGGGCATGCCGGGGTGACAGGCGCGCACGTGGCGGACGTCCATGAGGACGCTCAGGTCCTCGCCGGTAACGGTCAGGAGCGAGGCGCCGGGCTCGGCGCTGGGTGCCGTCTCCTGCTGGGTGATGATCCCGTCGGAGAGGACGGTGGGGGTGCCGCCCACCACGGCGACGAGGACCACCCGGATGCCGGGGTCGAAGAATCCGGCCGGGAGCAGGGCCTGTTGGATGACGGAGCGGGCGCTGACGGCGAAGGTCAGCTGGAAGCCGCCGGCCTGCCCGGAGGTGGTGGTCACCTTCACCGACTGGAGGGCGTCGGTGAGCGGTGCGGGGACGGGGACGGCCAGCACCGGCCCCATCAGCAGCATCAGGCGGAGGCTACCGGTCACCCGGGCCCCCGCCCGGAGCGAGGAGGGCCGCGCCCTGGAGCAGGCCCGCGGGCAGGGTGACGCGCAGCCTCCGGCCGGGGCGCGCGGTGAGTTCGGCGGGGGTCAGGACCCGGTGCGCGTCGGCGATCCGCCACGCCTGCTCGGGGTCGCCGAGGTGCCGGGCGGCTATGTGGTCCAGCCGTTCGCGGTGGGCGACCACGTGCACCGCGATGGTGGTGAGGGTGTCCGGGTCGGGCATCGGGCGGCGGCGGACATAGGTGACGGTGCGGCCGTCGGGCAGCCGGAGCGTGGCGGTGGGGAGGTCGTGGTAGCGGCTGGTGGCGCTGAACATGCCGGCTCCTTCAGAGGCTGCCGAGGCCGAGGCCGAGGTCGGAGGGGGTACGGGTGACCTGCGCGGCGAACCGTTCCCGGGCTTCGTGGTGCTGGAGGTAGAGCAGGCCGCCCTTGTGGTGGAAGCCGAGGTCGTCGACGGTCAGCACCCGCGCGGTGACGGCGACCTTGGCGCGGATCGGGTGCAGGGCGGTGTCGAAGGCCTCTTCGGTCACCCCGAACTCGGTGATCCGGACCGGCAGGACCCGGGCCCGGCCGAGCACCAGGACCGTCAGCGGTGCTTCGACCGGCGCCACTTCGATCATGCCGAGGGAGGCCATGCGGTCCTCGGCGAGCAGCTGCCCGAGGGGCGGGTAGAAGGCACTCTCCAGGGCCGCGAGGACGGGCAGCAGGCCGTGCGCGGCCTCCTGGGGATGGCCCTCCGGGTCCTCCAGCTGTTCGGCGGCGTCGAATTCGGCCTCGAACCTGTACGTCTCGTGGGGCGGGCCCTTCAGGCGCTGTGCCTCCAGGCGGTCGCCGGGCTCGGGGCCGATGCCCTGGGGCTGGAGGGTGCGGGAGAGGGAGTCGGGATTGAACTGGAACGGTACCGTCCGCAGGGGGCGGGCGGTGCCCGGGTCGAGCAGGACGAAGCCGCCGCGGATCACCCGGGGTGCCCCGGGGAAGCCGGTCATGGCGCCTCCCGGCGGAGCGGTGCGGTGCGGGCGGACGGGGTTCCGGGGGCGAGGGCGGCGTAGAGGGAGCGGGCGGCTGCCCGGCCGGAGGCTGCCGCTGTTCCTCCGGGGGCGTCCGGCGGAGCGGGCGGTGGAGCGGCCGGCGGGGCGTCCGGCGGGGTGGTGGCCGGAACGGTCAGGGACCGGGTGCGGCGCGGGGCCCACGGGGCGGGACCGCTGAGCAGAGCGGCGAGTTCGGCGGTGAGCGCCTCCCGGAACTCGCGTTCCCGGGCCGGTGGATGGGTGCCGTGCAGCTGGGCGGCGTCCACGACGAGGCGTTCGATGTGCAGTTCCACCCTCATGACGGCACCTCACCGGTCGGGATCGGCCGCGGGGGCTCCGCGGGCGGCTGCGGCTGCGGCTGTGGCGGCAGGGACGTGGGCCCGGTGCCGGGCTCGGTCCAGAGGAAGTCCCGCTCCCGTACGGGCTGTTCCAGCTTGCGGAACTCCTCGCGGGCCGCCCGGAGCACCAGCGGCATGGTGATCGCGGTCCCGGCGGCCGCAGCGAGGAAGGCTGCGTTGACCGCGATGGTGCGGGTCATGGCGCCGCTCACGTCCAGCCGCGCCAGCCGGTCGTAGTCGAGCCGGTCACGGCCCGGCGCCGCCGCGGGGAAGGCGCGCCGCCAGATCTCGCGGCGGCGGTCCGCGTCCGGGAACGGGAACTCCACGACGAACCGCAGCCGGCGTACCAGCGCGGCGTCCAGCGCCGAGCGCATGTTGGTCGCCATGATGGCCAGCCCCCGGTGGGACTCCAGCCGTTGCAAGAGGTAGTCGACCTGCACGTTGGCGTACCGGTCGTGCGCGTCCTTTACCTCGCTCCGCTTGCCGAGCAGTGCTTCCGCCTCGTCGAGGAACAGCACCGCGCCGCCGGCCTCGGCCGCGTCGAACAGCCGGCGGAGGTTCTTCTCGGTCTCGCCGATGTACTTGCTCATCACGGCCGAGAGGTCCGTGCGGTAGAGGTCCAGGCCGAGTTCACGGGCGAGCACCTCGGCGGCCATGGTCTTGCCGGTGCCGCTGGGGCCGGTGAACAGGGCGGTCACGCCGAGCCCTCGGGTCAGCCGGTCGGCGAAGCCCCAGGTGTCGTAGACGGTCCCCTGGCGGGTCACCTGATCGGCGATCTGCCGGAGCCGGTCGCACGCCGGCCCGGGCAGGACGAGGTCCTCCCAGCCGGCTTCGGGGCGCAGGCGCTGGGCGAGGCCGTCGAGCCGGGAGCGGCTCCGCAGCAGGCAGGCGTCCCACAGCCGGCCCGGCTCGTGCGCCGCGGCCACCTCGGCGATCGCGGGCAGGTCCAGGGCGAACTGCCGGGCGAGCAGGTCGACGTGCACGCCCTCGGCGGCCGGACCGAGCGCCTCCCGCCACGCGTCGGCCCGCTCGCGCGGGGTCGGCGGCCCGACGTCGACGACGACGGTGCCGCGCCCGGTCCCGCCGCAGTCCGGATCCGGTCCGAGGCCGGGGGCGGCCTCGCGGGAGCTGACGATCACGGGGGCGTCGACCCGGCCGATGAAGCGGGCGACGGCCGCGGGGTCGTGCCCGGAGGCGTGGCCGGAGCCGTACTCGGATCCGGGCGCGTGGCCGGACCCGGATCCGGCCTGCGCGTCGTCGTCGGCGTCGAGGTAGAGGGCCGACGGCAGCAGGGCGGCCTCGCGTGCCCAGAGCCGGGCCAGCTCCTCGGTCTCCTCGGCCCGGGCCGGCAGCAGGGCGGCCGGGAGCCGGTACGCCGGCAGTCCGAACGCGGCCGCGGCGCAGGCCGCGACCAGTCGCTTGCTGCCCGGCTGTGCCCCTACGAGATGGAGGACGGGCGGGGCGGCCGGGGCGCGGTCCCAGGCCGCCGTGCACTGCTCCACGGCGGCCCGCTGGGAGGCCGGGAGCTCGGGGTGCGGGGCACGCGGGAGGGGGGTGACCAGATGGGCCAGCCGTTCGTCGAGGTGGTCGAGTCCACGGACGTGGTCGACGATGCGTTCCTCGGCGCGCATCGGACTGTTCACCACGGCCGAGCCGGGCGCGCGGGTGATCCGCACCAGCCGCCAGTACCGCAGGCGGCCGTGCGGGGAGACCGCCTCCCAGGACGGGCCGGGGAGGACGGCGAGCGCGAGGCCGGGTGTGGGGAAGGGCATGGCCGGGCTGCCGTGGGCGGCGGCGAACAATCCGCCCATGGACGGGTCCAGTTCTTCGGCCAGACTCATGAGAAGGAGATCGCGCTCGAAGCGGGTCAGGTTCAGGCGGGTGGCGAGGGTGACGAGGGCGGGCGGCGGGGTGGTTGCCGCTTCGGCGGCGGCGAGGCGGGCCTGGGCGGCGGCCAGGGCTTCGGCGCCGACGCCGGCGCTGGCGCTGGCGCCGACGCCGGCTCCCGCTCCGACTGGGGGCGTTCCACAGTCGGACTGCGGCTGTCGGGGTGGGCGGCGGCGCCAGGGTGACCGTGGGGGTGCGTCCGGCGGGGTCGGGGCTGCGGAGGCGGGCTGCGGTGCCGTGTGCCCACCCTCCCCCAAGCTCTCGACTCCGCTCGAGCAGGGGGCACCCCCATCGCCCTGCGGCACGCCTGCCCACACGGCGGCAGCGGGCAGCTCGCCTGCACCCACGGCGGGCGGAGGTTGCACATGTTGGTGGAGGAGGGTGCGCAGCCAGGTGAGGGAGGCTGCGAGGAACTCGGCGTTGTGGTGCTCCCATGGGTCGGTCGTGGGCATCAGGTCACCGTCAGCCGTTGGGTCGGGTCGTAGGCGGGGTGGTCCGCCGTGCGGTCGGGTACGAGGAGGCTGTCGACGCCGTCCACGCGGAGCCGGACGGGGTGGCTGCCGGGGCGGGCGCGTTCGATCGCGAAGCGCACGGTGTTCCCGGCGAGTTCGCGCGCGGTGTGGGCGTCGGCGCCGAGCAGCAGGGAGACCCGCTGGTCCGCCGTGAACGGAGGGTCGGCGGTCAGGGTGATCCGGGCGGTTCCCGCACCGTCCCGGTCGACGGTGGCCGGCATCGTGCTGGTGATCGCCGGGGCGAGGGCGAGGTACCAGGGGCCCACCGGGAGTTCGGCCCGCGGGCTGCCGCCCAGCAGGGTCAGGGCGTGCACGCCGGCGGCGAGACCACCCGGCAGCGGCAGCAGGACCGGGCCGCCCGGGGCGGGCGCGGCGACCGGGATGTCGACGGCGGCCCCGGTGGGGGCCGGGGCGGCTGCGAGACGGGTGAGCCGGACCCCGGTCACACCGGACAGGTGGGTGCCGTGCAGCTCCACGGTGTCGCCGGCCAGGGCGGCCGGCCTGCCGCCCGGGTAGCGCAGCCGGTGGACCGCCGGGGTGGCCGGCCGGGGGTCGGCCGCGGCCTGCGGTCCGCGTCCGTCCGCGCCGCGCGCGAGCACGGGCAGCGGGGCACGGGCCGGCCGCCGGGAGTCGATGAGGACGGCGCGCACCTCGAAGGCCGCGGTGAGCCGGTAGGGCGTCTGGAAGACGCTCCACAGCGAGTAGATCTCCTTCTCGTCGACCCCGTGCCAGGTGATCCGGATGTGGTCGGGCTGTCGCGAGAGGTCGCTGAAGGCGGCGGTCTGGGCGAGTTCGGCCCGGGTGAGCAGGGGCCGCGTGTGCAGGGCCTGGAGGGCGGCGCCGAGCAGCCGGTGGGCCACGAGGTCGTCGTCGCCCTGTACGAACGGGGTGAGGAGGTAGTGCAGCACGAGGGGCAGTGCTGGTTCCCCGGTCTCGCCGGGGAGCAGTCCGGGCGGTGGCTCGTTGCGCCGCTCCGGGGCCGTCGCGGTGCGGTAGAGGAAGAGGTTGACGAGGCCCGGCTGCCCGGTCGGACTGACCCGGTGCGGGGGCCGGGCGACCGCCGTGGCACCCGGTTCGACGGTCTTGATCCCGTCCTCGACCAGTGCCCGCAGGGTCTCGGTGACGGCCTCGATGGCCCGAGCGTCGCTCACGTGGCACCGCCCCGGCGGCGGCGCAGGTAGGCGTCGAGCGGGACGGAGGGCTCGCGCGGGGTGCGGCGTACGGGGGCCGGGGCGGGTGTGCCGGCGGTCCCGCCGGTGCCGCCGGAACGGATCTCCAGCCGGCCGATGGTGATGTGGACGGTGGTCTCCGCGGGCGGCTGCGGTGTACGCCCGGCGGGCGGCTCCGTGCGCCGATCGGCCCACCCGGCCGCTGCGGGCCCGCCGGACGCGGCCGCGGAGCGGCCGTACGCGGCCACCGCGGCCCACGGCCCGCTTCCCGTTCCCGTTCCCGTGCGGGTCCCGCTTCCGGTCTCGGTCCCGGTCCCGCTTCCGGTCTCGGTCCCGGTCCCGGTCCCGGTCGGCATCGTGGTGGCCGTCGCGGTGAACGGGCCTTCCCCCGGCGGCGCTTCGTGTTCCGCGGGTGCCGCACGGAGCCCCGTCGGCGGGGCCGGAGGGCTGCCGCCGCGGGAAGCGGGCGGGGCGGGACGGGCCCCGGCGGCCCCGCTCCCGGTCGGGCCCGCGGCGAACGGCCGGGCCGGCGTACGGGATCCGCGCGTGGACGGTGCCGCACCCGGTGGGGAGCCGTCCGGACCTGCGGCAGCCGTACGGACGCCGGCTTGCCTGGCTCGGCCGGCTCCGGGCCCGCCCGGGCGGGCCGCGCCCCCGACCGCCGCGCCCGGTTCGGCTCCGGCGGCGCCGGAGGCTCCGGCCGGGCCGTCCTGCCCGTCCCCGGGCCGGCCGGGGTCGGACAGCGCCGGTGGCGGGTCGAAGAGGGAGAGCGGGCGGGGGCTTACGGCGGCGGGGTCGGTCCGGCCGTGGACCCGGTCCAGGACCCGGTCGAGGAAATCGCTCATGCGCCGACCGCCTCCAGGTAGAAGCGCCGCCGTGCCGGGCTGAGCGCCAGGATCTCCTCCTCGTGCCAGCCGTAGGCCCGGGCGAGGACGTGTACGTCGGCCAGCAGGCCGCGGGCGCACGCGTCGACGTCGGCCCAGACGTGCGCGGCGACGTCGACCGGGGCCGCCCAGACATGGGCGCAGACGGCGCAGGTCAGGTCGAGGCGGATGTCGGCGCGCGGGTCGAGAGCGGGCAGTGCCTCCGCGACGGCGGTGAACACCGGCTCGGGCAGGGTGCCGTCCGCGGGCGGCGTGCCGTCGACGTCGAGCACGCACCGGGCCACGAGCCGGCGGCGCGCCTCGGCGGCCGGGACCGGGGCCGGCCCGACGGCGAGGAGGTCGCGGCTGGTGAGGGCGCGGTAGCGGACCCGGTGGCCGCCGGCCTCCAGGACCGCTTCGGCCGGCACCGGTGCGGCGGGGCCGCGCAGGTCCGCCGGCGGGACGGCCACCTCCAGCTCGGCGCCGCAGGCGGGACACCGGGCCAGGCAGTCCAGGTCCCCGCCGAAGCAGGCGTCCCGCAGGTCGGCCAGGAGCGCGTCGCGGGTGCCCAGGGGCAGGTCACCGGCCTGTTCGCCGGTGTGCCCGCCCGCGGCGGCGGCGAGTGCGACGGCGCGGGCCGTCGGCGTGCGGCCCACGGCGTCCTCCCAGCCGCGCAGCAACCGGTCCTGCGTCAGAGCCCGCACTTGTCACACCGCCGGGTCGTCGAAGGAGACCTCGGCCGCGGGCGGCATGGCCACGTCGCGTACCCAGCCCTCGTTCTGCAGGGTGATGTGCTGGACGAGGACGGCGTTGGCGTTCGCGTCGAGTTCGGAGAGCGGCTGGTACTCCGACACCCAGCAGTTGAAGACGTGGTAGGAGAGCACCTTCTGGCCGGTCTCGTCGTGGATGTCGATGACGAGGTCGCGGCGGAAGTCCTTCAGCGAGGTCTCCCGTCCGGACGCCGAGTTGGCGAAGCTCCACGTCTTGTTGGCCCACTTCTCGAACTCGTGGCCGTTCACCGTGACGCCGCGTTCGAGGACGATCGGGTCGTACTCGACGCGTCCGGGCAGTTTGGCGCTGGTGGACGGGGAACCCCCGTCGCGGTGTTTGACCACTTCGACGGTCCGCTTCATCCCGGTGATCTTGTGGACGCCGAGGAAGGGCACGGTGCTGTCGCTGTAGCGGACGCGGAAGCGGAAGTTCTTGAGCGGGTCGACCCGCGCGGTGATGGCCAACGACGGCTCCTTATCACGACGTCAGACCTGGTGGACCGGATGCCGGGGACCTCAGACCTGCAGCTGTCCGGCGAGCTGTTCGATGTGGATGATCACGAACTCGGCCGGCTTGAGCGGGGCGAAACCGACGACGATGTTGACGATGCCCCGGTCGATGTCGTTCTGCGGGTTGTTCTCCCGGTCGCATTTGACGAGGTAGGCCTCCCGCGCGGTGGCGCCCTGGAAGGCGCCCTGCCGGAACAGGCCGTTCATGAAGGCGCCGACGTTGAGCCTGACGGAAGCCCACAAGGGTTCGTCGTTGGGTTCGAACACGACCCATTGCGTGCCGCGGTACAGGCTCTCCTCGATGAACAGCGCCAGCCTCCGGACAGGCAGGTACTTCCACTCGTCGGCGAGCCGGTCGGCGCCGCGCAGCGTACGTGCGCCCCACACGACCGGGCCGAGGACGGGGAAGGAGCGGAGGCAGTTCACCCCGAGCTGGTTGAGCCGGCCGTTCTCCCGGTCGGTCATCGGGGTCGCGGGCCGGGTCACCCCGGCGAGTGAGGCGGCGGTGCCCGCCGGGGCCTTCCACACGCCGCGCTGGACGTCGGTGCGGGCCATGATGCCGGCGACGGTGCCGCACGGCGGGACGGTCGTCGGACTGCCGTTGCCCGCGGGGTCGGGGATGACCAGGTCGGGGAAGTAGACGACGGCGTTGCGGGCGTCGTCGCCGGCGACCGGCGGGGCGGCCATGGCGGTCGCGGCGGCGTCGACGGTGCGCCAGGCGGCGGGCGGGTCGACGATGAGCAGGGCGCGCCGGTCCACGCACAGCCGGGCGGCCGTGGCCAGGGCGGCCGCGGGTGCCCCGGGCAGGCAGAGCAGGTTGAAGATGTCGGTCCGCAGGAGCTGGTGGAGGCCCTTCTTGTCGGCCTCTCCGGTGGCACCGCCGCGGTAGTCGGAGAGCTGCGGGGGGTCGCCGTCGGCGCCGCCGCGGGCCCGGGCGTAGCGGCCGGGCCTGGCGTCGTCGAAGGGATCCTGGCTGGGGTCCGCGGGGGTGATGGCCTCGTGGGCGGTGGGCACCGCGTCGAGCACGGCCCCGGTGGCGGGGACGGTGAGGAGGGCGGAGGTGCCGAGGACCTTGTCGAGGGAGTTCGGGTCCTCGGGGCGGGAGCTGATGTTGAGGTGGCGTTCGAGGGCTCCGGTGCCCTGGTCGAGCACGGTGAGGTTGTAGAGGGTGGGCGCGGTGCCGGCCGGGAGCCGTTCACTGGTGTCGTGGTCCACCCGGACCCGCACCCGGTCTCCCCAGAGCCCTTCGCCGCGGGCGACCAGGTGGACCTTCTTCGGGCCGTCGAGTTCGACGGTGGAGGCCTTGGCGTTCTTGGCGTCCTCGCTGTCCCCGGTGTGGACGATGCGGACGATCTCGGCCTCGCTGCCGCCGTTGGCGTAGAACTGGTGGACGGCGTAACCGAGTTGCCCTCCGGGGGTGACGCCGCCGAAGATCCGCTGGTAGTCGGCGAAGCTGGTGATGTGGACGGGGGCGTCGGTCGGGCCGCGGAGGGCGGCCCCGACGAACGCGGCGACGGAGGTCGGCACCCCGGTGATGGTGTGGACCGCGCTCCTGACCTCGTCGATGTACACGCCTGGGAACGTGGGGCTGACGGGCACGACCGGTCCTCCTCTCGCTGTGCGGTGGTGGCCAGCCTGCCGCACGACCGTGATCACAGCGTCACTGATCCGTCACGAGCAGTGACGGGACTGTGGGCCGGGTCGAGGAGTGCCCGGAGCCCGGGCAGCCGGGTCCCGGAACTCGGGACCAGGCTTTCCGGGGTACCGCGCGGGGTCAGTCGTCGATGCGGTCCAGCACCTTGCCGAGGTCGACGAACTTGAAGCCGGTGGCGGTGCGTTCGCCGTCGTGCGGGGCGTCGTGGCCGTCCTGGACGACCAGGAGGCCGCGCGGGTACTTGGGGCCGAGCGGCTGGTTGAGGGCGGCCGCGCCGTCGCATTCCTCGGAGCCGTCGAGCTCGCGGGAGCGGGCGGTGATCCGCAGGCCGGCCTCGTACTCGTTGTCCTCGTCGACCTCGCGGTCGTAGAAGGCGAAGGTGTTGTCGCCCTGGCTGGACGCCATGAGGTAGCCGTCGCCGCCGGGTTCGCCGATCACGGTGAGCCCTTCGACGTCGGCGGTCAGGTGGCGGCCCCCGAAGCCGGGGTCGGCGCCGGCGGTGCACTCCTCGGTCGCCTCGTCGTACACGGCCGGCACGCCGTACTCGCGGACCCGGTCGACGAGTTCGGGGCGACCGGTGAGGTCGGCGCGGACGCGCCAGATGCCGACGTCCTCCTGGCCGGCGTAGAGCACGCCGTTGGCCGGGTCGACCACCATGCCCTCGACCTGGGGCAGTTCGCCGGGCTCGCCGCACGGCGTCCAGGACGCGCCGTTCGGCATGCGGAAGGAGGAGGGCAGGTCGAGGGTGCGGACCTGCCGGTAGCCGACGGTACCGCCGGGCGTGGCGAGGAGTTCGAGGAGCGCGACCCGGGTCTCGTGGCGGCGGCTGACCAGCGCGTACGAGCGCCCTGACGCGGGGTCGGTCCAGGTGGCCAGGCCGTAGGCGGTCCGCTGCTCGTTGATCTCGGCCTGGTCGGCGGAGAAGACCGGGCGGGCGGCCGGGTCGGTGATGTCGGTCAGCGGGCCCTGCGGGCGGTTGCGGTCGATCCGGTAGAAGCGGAGCCGGTCGTTGCCCCGGTCGGTGACCACCGCGATGTCCGCGCGGCCCGCGGTCAGGCGCATGCCGTGGACGAGGTCCACGTTGTTGAACCGGCCGGGCGCGTCGTCCGCGCCGGGACCGGCCGGGGCGGGCAGGGACTGGACCTCGGCGGCGTCGAGGTCGTAGACGCGCAGCCCGCCCTCCTTGGCGGTGGCGACGACCAGGCTGCGGGCGGGGTCGGTGCGGTTGCGCCAGATCGCGGGGTCGTCCGCGTTGGCGTTGCCGCCCTCCTCGTCGTCGAACAGCGGCACGGTCTCGGAGGTGGGCGTCACCGCGGGCAGTGTGCGGGCCGTGCGGCCCTTCGGCGCGGCGGGCCCGGGCTGGGCAGCGGCCGGGGCCGGGGCGGTGACGGCGGCGGCGAGCAGCACCGCGGCCGCGCCCAGGGTGAGCGCTGCCGGCCTGGTGTGACGGTTGAGGGTCACGAAGACTCCAACATCAGGGCCATGACAAAGTCAGGACCATGGGGGGTGGACGGGCAGAGCGTCGAACCGCCGGATGACATCCGGCGGTTCGCCCGGCGACCGTCCGGTGTGCGCCGGGTGAACTCGGACTCTCGTCGTGAACCACCACGGTCTCGTGTCACCTTCGTACCTCAGGGCAGGAACTCGTAGAACGGGCCGTCGGGCGCGCGGTTGCGGGAGCACAACGTCACGTCCCTGCCCTTGAGATAGGCCAGCAGCCACTCGCCGAAGGTCATCTCGTAGAGGGTCCAGGCCGGACTGTCGAACTCCTGGACCACGACGCGCCACGGGGACGCCGGGCCATCGGGAAGGCGCAGGAACACCGCCTCGCCCGTCGTCGCGGAGGCCACCGGTATCAGTTCCCCCGGGTTCGCCCCCACCGGACTCGGCAGGTACTCCACCATGTCCTCGTCGCGCCAGAGCTCGAGATCCAGCCTGATGTTCCTTCCGAGACTGTGCAGGAGATGCCCGGCGGGGTGCCGCAGATACAACTGCTTGTTGATCTCGATCGAACCGTAGGCGTCCACGACCTCACGGAAGTCCGCCGGGAATGCGACACCGAGTTCCTGCTCCAGTTCCCTCCACGGAGTCGGGTCCGTCCAGTTGAACCGGGGTTCGCCCAACAGGGCCGTGATCTCCGGAAGAGTCGCCACCGCTACGTCCTCACGTCCTCAGGTCCTTGTTTCTGCTTCTGCGCCTGCGTCTACGTCTAGCTGCGGGTCCAGCGCTGGGAGGCCTCGCCGGCGCAGGTGGCGGTCACCAGGCCTTCGGTCATGCCGAGGTCGAGACAGCCCCCGCCGTACTGGCTGCGCAGGCTCCCGCCGGATCCCGTGCGCCAGAGCCGGCCGGTGTCCTGGGCGCAGTCGCCGACGAAAACGGCCTGGCCGAGCCCGTTGGAGTACAGGCAGCCGCCCGTCTGCTGGTTGACCAGCTTGAAGCTGCCGTCCGAGGCGCTGCGTACGGTCCACCGGGCGGACGCGTCCGAACAGTCCCCCGCGGCCGAGGAGCCGTAGACCTGGGTGATGCACCGGCCGTTGTCGCCGTTGCGGTAGCGGCCGGTGCCCGAGGCGGGGGGCGGGGTGGCCTGGGCCGGCGGCTTGGTGGTCGCCTTGGGCGGTGCGGGTGTTCCGCTGCCTCCGGGGGTGCCGGGGCCGGACGGACCGCCGGAGCCTCCGGAGACCGCGGCACCGCCGGAACCGGAGCCACCGCCCGGGCCGCCGTCCTGGCCGGCCGTCATCGCACCACCGGCGGCGTTCTGCTGCGGGCCCGTTCCTCCTGCCCCGCCGGCCCCTCCCGGGCCCTGGCCGCCCGGGGCGGTGGAGGGTGCGGACGAACCGGGGGCCGACGGGCCGCCGGCCGTGGCGGGTGCCGCCGGACCGGCGGTCGGCGCCGCGACGGAGACGGAGACCGAGACGGACGGGGAGGCCTGTCCCCCGGCCTGCGGCGTCGAGGTGTGCGGCAGGTTCTGGACGACGAGCGTGGTGCCGCCCGCGACCACGACCACGGGGACGACGGCGAGCACGATCCGGGTACGGCGGCTGCGTCGCGGCCGCTCGGGCCGCCCCTGCTCCCCGGCCGGCGTCGCGGGCGGGGCCGCGCGCTCGGGCTCTTGAGACCGCTGAGGCCTCTGAGGCCCCTGAGGCCCCTGAGGCCCCTGCGACAGCTCGGGACCGGAGCCCTCCGCGGAGCCCGGATCCGCATCCCGGCCGGCATCCGGGCCGGTGCTCGGGCCCGCACCGGAACCCGCGGCTGCGGACGCCCCCGGCATCGCCTCCGCCGCCCCTCCGCCCGCGAGCGGGACCGTCGGTACGTCGATCTCCCGGACGTCCGCGGCGAAGGCCGCCCGCTCGGACAGCCGTTCGGCGATGGCCCCGGGCCACGGCGGCGGTGCGCCCCGGCCGTGCTCCGAGGTCCGCTCCAGGAGTCCGGCGGCGGTGGGACGCGCGTCGGGGTCCTTGTCCAGACAGGCCGCGACCACCTCGGCGAGCTCCGGGTCCAGCACCCGCAGGGGCTCCAGGTCGGGCTCTTCGTGGACGATGCGGTAGAGCACTCCGTGGCCCGACTCGTCGCCGAACGGCGGCCTGCCGCAAGCCGCGTACGCGAGGACCGAGCCCAGTGCGAACACGTCGGTGGCACCGCTCAGCCCCCGTGCGCCCGAGGCCTGTTCGGGTGCCATGTAGGCGGGGGTGCCCACGACCATCCCGGTCCGGGTCAGCCTGCTCTGCTCGGCCGCCCGGGCGATGCCGAAGTCGATGAGGACCAGCCCGTCGAGGGTCAGCATCACGTTGGACGGCTTGAGGTCCCGGTGCACCATGTCCCGTGCGTGCACCGGCTCCAGGCCGGCCGCCGCCTCCCGGAGCAGCCGCCACAGCGCGCCGGGCGGCAGGGGGCCGCCGTGAAGGTCCACCGCCTCCCGCAGGGTCAGCCCGGGAACGTACGCGGTGGCGAACCACGGGGGTCGCGCGGCACGGTCGCCCGCCAGCAGCTCCGCGGTGCTCTCCGCCGGCAGCCGGGCGAGGTTGTCCAGCTCGTGCCCGAACCGGCGCAGGAAGTCCGGGTCCTCGCCGACCACGGAGGCGAGCAACTGCTTGACGGCGACGTACCGGCCCTCGTGGACCCCGAGGTACACCCGTCCCATACCGCCGGCACCGAGCCGGCCCGCGAGCGGAATCGGCCCGATCCGGCGCGGATCCTCCGGCTCCAGCGGCTCGGCCCCGCTCCCCCTCAGCTCTGACACGCCGGTAACCCCACCATCGAAACTGGAATCATTTTCCGGAATCTACCGCATGGGTCAGCCTGAACAGCCGCAGGGAGAGCTGGAGTTCGAGGGCGCGGGGCGGACGGTTCCTGTCCGGACCGAGCAGCCGGCCGATCCGGTCGAGGCGCTGGACCACCGTGTTCACGTGGACGTGCAGGACGTCCTTGGTCCGCGTGAGGCTGCCGCCGTGCGCGAAGTACGCCTCCAGGGTGGCGCCGAGTCCGGCGTCGTACTCCAGGACCGGGCCGAGGGTGTGCCGTACGTACCCGGCGACACCGTCCCGGTCGCCCAGGAGTACGCCGACGACTCCGCACCCTCCGCTTCCTCCGCCCGGCGCCGAGGAAGACCGGTGACTCGGAGACGGAGATCCTGATCCACAGCCCGATCACCATGAGCAGGCCGGTGGCGAGCAGGTTCCCGCCGGGCGCGCCGGCCTGGGGCCAGGAAGCCCAGAAGCCGCGGCGGGCGTCGCCGCCGTGCTCGGAGACCATCAGGACGGCGCCGCCCCATTCGCCGCCGAGGGCGAAGCCCTGGACCAGCCGGAGCAGGGTCAGCAGGACGGGGGCGCCGGTCCCGATGGCGGCGTGGGTGGGCAGCAGGCCCATCGCGAAGGTGACACCGCCCATCATCAGCAGGCCGAGCACCAGCAGCTTCTTGTGGCCGGTCCGATAGCCGAAGTGCCCGAAGACGATGCCGCCGAGGGGTCGGGCGGCGAAGCCGACCGCGTACGTGAGGAAGGCGAGCAGAGTGCCGACCAGGGGGCGCTCGTGGGGAAGAAGAGGGCGTTGAACACCAGGGCGGCGGCCGAGCCGTAGAGGAAGAAGTCGTACCACTCGATGGTGGTGCCGACGAGACTGGCGGCGACGACTCTCCTGATGCTGCCAGGGCTCGCTGACGGTGTGGCAGAGGCGGCCATGAATACCACTTCCGGACAGTGGGCGGGAACGATTCCGTGCCGCCACACCATAGGAACACGCGGGTCAGGGGCCTATGTGGGCGACCGCCATGGTCAGGGGTGCCGACACCCTCGCAATCACCACATCAGAGCTGGATCAGGGCGCGCCGGCGCGTCTGACGGTGAACGACACGGAGGATCCCTCTCCGAGGTTCTGCGGGAGCCATCGTCGAATTCGTCAGGACGGTGATTGCCTGAATCGGTCCAGTCTGTTCCCGCCCTGTCCGGCAGACGTGACGGGCGTGAGCCGCAACTCCGACTCGCGACCTGACGACCGGAATTTCCGGCCGCGTGTACTAGGATCCGCCGCTAGCGTCACTCGATCGATCATTGCTCACCCATTCGACAGGAGGCCCGATGATCGGCGTGCTCGTGACTTTCACGCAGACCGACAAGGTCGATCGTTCAACTCTGGCAGAGATTGCCGGCGAACTCCGAGGACCGTTCGAGGGCATGGCCGGCCTTCGTTTCAAGAGCTTCATGCTCGACGAAGACGGCGTTCGGGCAAGGAACTTCTATGTGTGGGACGACGAGGAGAAAGCCCGCGCCTTCTTCACGGAGGAGATCGTGGAGAAGGTGACGGGGATCTACGGCGTCCCGCCCAAAATCGAGTACCTCGATATCGTGGGGTTCGTCGACAACTCCGGCACCTGATTCTCAAGGAGGCTGACGCGCAATCCTTTGCCGTCGTTTCCGTGTCGCACACCGCAGGAACGGGCCGGGGTCGTCGCCGCCGGCCCGTCAGCCGGACTGAGCCGACGTCAGCTCCCGTTCCGCGAAGGCGCGGAAGCTGCGTGCCGGGTGCCCGGTGAGGCGCAGGACGGAGTCGGTGACCCTGTCCTCCGAGCCCTCGGCGATGGCCCGGTCCATGCCGGCCAGCATCGCGGCGAATTCCCCGGGCATCAGCGCGGCGAGACGATCCCGCATCTCCTCGTGGGTCAGCGCGCGGTGGGCCACGGGCCTGCCGGTGACCTCGGTGACGACCGCGGCGATGTCGTCGTAAGCGAGGGCCTCGGGTCCGGTGAGTACGAGATCGGCGTCGGGGGCGTGTACGTCGGTCAGTGCGCGGACGGCCACGGCCGCGATGTCCTCGGCGTCGACGAAGCCGACCCGGCCCGTCCCGGTGGCGGTGCGGATGATCCCTTCGGTGCGGATGCTCCGGGCGTGCAGATGACCGCCGGTGAAGTTCTGCATGAACCAGGACGGCCGCAGCACCGCCCATTCGCCGAAGATGCCGGGCAGCGCCGCGTGCACCTGGCCCACGGCCGGCCCGCCCTCCGGGATCGAAGAGGCGCTCAGCAGGACCGCGCGCCGCACGCCGGCGGCCCGGGCCCGGCGCAGGAAGGGCAGGACGACCGCCGCCGGGTCGGGATCGCCCACGGGTGGGATCACGTACACGCGGTCGACGCCGTCGAGGGCGGCGGTGTGGGTGCCGGGGGCGTACCAGTCGAAGGCGACCGCCTCGGCGCCCGCGACCGGAGTGGCCTTCCGGCCGGCCGCCCTGACCGCGTATCCGGCTGCCGCCAGCTGCGCGCAGGTGCGGCTGCCGGTGGTGCCGGTGGCACCGATGACCAGCGTGGTGCCGGTGACGGAGGTGACGCCGGTCGTACTCATCGGCCACTCCCCGCGAAGTCGGCACCGGCATCGAGGACGGCCAGCGGGTTCCAGTGGTCACGGTAGGAGGTGAAGTGTCCGTCCTCGATGGTCACCACGGCGATGTAGGCCATGTCGAAGGGACGGTCGCCCTCCACCAGACGGCCGGTGCCGCGCATCTCGGCCACGATGGTCCGCGGATCCGCGGTCTCGTGGATCCGCAGGTCGGCCTCGGGGAAGTCGTGCAGGTCGATGTGGTCGGGATAGGGGCGCATGTAGTCGGCGATCGCCTCCCGCCCGTCCAGCCTCCGGGGCCACCCCGGGGGCGCGAACGGGAACTCCATCACCCCGTCCTCGGCCCACAGCCCCACCCACCCGGGGATGTCCTTGTCGAGCAGGAGTCTCAGGCTGTGGCGGTACAGCTCCGCCGGGGAGATCGATACGGGCACGGACATGGGTATCCTCCGTCTCTAGATATACGGACCCTGGGTCCGCTTTGACAATACGGACCCGGGGTCCGTTTTTCAACCGGAGGAATCCCGTGCCCTCACCCGAGACCGAACGCGAGCCCGAGACCGGACCCGAGACCGGACCCGAGAGCAGGCCCGAGCGCAGATCCCGCAAGGACGCGGCCCGTAACCGGCAGGCCGTCCTGGAGGCCGCCGACACCCTCTTCGCCGCCGCCGAGAGCCCCGAGGAACTCACCATGGCCGACATCGCCGCAGCGGCCGGGGTCGGCAAGGGCACGCTGTTCCGCGCCTTCGGCGACCGCGCCGGGCTGCTCCGCGCCCTGTACGAGGCCCGGCTGGAGCCGGTGCGCGAGGCCGCGGAAGCGGGCCCCCCGCCCCTCGGACCGGCCGCCCCGCCACAGCAGCGCGTGCCCGCCCTGCTCGACGCCGTCCTGTGCTTCAAGCTCGACAACCGGCGCCTCGCACTCGCCCTGGAGGAGAGCGGGACCAGCAGCCTCTACCAGGCGGAGCACTACGCCCGGTGGCACGGCCTGCTGCGGTCGGCTCTGGAGCAGATCCCCGACCTGGACGACCCCGACTTCACCGCCCACGCCCTGCTCGCCGCCACCCGGGCCGACCTCGTGGAGCGACTGGCCGGCCAGGACGGCGTACCGCGCGAGCGGCTGCGCGCCCGACTGGCGAACTACGCCGGCAGGGTCGTGGCCCCCCACCCCGCACCCTGAACCACTGCACCGCACCGCCTGCACTGATGGACAGGCGTCCATGTATTCTGGACACCTGTCCATCAAACTTGGCGAGGGGCTACCGTTCATGGAGACGACCGCGACCGTGCTGGTGGGCCTCGTGGCCGCACTGCACGCGTACTTCCTGGTGCTGGAGATGTTCCTGTGGGAGCGGGCGCCCGGCCGCAGGCTCTCCGGGTTCGACGCCGAACTGGCGCGGGCCACCGCCCCGCTCGCCGCGAACCAGGGCCTCTACAACGGCTTCCTGGCAGCCGGTCTGCTCTGGGGCCTGTTCGCCGCCGACCCCACCGGGTTCCAGGTCCGGGTCTTCTTCCTCGGGTGCGTGCTGGCCGCCGGGGTGTACGGGGGACTCACCGCCAACCGCCGCATCCTGCTCGCCCAGGCACTGCCCGGCGCACTGGCGCTCGGCGCCGTCCTCCGGGCCGGGTGAGCGGCGTGCCGGACGACCCCCGCACCGAACGGACCCGGGCCAGGCTGCGCGGGGCCCTGCTGGAGGAGTGCGCGAGCCGCCCGCTGGACGAGGTCAGCGTCGCGGCCCTGGTACGCCGGGCGGGGGTCGGCCGTGCGACGTTCTACCTCCACTACGCCGACCTGGAGGCGCTGTCCGTCGACGCCTGCGCCGAGATCGTCCGCGAGGCCGTGGACGCACTGCACGCCTGGCGCGGGGTCCCCGACCCCGCCGCCCCGCCGCCCGCCCTGACCGCCTTCTTCGACCGGCTCCCCCAACACGCCGGCCTGTACCGCACGTTGCTGCGCCCGGGCGGAGGCGGACCGCTGGGCCTCGTGCTCCACCAGGAGCTGCGCGCCCGCAGCCGCGCCGAGCGCACCCTGGCCGGCGCCCCCGAACCCGACCTGATCGCCACGGCCGTGACCGCGACCTTCGCCGGAATCCTCGCCGACTGGCTGCACGGCCTCATCGAGGCAACCCCGGCGGGGATCGCGGGGCGGGTCTGGCGTCTGCTGATCGCCCTCCACCGCGCTCCGGGCCCCGACTGGACCTGACCGCCTCGATGGCCGGGACGGCCCGGGAGTGGCACGCTGAAGGCGGGGGTCGGACCGAGCAGACTCGGGAGGGCCGACATGGGTCGCGACGTCCCTGCGCAGGTGTTCACCCGTGACGACCGACGGCGGTTCCGCCACAAGATGCACATGTGTCTGGACGTGTTCACGCGGATGCTGCGGGAGTCCCGGTTCGAGTTCGAGCGGCCGCAGGTCGGCCTGGAGATCGAGCTGAACCTCGTGGACGCCACCGGTGAGCCCGCCATGCGCAGCACGGACGTCCTGGAGGCGATCGCGGACCCCTCCTGGTCCAGCGAGCTGGGCCGGTTCAACCTGGAGATCAACATCGCGCCGCGCCGGCTCACCGCGGGCGGTCCCGACTCCTGGGAGCAGGAGATCCGGGACGCGCTCAACCACGCCGAGGAGAGGGCCGCGGCGATCGGCGCGCACCTGGTCATGATCGGGATCCTGCCGACGCTGGAACTGAAGGACGTGGGGCCGCACGCGCTGTCCGAGAACCCGCGGTACCACCTGCTGAACGAGCAGATCTTCGCCGCACGGGGCGAGGACCTGCTGATCGCGGTGGACGGGGTCGAGCGGCTGGAGACCTACGCGGAGACCATCACGCCGGAGGCGGCGTGCACCAGCACCCAGTTCCACCTGCAGGTCTCGCCGGACGAGTTCGCGGACTACTGGAACGCCGCGCAGGCCGTCGCCGGGGTGCAGGTGGCCCTGGCGGCGAACTCCCCGTTCCTCTTCGGCAAGGAGCTGTGGCGCGAGACGCGCATCCCCTTGTTCGAGCAGGCCACCGACACCCGGCCGGACGAGATCAAGGTGCAGGGCGTACGGCCGCGGGTGTGGTTCGGCGAGCGGTGGATCAACAGCGTGTTCGACCTCTTCGAGGAGAACGTACGGTACTTCCCGGCGCTGCTGCCGCTGTGCGACGAAGAGGACCCGCAGGAGACCCTGGACCGCGGAGGAACCCCCTCGCTGGCCGAACTCACCCTCCACAACGGCACGGTCTACCGCTGGAACCGCCCCGTCTACGCCGTCGTCGACGGTGTCCCGCACCTGCGGGTGGAGAACCGGGTGCTGCCCGCCGGCCCCACCGTGGCCGACGTGCTGTCCAACGGCGCCTTCTACTACGGGCTGACCCGCGCTCTGGTCGACGAGGACCGGCCCGTGTGGTCACGGATGTCCTTCTCGGCCGCCGAGGACAACCTGCACACCGCGGCACGGCACGGGATCGACGCGCAGCTGTACTGGCCGGGGATGGGCCAGATCCCGGTGACCGAGCTGGTGCTGAGGCGGCTGCTGCCGATGGCGCACCTCGGCCTGGAGCGGTCCGGCATGGACGCGGCCTGGCGGGAGCCGCTGCTCGGCATCATCGAACAGCGGTGCGTCAGCGGCCGCAACGGCGCGGTGTGGCAGTCGGAGCTGTTCCACCACATCCACGACATCGCGCACGTGGACCGGCACCAGGCACTGCGGCGGATGACCCGCCAGTACATCGAGTACATGCACCTCAACGCTCCGGCGCACACGTGGCCGGTGGAGTGACCCACGGGCGTCATGCCCTGATCATCGCCAACGACGAGTACCAGGATCCCGGGCTCCGGCAGTTGGTGTCGCCGGCCGAGGACGCCATGGCCCTCGCGGCCGTCCTGGCGGATCCCAAGGTGGGGAACTTCGACGTCCAGGTGGTCAGGAACGAGCCACGGCACGTAACGGAAATGAAGATCGAGGACTTCTTCGAGGACCGGAAGCGCGGCGACGCACTCATCCTCCACTTCTCCTGCCACGGCCTGAAGAGCGAGTCGGGGGCCCAGAGCACGGTGCTCTTCCTCGACTGCCGCTACGGCGGCGCCTTCTCCCACGAGATGTCCGTGTGGGCTGGCGAAGACGTAAACGTCCTGGAGGCCTTCGCGGGTCCGAAACTCAGAGGCAGCCGCGGCACTGGTGCACGGTCTCACCACGGGTGTCGGAGCAACAGGAACGGCGCGGTGACCATCACTTTCTGGATGAGTTCGAACCGGTCGGGCGGGAAGTCCTGCAGGGGGGCGACGTGCTGCAGCCCGGCGTTGTTGACCGGGATGTCGACGGTGCCGGGCAGGCGCAGCAGCGCGGCCGGGTCGGCGAGGTCCACGGTGTGCGGCCGGCCGCCGGTGGCGAGCGCGGTCTCCCGGGCCGCCGCCGCATCGCGGTCCACCACGTGGACCAGGGCCCCGGCCCTGGCCGGCGCCACCGCGCAGGCCCGTCCGATGCCGCTGCCGCCGCCGGTGACCAGGGCCGTCCGGCCGGTGAGGTCGGCGTCCACCGGCGTGTTCGCCCCGGTGCTGTCGCCGCGTTCGATCGTCATGGCCGGAAACGTAGGGCGGCGCGGGCGGGCCGCCCATGGGTGCGGGCACCACAGTCGGTGTCCGGTGCATGGTGGAGGCACACACCGGGAGCACCGCGAAGAGCCGAGGAGAGACCACCGTGGCCGTACCGATCATCATCGACTGCGATCCCGGGCACGACGACGCGCTCGCGATCCTGCTGGCAGCCGGTGATCCCGCCGTCGACCTGCTGGCGATCACCACGGTCGCGGGCAACCAGACCGTGGAGAAGACGACGCTGAACGCGCGCCGGGTGTGCACGGTCGCGGGCATCACCGGGGTGCCGATCGCGGCGGGCTGCCCGAAGCCCCTCGCACAGCGGCTGGCGGTCGCCGCCGACGTGCACGGCGAATCGGGACTGGACGGCCCGTGGTTCCCGGAGCCGACGGTGGAGGCGGAGCCGGAGCACGCGGTGGAACTGCTCCACCGGATCCTGACCGGGCACCCCGAGCCTGTGACGCTCGTCCCGACCGCCCCGCTGACGAACATCGCGCTGCTGCTGACCCGTTACCCGGAATGTGCGTCCCGCATCCGGGAGATCGTGCTGATGGGCGGCTCCACCGGGCGCGGGAACCGCACTCCGGCCGCCGAGTTCAACATCCACACGGACCCGGAGGCCGCGGACATCGTCTTCCGCAGCGGCGTGCCGCTGACCATGTGCGGGCTGGACGTCACGCACCAAGCGCTCGCCACGCCCGAGGTCCTGGCCCGCCTGGACGGGCTGGGCACGGACCTCGGGCACGTCTGCGCCGAGCTGATCCGCTTCTTCGCCTCCTCCTACCGCACCCTGTACGGGTTCCCGGCCGCGCCCGTGCACGATCCGGTGGCGGTGGCCCGGGTGATCGATCCGGACGTCGTACGGTGCGTGGAGACGAACGTGGCGGTGGAGCTGCGCGGGGAGCTCACCCGGGGCATGACCGTGGTCGACCTGCACGGGCGTACGGGCCGGCCGGTCAACGCGCGGGTGGCCCTGGAGCTGCGTCAGGACCTGTTCTGGGACCGGGTGGTGGCCGCGGTCGCCGCTCTCGGCCCACAGGCGGGGATTCGCTCCCCCTACGGCAGGTAGAGGGTGTACAGGAGCCGGTTCGGGACCGGCGGCGGGCTGCCCTGCAGGACCCCGGCCGTGGCGTTGCCGACCAGGCCCTGCTTCACCCGGTCCGGGGTGTCGGCGGGCCGGAACGCGAGGTGCAGGGCGGCGGCGCCGGCGGTGTGCGCGGCGGCCGTCGAGGTGCCGCTGAGGGTGGCGGTGGCGGTGTCGTTCGCCGCCCAGGCGCTGGTGATGCCCACGCCGGGCGCGAACAGGGCCACGCACTGGCCGTAGTTGGAGGAGGAGGCGCGGCGGTCGGTGCGGTCGGAGGCCGCGGCGACGATGGTCTCGGGCACCCGGGCGGGCGAGGTGGCGCAGGCTCCGTCGGGACGGCCGGCGCTTCCGGCGGCGACGGTGTAGGTGATGCCGGAGGCGATCGAGGTGCGGACGGCGGTGTCGAGTGCGGCACTGGCCGCGCCGCCCAGACTCATGTTGGCCACGGCCGGCCGGACGGCGTTCCGGGTCACCCAGTCGATGCCGGCGATCACCCCGGCCGTGGTGCCCGACCCCTGGCAGTCGAGGACGCGTACGGCCACCAGCCGGGCCTCCTTGGCGACCCCGTGGGTGGCTCCGCCCGCCACACCGGCCATGTGCGTGCCGTGGCCGTGGCAGTCCTGCCCGGCGCGGCCGTCGCCGACCGTGTCGGTGCCGACCGAGGCGCGGCCGCCGAACTCGGCATGGCCGGTGCGCAGTCCGGTGTCGATGACGTACACGCGGACGGCGGCGGCGGTGGTGCGGTACGTGTACGTGGTGGAGAGCGGGAGCGCGCGCTGGTCGATCCGGTCGAGCCCCCAGGGCGCGCCGGGCTGCGTGCCGGCTGCTGTCGCGCCTGTCATGCCGGTCATGCCGGTCATGCCCGTCGTGCCGGTCGCGCCGGTCGTGTCCAGGGCGACGCGGGTGTCCTGGTGGACCTGTTCCACACGGGGGTCGGCGGCCAGCCGGGCGGCCTGGGCAGGGCTCATCCGGGCCGAGAAGCCGTGCAGGGCGGCGGTGTAGACGTGCCCGAGGCGCGCGCCGCCGGCGCGGCCGAGCAGTTCGTGTGCCGCGGCCGTCACGGCGGCCGGGCCGGACGCCCGGGCGGCGGGCTTGAGGAGGACGATCCACGAGTCCGGGACGGCGGCGGCCACGGGGGCCGCGGGCACCGGAGCGGGCCCGGTGGGGGCCGCCGGACGGGCCGCTGCCTGCGGCAGCGCGCCGGCCAGCATTGCTGCGGTCAGCAGGGATAACAGGGGGAGGCGACGGCGGAACGGGTTCATGCGGGACCTTCCCTCGGCGGGATGCGGGCGGCGCCAGAGTGCCGCGCCCGTCGGGCCCGCACAAGAGTGCGTGCCGGAGCCCGGGAGGGGACGGCCACCCGGGCTCCGGTCTGCCTTCCCCGGCACGCGCCGTCGTGCCGGGGAAGGGATTTGTGTGCCTCCGTCGCGTCCGGAATCCCCTACAGGGGGACGGTGACGAAGGTCTTTCCGGCCTCGTTCTCGACGGCGATCGCCTCGACCGCCGAGGGGTCGACCGCCGCGGAGCCGTCCAGCGAGGCGCCCTTGGCCTCGCCGTTGGCATGGCTGCCGACGACCCAGCCTCCCGCGGTGGTCCGGCTGCCGTCCTTGCCGACCACGACCAGTCGGCAGCGCTCGCCCGGTGGGACGCCGGTGACCGCGGCGTTGACCTTGACCCACTGCGCGGCGGGGGTCATCCGCACGGTCATCCTCGCCCCGGTGGCCGTGTCGGTGGCGGAGCCGACCTTGGTTCCGGCCGGTGGGGTGGCCGGAGCGGTGGGCGCGGTGGAGGGCGGCGGGGGCAGTGCGACGGGCCCGTCCTCCGCTCCGCCACTGGCCGTGCCGGCCCAGAACACCGCTGCCAGTGCGGCCGCGGCCGCGAGTCCGGCGAGGGCCGTCCGGCGCCGGCCGTCCCGCGCCTGTTCGCCGCGGACCTGGCGCAGGGTCCGCTGGAGCATCAGGTCGCCGCCCTGCGGCGGCCCGTCCAGGAACGCCTCCGGCGGGACTTCGCCGAGTGCCGCCTCCATCTCCCTCAAGGTGGCCACCTCCCGCCGGCACTGTTCGCAGCCCTTCATGTGTTCCTCGATGCGCCGGACCTCGTCCTCGTCGAGTACCCCGAGGACGTACGGGCCGAGCTGTTCGTTCTCCTGGTGTTCTTCGTGCTGCTGCCGGTTCATGCGACCACCTCCCTGAGTCCGGCGGGCCGTGCGGGGCTGCCCGGTCGGCTGCTGCCTTCCCTGAACGTCTCGCGGAGCGCCTTGAGGGCGTAGTGCGAGCGCGATTTGACCGTACCCGCGGGGATGCCGAGGCGGTCGGCCGCCTCGGCGACGCTGTGTTCCCGGTAGTAGAGCTCGGTGAGGACGTCACGGTGCTCGGGGGACAGCGTGTCGAGGGCGCCCAGAACGGTCATCGCGTCGACGACGGCGTCCGAGTGGTCCGCCTCCACCGGCGGCGTCGCACCGGTTTCGGCGACCTCGGTGGGCCGGGCCGCCTTGGCCCGGTAGCGGTCGGTGATGATGTTGCGGGCCACCGTCAGCAGCCAGCCGCGCACCGATCCCTTGCCGTTGACCAGCGCGTCGGAGTGCCGCCAGGCCCGGATGAGGGTCTCCTGGACGACGTCCTCGGCGGCGGCACGGTCGCCGGTGAGCCGGGTCGCGTAGGCGAGCAGCGCGTTGCCGTGCTCCTCGTACACCGACCTGATCAGTGCTTCGTCGGTCGAGCCCCGCCTGCTCCGGGGCCACAGTGGTCCGGCCATCTCACCCTCTCCGTCTGCCCGGCGTGCGGCGCGTCTTCCCTGCGTGCGCCGCCCGCGTCGTGACCAACACGCGCCGGGGCCCCCGGACGGTTCATGTGTCCCGCGTCACATGCGGGATCAGCAGCGGCGGCCCTCGTTGAGACAGGCGACCACGGCGGCCATCTGGCCGTCCGTCATCACGTTGACGAACATGGCGTGGTCGGTCAGGGGGCTGTGCCGCTGCTCGGCGAAGGAGTCGAGGGCGATCGGGGTGCCGGGCGGCACGTCGTAGGCGAGCGAGAGGCGCAGTTCGGGCACGGCGAAGGTGCCCGTCGGGCAGACCCCGTTGGGGGCGGCGAAGAGCAGGTGGGTCCGGGTCTCGTTGGCGGTGTCCAGTCCGTTCCAGCAGCCGGGGAAGACCAGCGTGCGGGTGAGCAGGTCACCCTTCGGGCAGACCGGGTACCTGGTGGTGTAGCGGTCCGGTGAGCCGGAACAGCCCCAGCGGGCCCTTACGTCGGCGTCACGGCCCGCCGTGAACGCGACGGCGTCCCCGGTCATGGCGCGCAGGAAGCGGGGCATCGGGACGACCTTGCCGACCGGGTTGCCGCGGAATTCCAGGCGGACTCCGGCGGGGAGCAGGATCTCCCCGGTGTTGCCGTGTCCGGCGGCCTTCTCGTAGGGCCGGGTGGCGGGGCGGTCGGTGCGGCGCAGCACCGGCCAGTAGTAGGTGGAGCGGTCGCCGTTCTTGCAGGTGGTGGGTGCTGCGGCGAGTTCGGTGTCGGTGGAGGCGGCGCGGGTGGCGAGGTTGCCCACGTAGGCGTGGGTGTGGTGGGCGCCGCCGGTCAGGCCGGGTGAGACGACGAGGTTGTCCTCGTTGTAGTGGGCTTCCTCGTTGCGGCCGCAGTCGGCGGTGACCGTTCCGGTGGAGGCGTCGGGTCCGGCGGGCGGCGGGTCCTGGTGCGGGCCGGCCGGTACGTCGGATATGTCGACGAAGTCGTCGGCGGCGGGCGGGGCTCCGGCGGCCGCGTGGTGCGGGGCGGCGCCCCGGGAGCTGCCGAGTGCCGCGGCGGTGAGCACTCCGCCCAGCACCAGGCAGACGAGCAGCGTGAGCAGCAGCCGCCGTTCCTTCACGGTTTTCCCGTCCATCCCCATGCGGGTCACGGTGGCCGGTGCCTCCTCCCGCGTCAACCACGCCTCCGGGGCCCTGGCGGGGGCCCCGGAGGCGGATCGTATCGGGCGGGTCGGGCGGAGGGGTGGTCAGGGGGTGAACGTCGGGCGCCGGTCGGCGGGACCGCCGCAGGCGGCCGGCATCAGCCGGGTGCCGGCGGTGGTTCCGCAGCCGGGGACCGGACCCGCCGCCGGGACCGCGGTGCCCGCGGCGGTGACGGTGAAGGCTCCGGAGTGCTCGCCGGCCTTGATCCACAGGATGCCGGAACGGTCGGCGGGGTCGAAGTACCAGCCCGTCCGCGCGGCATCCCAGGCGGCCTTGGAGTCCAGTGCGGGCAGGGTGGCGCCCCGGACGGTCACCGCGGTGGGGGCGGCGGCGACGTGCAGGCTGAACTCGTAGGCGCGGGAGACGGGTTTGCCGGTGTAGCTGCCGTCGGCGGCGCCCACGGCGACGGTGACGGTCCCGCTGCCGGAGTTCGGGGCGGTGACGTCGACCCGCTGCCGGGAGTGGGCGCCGGACAGGTGGGCGCGGGTGATGCCGTCGTCCTCGTAGAGGGTGAAGGAGGAGCTGCCGCGCGGGTGGACGTCGTAGGTGAGGGTGGAGAGGGGCTTCTCTCCGGTGTGGTTCATCTGCGGCCACATCGGCACGATGGCTCCGCCCTTCACGAACAGGGGCAGGGTGTCGAGGGGTGCCGAGTACCCGTTCAGCCAGCCGGGACCGGTGTGGGTGCGGCCGGTCCAGTAGTCGGTCCAGGTGCCGGCGGGCAGGTAGATGCCGTCGCGGACGGTGGTGTCGGAGACGACGGGGGCGACGAGGAAGGAGTCGCCGGCCATGAACTGGCCGCTGGTGGAGTTCCCGCGGGCGACGGGGTCGTCGGGGTACTCCAGGACCAGGGCACGGGTGGAGGGCACGCCGGTGTCGTGGGCGGTGCGGCTCATCGTGTACAGGTAGGGCATCAGCCGCATCTTGAGCTGCAGGTACTTGCGGTTGATGGAGAGGTACGGTTCGGCGAACCGCCAGGGCTGCTTGTCCTGGTAGCCGGCCGCCGGGTTGGCGGCGCCCCAGCCGGACATGGTCATGAAGGCCGGGGTGAACGCCTTCCACTGCAGGTCCCGGACGTACGTCCGGGGGCTGCCGCCGAAGATCCCGTCGACGTCCCCGGCCGCGTAGTTGAGGCCGGACAGGCCCGCCCCGGCGATCGCGGGTACGTGCCAGCGCATGTCGTCCCAGGTGCCGTACGTGTCGCCGGTCCAGACGACGGCGTTGCGCTGGGTGCCGGCCCAGCCGTCGACGGTCCAGACGAAGCGGCGGGCGTCGGAGTTCTTCTCGATACCGTCCACGGCTGTTTCGACTCCCTTGAACGCGCCCTTGTACCCGCCGCCGATCCAGGCCACGTCGGTCTTCACGCCGCGGGAGCCGGCGGTGCCGACCTCCTCGCCGATGTTCGCGAGTCCCGTGGAGGTCCAGAGGCCGGTCCGGAAGCCCTTGGCGGCGAGGGCGTCCACGGTGGACTTCAGCGGGGCGGTGTAGCCGCAGCCGTAGCCGTCGTTGGGGAGAAACCATCCCGAGGGCATGTCCGCGGCCCGGGCGTCGGTGGCGTACGAGACCACGTCGGGCGTGGTCTGGTGGCGGAGCCTGCCGTGGTCGCCCTGGTAGTCGGGGCTGGAGGCGTTCCAGCAGTCCGCGTTGCCGAGTTCGAAGCCCCAGAGCGGGGCGAGGAAGGGCTTGCCGGTGACGTCGGTGTACCCGTCGAGCACGCCCTTGAGCGAGCCGGCGGTGAAGTACCAGGCGTCGAAACGGGATTCGTCGTGGGTGAGGGTGGTGGGGGCGTTGAAGCCGTAGGTGCCGGGGGCCCAGGTGTTGCGCATGACCCCGTAACCATTGGTGGACATGTAGAAGGGGGCGGGGCTGGCGTTGTCGTTCTCGCGCCACCGGTTGTCGACGGCGACGGGCACGGTCTTGCCGCGCAGGGCCCACTCCCCCAGGCGCAGCCCGGTGCCGTAGAACTGCTCGTCCGCGCCGCGGGACAGGTACTGGGTGGTCCGGTTGCCGGTCCAGCGGGTGGGCTGGGTCTCCTGCCACACCGGGGTGGAGTCGTCGGCCCGGTACACGGAGAAGCGCAGGGGGGTCTTGTTGACCCGGATGGAGACGGCGCCGGTGGCGATGCGGTAGTGGGTGCCGGCGTCGGTGAGGGTGGCGGTGACGGGGCCGAAGTCGGTGGTGACGGCGAGGTCGGAGCCGGCCGGGTCGTCGGCGAAGGTGCCGTCGGGTGAGATCCGGATCCGGAAGACGTCGGCGCGGGCGACGACCACGCGGGCCTTGGCCTTGGTGCTGGTGGCGAGGGTGAAGGTGTTCCCGGCGCGGCTGATCCCGGTGGCGTTGCCGGCGGTCGCGGTGGCCGCGGCCGAGGCGGGCGGCGCGGCCACGAGGGGGGTGGCGGCGAGCGTGAGGGCGACGGCGAGGGCGAGGGCGATCAGCGCTGCCGGGGTCCGCCGGCGGCTCCGGCGCGGGAGGCGGGAGGTGTGCGGCGGGTGCGGGCGGTGGCCCGGCGCGGGGCGGGGTCGACGACGTGTCATGGGGCGGCTCCTCGGTGCGGTCCCGGACTTGTCATGCGCTCGGCAACATAGCGCGCCTGCGCGCGCAAATGAAGGGAATTGCTCGAAACCAGCCACTTCCGCGCACCATCGCGCACCATCACGCACCATGGCCTTTCACACACGGCCCTCAGGCGGGAGAAGACCGCACGATGAGCGAGAAGGCTCGGCCGGTACCCACCGGTTCGGCCGACCGCCCGGCCGCCCGCGCGTCGCGACACACCGTGACCGGAAAGGCGCGTACCGTCATCCCCGATGCCTCCGGGGGGTTCCGGGCCTTCCCGGGGTGAGAGAATTCTTGAGACAGCCGAGGCGGATGGGGTTGACAGCCATGTCGACGTCTACCCATGAGGTGTTCGGTGCGCCGTGCTGGGTCAGCCTGATGGCCCGCGATCTGGCCGCATCGGAGAAGTTCTACGGCGAGGTGCTCGGATGGGAGTTCCGTCCGACCAGGCTCGGTGAGTCCTTCCGTGTCGCCCTGCTGGAGGGGACACCGGTGGGCGGGATCGGGGCCATCGCCGAGCTCGCCGCACCCGTGGCCTGGACGCCCTACTTCGCCGTGGACGACGCGGACGAGACCACCGCGCGGATCCGGGAGCGCAGCGGCACCGTCGCGGTCGGGCCGCTGACCTTCGGGACGGGCCGGGCCGCGCTGGCCGCGGACCGCGAGGGGGCGGTGTTCGGCATCTGGGAGGGCGCGGCCATCCCCGACTGGCACGTCGGCCGGGAGAACGCCCCGGCCTGGCTGGAGCTGCGGACCCGGCAGGCACTGGACTCCGCGATCTTCTACGGAGAGGTCCTGGACTGGGGCTGCGGCCGCGACGGCTGCTGCGAGACCTCCTTCGAGGACGACCACGTGGTGCTCCGGCACAGCGGGCACCCGGTGGCGCGCATCCGCGGCGGGGCCCTGGAGTCCGCGCCCGACCCCGCGATCAGGCCGCGCTGGCACGTCAACTTCCGGGTCACCGACCTCGACGCCGCCGTGAACACGGCGGTGTCGCTGGGCGGGGCCCTGGTCACCCGCGCGGCCGGCGAGGACGCCCGGCACGCGACCCTGCGGGACCCTGACGGGGCGCTGTTCACCGTCGCGACGACGGTGGACGTGGATCCGTACGACCCGCCGGGCGCACCGGCCGCGACGGCCTGAAACAGCCCCGGCCGCAAGGCGCGTTGCCGCGCCGTGAGCTGCGGCGTCGGGGGTGTCGCAAACCCAGCGGACACTGAAGTCCGATATTCGGACGAATATGTCCGGCGTGTGAACTCTTTTCCGGGGCGATGAGGGCGCGCGCACCTGGCATGATCTTCAACTCCCCTGGTCCGGCATGGAGTTGATGGATGGGGTGGTGTGGGGGCCGTCGGGGGTGCGAGGGGGCGGGAGGGGACCGGCAAGGGTTTTCCCCGTATCGGGTTCATCCCCGGTTTGCCTACTGTCTGCCCACCGGCGATCACTTCAGGCCGCGACACCTTCGCCGGTACACCTCCCACACCGCACCAACCGGTCGCTCCGGCCTGTCCGGAACCGACCGCGAAGGGAACACCGTGCACGCACCCAGACGGCTCATATCCGTCGTGGCGATGTCCGCCACCCTGCTCGGCGGTACCGTCACCACCTCGATGGCGCTGTCCCGTCCCGCCACCGCGCCGAACGCCGCCACCGCGGTGCCGCAGCCTGCCGCCCCGGTCGAGAACCTGATCGTCGGCTACAAGTCCGGCACCACCGAGGCCAGTTCGAACACGGCTGCCGACGCGGACGCCAAGGCGAAGGGCAAGAAGGCCGGCGAGACCGTGGCCTTCGAGCGCCGCCTCGGCACCGGGGCCGCGCTCGTGGACCTCGGCGGCACCCTGGCGCCCGCCGAAGCGGCCGACGTGATGGCCCAGTTCCGTGCCGACCCGGACGTCGCGTACGTCGAGCCGGACACCCGCGCGTACGCGATGGCCACGCCGAACGACACTGAGTACGCCAAGCAGTGGGACCTCTTCGAGGCCACCGCCGGCATGAACGTCCCGGCGGCCTGGGACACCACCACCGGCACCGGGGTCACCGTCGCCGTCATCGACACCGGCTACGTGGCGCACTCCGATGTCGCCCCGAACGTCGTGGCCGGCTACGACTTCATCACCAGCTCCAGCGCCGCCCGCGACGGCAACGGCCGCGACAGCAACCCGGCGGACGAGGGCGACTGGACCTCGGCCGGCGAGTGCGGCGTCGGTTCCAAGGCGAGCACCTCCTCGTGGCACGGCACGCACGTGGCCGGCACCATCGGCGCCGCCACCAACAACGGCAAGGGCGTCGCCGGCATCTCCTACGGCGCGAAGATCCAGCCCGTGCGCGTGCTCGGCAAGTGCGGCGGCGCCACCTCCGACATCGTCGACGCCATCACCTGGGCGTCCGGCGGTTCGGTGCCCGGCGTCCCGGCCAACGCCACCCCGGCCAAGGTCATCAACATGAGCCTCGGCGGTTCCGGCACCTGCGGCACCAGCTACCAGAACGCCATCAACGCGGCCGTGGCCCGCGGCACCACCGTGGTCGTGGCCGCCGGCAACAGCAACGCCGACGCCAGTGGCTTCTCCCCCGCCAGCTGCGGCAACGTGATCAGCGTCGCGGCCAGCAACCGCACCGGCGACCGCTCCTACTACTCCAACTACGGCGCGTCCGTGGACATCGCCGCCCCGGGCGGTGAGACCCGCCGCGCCACCGACACGCCCGGCACCATCACCACCCCCGAGAACGGCATCCTCTCCACGCTGAACGCCGGCACCAGCACGCCGGGCGCCGAGAACTACAAGCCGTACCAGGGCACCAGCATGGCCGCCCCCCACATCGCGGGGCTCGCGGCGCTGATGAAGTCGGCCAACTCCGCGCTGACCCCGGCCCAGATCGAGTCGGCCATCAAGAGCAACGCCCGCCCGCTGGCCGGCACCTGCACCGGCGGCTGCGGCGCCGGCCTCGCCGACGCGGCCAGGACCGTCGCGGCGGTCACCGGCCCGGTCACCCCGGCGTACGAGAACACCACGGACGTGGCCATCCCGGACAACGGCGGTGCCGTCTCCTCCTCGATCGCCGTCTCCGGCCGCACCGGCAACGCCCCGGCCGCGCTCAAGGTGAACGTGGACATCAAGCACCCCTACCGCGGCGACCTGGTCATCGACCTGGTCGGCCCCGGCGGTGCCGTCAAGCGCCTGCAGAACTCCTCCGGCGACAGCGCCGACAACGTGATCACCACCTTCACGGTCGACGCCTCCGCCTGGACGGCCAACGGGACCTGGCAGCTGCGGGTCCAGGACGTCGCCTCCGCCGACACCGGCTACATCGACTCCTGGAGCCTCGGCTTCTGATCCCCACCCCCTGATTCACCCCCAGGAGGATTCGGGCCCCATTCCCGAACCGCCACCCCCCACAGGTCCGGACCATCTGACCAATGGTCCGGACCAACTCCCCCCGCGGGCCTGCCGGTACATCCGATGACGGCAGGCCCGCGGGTCATTTCCGTCTCCGGCCGCCCGACCGCCCCCGCCCTGCTGATTTCTGCGTCACACTCGGGTTCCGCTTCGGCCATCACCTCGTATTCTCGCGCTCACAGACAAGGCACAGGATCCGGGGAGCGAGAGGGTGGTGGCTGTGCGTGACGGCGACGGGGAGCTCTGAGGCGACCGTCGGACACGGCGAACTGATCGAGGCGGTCGACCGCGCGCTGACCACGCGCGGCCGGGCGATCCTCACCGGGCCCACGGGAGCGGGCAAGAGCACTCTGGCCGCTGTGGTGGCGGACGCCGCCGCACGCCGCGGCCAGACCGTACTCCGGCTGGCGCCCGAGGCCGCCGACCGGCACATACCCGAGGGCGGCGCCGCGGCACTGCTCGCGGGCGTCCCCGGCGGTGTCCTGGACGGGCTGGCCGGGCCGCAGCGGACCGCGATCGCCCTGCTGCGCCGCGAGGCGGACGCGCCGCGGGCCGGCCGCGACCACGTCGCGCTGCGCCTGGCGGTGGTGGAGGTGCTGCGCGCGCTGGCCGCCGCCGAACCGGTGCTGCTGGTCGTCGACAACGCGCAGTGGCTGGACGAGGAGAGCGCCGCGCTGCTGCGGTTCGCGCTGCGGCTGACCCCTCCGGAGGTCCGGCTGCTCGCCGCGGAGTGCGCGCCGGGCGGGGCCCCGGTGGCGGAATCCCTGTGCGGGCCGGACGCCCCCGTGCTGCGGGTGCCCCCGCTCGGCGCCGACGAGGTCGCCGAACTCCTGGCGCGGCGCGGCCTGCCGGCCCGGCTGGCCGGCCGGATCCACCAGGCCAGCGGAGGCAATCCGCGGCTGGCCCTGGCCCTGGGGCATTCGCTCGCCGAGGCCGGGGACGGCTGCGCGCACCACACCGACCCGCTGCCGGTGGCCGGGCCTGCCCGGGCCGTGACCAGGCGGCTGCTCGCGCAGACACCGGCGCGGGTGCACGGCACCCTGCTGCTCGCCGCGCTGGCGGCCCGGCCCACCACGGCACTGCTGCGGCGGGCCGGACGGCCGGACGCGGAGGCGGAGCTCGCCGAGGCGGAGCGGGCGGCGCTGGTCACGGTGGCGCAGGACGGCACCGTCGCGTTCACCGCCGGGGCGCTGCCGGCCGCGCTGGCCGCGGACGCCGGGTGGCCGGAACGGGCCGCCGGGCACGCGGCACTGGCCGCCGCGGTCGACGACCCGGTGCAGGCGGTACGGCACCGGGCGCTGGCGGTGGACCGGCCCGACGAGGAACTGGCGGCCGAGATCGCCGGGGCGGCGGCGGCCTGCCGGCGCCGCGGGAACCGGGCGCTGGCAGCGGAACTGGGCATGCTCGCGGCCGAACGCACCCCGGTGGACCGGCCGCGGGAGGAACTGGCCCGGCTGGTGGCGGCCGCCGAGGACGCGGGCTGGTCCGGACGGGCCGACCTGGCCCGGCGCGCGGCCGGGGCGGTGCTGGAGCGGGACGCGACGCGGGCCGACCGGGTACGGGCCCGGCTGGCGGTGATCGACGCGGCGGGGCAGGCGCTGGCCGACCTCGACGAGACCTTCGCGCACGCCACGGCCGACGCGGCCGGCGACCCCGCGCTGCTGGCCGCCGTACGGCTGCGGGTGGCGTGGAAGCACAACCTGAGCGACGGGGACCCGGTGCGGTCGGTGGCGGCCGCGGCGGAGGCCGGGGAGCTCGCGGCGGCCGGCGGGGACCGGGTGGCGGAGGCGATGGCGCTGACCGTACGGGCCCGGATGGGCCGGATCCTGGGCGATCCGGGGGCCGAGGAGATCCTCGCCGAGGCGCTCGCGCTGCCGGCGCCGGAGGTGCCGCTGGGGATGCGGAACGCCCCTCAGTACCTGGCGGTGCGGCACGCGCTGTTCGACGACCGGCTGGCGGACGCCCGGGAGCAGCTGATGGTGCTGCTGCCCGCGGTGGAGCGGACCGGCTCCGCGGAGGACGTGTTCGAGGTGCTGCGCAGCCTGACCGAGGTGGAGCTGCGGAGCGGCCGGTGCGCAGCGGGCACGGCGTGCGCCCGGCGGGCGCTGCGGCTGACCATCGAGGCGGGGCTGTCGCCGGGGCCGGCCTGGTACGTGGCGGCGATGGCGGAGTACACCGGCGGCAGTTTCACCCGGGCGGCCGGCTACGCCCGGCGGGGTGTGCGGGCCTCGGAGGAGGAGCGCGACCAGGTGTTCCTGTCGCGGAGCCTGCACGCGCTGGGGCTGGTGGAACTGGCCGTCGGGGAGACCGTACGGGCGGTGGCCACGCTGCGCCGGGTGGCGGAGCTGGAGGCCGCCCAGCAGGTGGTGGACCCGTCGGTCCTGCGCTGGCACGGGGAGCTGGCGGAGGCGCTGGTCGCGGTGGACGCGCCGGGCGAGGCGGAGTCGCTGCTGGACGGGGTGCGGCCGGTGGCCGTGGAGCTCGGGCGGACGGGAGTGGTGGCGGCCCTGGACCGGGCGCGCGGTCTGCTGCTGTCGGCGGGCGGGGAGCCCGGGGCGGCGGTGGCGCTGCTGGGGTCGACGGCCGAGGTCTTCGAGTCGCTCGGGCTGCCGTGGGAGCGGGGGCGGACCCTGCTGGCGCTGGGGCGGGTGGAGCGGCGGCGGCGGCGCCGGGCACCGGCCCGGGCGGCGCTGGAGACCGCGGCGGAGGTGTTCACGGCGGCCGGTGCGCTGCCCTGGGCCGCGCTGGCGCGGGAGTCGGCGGTGGGCGGCACCGGGCGCGGCGGGGCCGGGCGGGGCGGGGCCGAGGCGGGCCGCGCGGCGGGTTCCGGGGCGCTCACCGAGGCCGAGCTGCGGCTGGCGGTCCTGGTGAGCCAGGGGGCGAGCAACCAGGAGGCGGCGGCGAAGCTGTTCCTGAGCGTGAAGACGGTGGAGGCGCGGCTGACGCGCATCTACCAGAAGCTGGACGTGCGGTCGCGGGCGCAGCTGGCCACGGCGATGCGCCGGCAGTGACCGGTCCGGCCGCGCCACGGGTGCCCGTGCGCGGCGGGGCCGGACCGGGGGTGCGGGGGCGTGGCGGCGCGCACCCCCGCGCCGGGGAAGACGAAGCCGGGGAAGACGGCGCCGGACGCCCCTACTTGTGGACCGGGGTGGGGAGGCATTCCTTCCAGGCGAAGTGGTAGACGGTGCTGAAGGTGCCGTCGGTGGAGTCCATCGCCATGAAGCTGGTGGTGCTGCTCGTGTTCGAGGTGCCGCCGTTGACGCGGAGTTCGGTGTTGATGTTGAAGTTGCGCTTCTCCCCGCACGGGGCGAACGCGAGGGATTCCACCGGAGTGACGTCGGTGACCTGCCAGTTGCCCTGGAACGGCCCGTGGAAGGTGTGGCTGCGCCGCGCGGTCCCCGACATTCCCTGGAAGTAGTACCCGGCCTGCTGCACGCCGCTGGCCTGGTCCTGGAGGCTGGCGAAGCCGCGGTAGTCCACCTTGGCGATGGCGTAGGTGTAGCCCTGGGGGACGTTCACGCGGAGGCCCAGCTGGCAGTTCTTGCGGAACTCGGTGGGCTGGGCGCCGAAGCCGACCTGGGCCAGGTACTCGCTGTAGGTGACGGTGAAGGCGGAGTTGTCCGGTGCGACGTCCACGGTCGAGCTGCCGGGCCGGCAGCCGGAGCCGTTGACGGAGGCGAGGTCGATGGTGACCTGGCCGGCGGGGTCGTCGGCGGGCCGGGGCGCGGCCGTCGCGGGGGCGAGGGCGGCTGCTGCGACGAGGGCGGTGGCCGCGCCACCGATGAACACCGATCTGAACACGGGGTGCCTTGCCTTTCGTGCTGTGCGCTGGGGGCCGTACGGACCCTCCGGGCGTACTACAGCATGATGTGACTTGTCATCACGGGCTCCATGCCGGGCGGCGGACCCCCGACCACCCGCATGGACCCGGTCACCGCATGGACCCGACCACCCGCATGGACCCGGTCACCCGCACGGCCCCGGTCACCCGAGGAAGAGGGGACGGGCCAGCAGGAGGGCCACGTCGTCCTGGGCCGGGGCGACCGGGAGGTGGTCCAGGACGGCGTCGCAGACCGCTTCCAGGGGGAGGCCGGGGCGGCCGAGGGCCTCGGCGAGCAGGCACATGCCCTCGTCGAGGTCGCGTTGCCGGGACTCGATCAGGCCGTCGGTGTAGAGGGCGAGCAGGCTGCCCGGCGGCAACGGGACGTGCTCGGACCGGAAGCGGCCCGCGCCGGTGCCCAGGGGCGTCCCGGGCGGGCCGTCCAGGAAGGCGACCCGGCCTTCCGGGGTGACCACGGCCGGCGGGGGGTGTCCGGCCCGGGCGATCTCGCAGCCTCCGGCCGCCGGGTCGTGGACGGCGTAGACACAGGTGGCCATCTCGTCCTCGCCCAGCTCGGCCACGATGTCGTCGAGCGAACGGAGCATCCGGTCCGGCGGTACGTCGTGCCGGGCCAGGGTGCGGACGGCGGTGCGCAGCTGGCCCATCACGGCGGCGGCGTGGATGCCGTGCCCCATCACGTCGCCGATGACCAGGCCGGTCCGGCCGCCGGGCAGGCTGATCGCGTCGTACCAGTCGCCGCCGACGTCGTGGACGCTGGCCGGGAGGTAGCGGCCGGTGAGGGAGAGACCGGGGACGTCCGGCAGGGTGTGGTTGGTCAGGCTGCGCTGGAGGGTGAGGGCCGCCTCGCGCTGGCCGGTGAACATGCGGGCGTTGTCGATGTTGAGGGCGGCGCGGGCCAGGAGTTCGTCGATCAGCAGGGAGTCCTGTTCGTCGAAGGGTTCACGGCTGGTCAGCCGCATGACCGCGACCGCGCCGAGCGCCCGGCCGCGCGCGACCAGCGGGATCAGCCGGGCGGAGCCGATCCTGGTGCTGAGGTAGCCGCGCAGGGCCTCGGCCCGGGGCTCGGTGATCAGTGCGGGGATGTCGGCGTGGGTGAGGTTCATCGGGCGGCCCTCGGCGATGCCCCGCTCGTAGACCGAGCCGCGCGGGATCTGGAAGGTCATCCCCGGGAGCAGTTTCGCGGTGGGCGCGTCGGAGTCGGGGAAGGCCGCGGCGAGCCGGCGGACCAGCCCGTGCCGGCCGGCGCCGGCCTCGTCGGGGGCGATGACCTCCTCCAGGATCTGGACGTCGGCCGAGTCGGCCAGGCCCGGGACCAGGACCTGCACGATCTCCCGGGCGGTCTGCTGCAGGTCCAGGGTGGTGCCGATGCGGGCGCCGGCCTCGGCGAGCAGGGCCAGCCGGTGGCGCGCCCGGTCTGCCTCGACCAGGGCCTGCTGGCCCTCGGTGATGTCGATCAGGGAGGCGATCAGGCCGAGCGTACGGCCGGCGCTGTCCCGCAGCGGTGCGTAGGAGCAGGACCACGTGTGGTCCCGGGCGGGGTCCGCGGGCGTGCGGCCGGTGCGGCGGGTGTCGATGACGGGGCTGCCCTGGTCGAGGGCGCGCTGCATCATCGCCTCCAGGGCGGTGGCGTTGACCCCGGGCACCACTTCGCTCAGCCGCCGGCCGAGGTGGTTGCGGGCGGACACGCCGTTCATCCTGGCCAGGGCCTCGTTGACGCGGAGGAAGCGCAGGTCCGTGCCGAGGGTGGCGAGCCCGATCGGCGACTGGGTGAAGAGGCTCTCCAGTGCGGCCAGGGAGTCCCGCATCCGCAGGACCTCGGAGGTCTCCACGGCGATCAGCAGCGCCCCGGGGCGGCCGCGGGCGTCGGCGGCCGGGAGGATCCACATCTCCATGGTCACCGGGTGGCCGTCCCGGTGGCGTACGGAGAGGGTGCCGCCGACCGTCTCGCCGGACTGCACCCGGCGGGTCAGTTCCTCGGCGAGCTCCCGGTTCCCCTCGGGGACCAGCACGGTCGCGGCGGAACGGCCGAGGACCTCGTCGGGGGTGTGGCCGAGCAGCTCCTGCGCGGCGAGCGACCACTCGACCACCCGGCCGTCGGCGTCCTCCCGCCAGAGGGCGATCGGGAGCAGCTCCTCGAGCACGCCCGCGTATCCCACGCCGCGCCGGGGCTGCTCCGGCGCCTCGCTCGCCCACTGATGTGTGTCCAAGGCAACGACCTCGCCCCGAGGGGTACATTTCGCTCAAAACACCCTATCGGAGACCCGTGCGGGTGGCTCTCACAAGGCCCGCACGGCCCCCAGGAGGCAGCATGGAGGAGTGACCGAATCGCCGGAGCCGAGGGGCCTGCTCGACGTCCTCGGCGTGGCCGCCGTCGTACTGGACTCGGAGGGGCGGATCCGGTTCTGGAGCCCTGACGCGGAGCGCCTGTTCGGCTGGAACTCGTCCGAGGCGCTGGGCAAGTTCGCCGCCCGGCTGCTGGTCCGCGAGGAACACCGCGAGCTGGTGATCCGGCTCTTCGCCGACGTCCTGGTGACCGGCGAGAGCTGGGCGGGTGCCTTTCCCGTCCGTCACAAGGACGGATCCACCCGGATGGTCGAGTTCCGCAACATGCGGCTGACGGACACCTTCGGCGACCTCTACGCGCTCGGCATCGCCGCCGACCACGCCACCGTCCAGCAGGTGGAGACCGACCTGGCGCTGTCCGAGCGGCTGGTCTCCCAGTCACCCATCGGGCTGGCCCTGCTCGACACCGATCTGCGGTACGTGCTGGTCAATCCGGCCCTGGAGCGGATCAACGGGATCCCGGCCGAGCAGCACATCGGCCGCCGGATCCGGGACATGCTGCCCTTCCTCGACGTGGACGTGCTGGAGGGGACGGTGCTCCGGGTGCTGACCACCGGGGTGCCGCTGCTGGACCAGTTCACGGTCGGCCGCACCCCCGCCGATCCGGACGAGGACCACGCCTGGTCGGTCTCCTACTACCGGCTGGAGAGCCCGCACGGGCGGGTGCTCGGCGTCGGCATCTCCGTCATCGACGTCACCGAACGGCACCGGTCCGCCCAGGCCGCGGACCGCGCCCGGCGGCGGCTGGCGGTCATCGCCGACGCCTCGGCACGGGTCGGCACCACCCTGGAGGTGGACCGGACGGCCCACGAGCTGGCCGAGGTGGTGGTGCCCGACCTCGCCGACATCGCCGCGGTGGACGTGCTCGACTCGGCGCTGTCCTGCCGCCGCCCCGGGGCGCCGGAGAGCGGGCCGGAGCTGTTCCGGGCGCTGGCCGTCGAGGCCGCGTACCCGACCGAGGCGCTGGACGCCGCCGACCCGGCCGGCGAGCTCACCATGTACGGCGAGGACCGGCTGGTCACCCGCTGCGTGCACACCGCCGAGCCGGTGATCGTCCCCCGGGTCGGCACGGACGACCTGGCGCGCATCGCCCGCAACGCCAAGGCCGCGGAGCAGCTGGAGCGGGCGGGAGTGCACTCGTACCTGGCGGTCCCGCTGATCGCACGGGGCGAGGTGCTGGGCGCGCTGGACCTCAAGCGTGCCCGCAACCCGGTGCCGTTCGACGAGGACGACGTCCTGACGGCCACCGAACTCGCCGCGCGCGCCGCCGTCAGCATCGACAACGCCCGCTGGTACCAGAGCGTCCGCAACTCCGCCGTCACCCTGCAGCGGAGCCTGCTCCCCGGCCTGCCCCCGCACCCGCCCGGCCTGGAGATCGCCTCCCGGTACCATCCCGCGCACGGCTCCAGCGAGGTGGGCGGCGACTGGTACGACGTGATCCCGCTGGCCGGGGACAAGACCGCGCTGGTGGTCGGGGACGTGATGGGCAGCGGGATCGACGCCGCCGCGACGATGGGCCGGCTGCGGACGGCCACCAACGCGTTCGCGGACCTCGACCTCGATCCGGCGGAGGTCCTCCGGCACCTGGACCGGATCACCGGGGGCCTGGAGCACTACATCGCGACCTGCCTGTACGCCGTCTACGACCCGGGACGCGCGCAGCTCCGGTTCTCCAACGCGGGGCACCTGCCGCCCGCCCTGCTGCGCGCCGGGGGCCGGGTCGGGCTGGTGGAGCTGCCGACCGGGGCGCCGCTCGGGGTCGGCGGGGTCCCGTTCGAGACCACCGCGGTGCCCTTCGGCCGCGGGGACCAGTTGGTGCTGTACACCGACGGACTGGTGGAGACCCGGCACGACCCGATCGACGAGCGGCTGGCGGACCTGGTCGCCCTGCTGGACGACCCGACCAGGCCGCTGGAGGAGACCTGCGACCGGCTGCTCGACGAACTGCGGCGGCCCGAGGAGACCGACGACGTCGCGCTGCTGATCGCCCGGAGCCGGCCGTGAGTCCCCGGGCGTGGGCGCGCACCGTGTCGGGGCAGGTCTTCGCCCTGATGGCGGTGATCGTGCTGCTGCTGGTCACGGTCGCCGCAGCGGCGCTGGTCCTGCAGGCCCAGAAGGACAGCCAGACGGACGCCCGCAACCGGTCGCTGGCCGCGGCGGAGGCGTTCGCGCACGCTCCCGGGATCGAGGAGGCGCTGCTCTCCCCCGATCCCACGGCAGTGCTGCAGCAGCGGGCGGAGGCGGCCCGGCGCGCCTCCGGAATCGACTTCCTCGCCGTGATGAGCAAGGACGGCGTCCGGTACACGGACCCGTTGCCCAGCCTGATCGGCAAACGCGCCTCCGGGAACATCGCCCGGGCGGCGGCAGGCGAGTCCTTCACCGAGGTGTTCCGCGGCGAGCCCAGTGACGCGGTCCGCGCGGTGGTCCCGGTGCGCGGGAAGGACGGCAAGGTGATCGGTCTGGTCGGCACCGGGATAGAGATCCGGAACGTCGGCCAGGTGGTCGAGGGCCAGCTGCCGCTGCTGCTCAGCGCGGCCGCGGGCGCCCTGATCGTCGGCACGGCCGGGACCGCGCTGGTCAGCAGGCGGCTGCGGCGGCAGACCCGGGGGCTGGGACCCGTCGAGCTGAGCCGGATGAACGAGCACCACGAGGCGGTGCTGCACGCGGTCCGCGAGGGCGTGCTGATCATCGGCGCGGACGGGCGGCTGCAGCTCGCCAACGACGAGGCGCGACGGCTCCTGGACCTGCCGCCCGACGCCGAGCAGCGGCCGGTGGGCCGGCTCGGGCTGCCTCCGGAGATCGGCGGCCTGCTGGCCTCCGGGCGGACCGCGACGGACGAGGTGCACCTGGCCGGGGACCGGCTGCTGGCCGTCAACGTGCGGGCCACCCAGTACCGGGGCGAACCCACCGGCACGGTGGCCACCCTCCGTGACTCCACCGAGCTGGCCGCGCTGGCCGGCCGGTCCGAGGTGGCCCGGAGCCGGCTGCAGCTGCTGTACGACGCCGGGGTGCGGATCGGCACCACCCTGGACGTCCAGCGGACCTCGGAGGAACTGTCGGAGGTGGCGGTGCCGCGGTTCGCCGACTTCGTCACGGTGGAGCTGCTGGACCCGGTGCTGCGCGGCGAGGAGCCTTCCGGGGCGCACACGGAGATGCGGCGGACCGCGCTGTGCGGGGTGCGGCCGGATCCCCCGCTGCAGCCGGTGGGCGACCTGATCCGGTTCGTGGTGGAGACCACGCCGATGGCGGCGGCCCTGGAGACCGGCCGCGCGGTGCTGGAGGCGGACCTGAGGACGGCTCCCGGCTGGCGGGCCCAGGACCCGGAGGGGGCCGCGGAGGCGGTGGCGTACGGGATCCACTCGCTGATCGCGGTGCCGCTGCAGGCCCGCGGGGTGGTGCTGGGGATGGCCAACTTCTGGCGGGCCGACACCCCTGACGCCTTCGGCGAGGAGGACCTGTCCTTCGCCGAGGAGCTCGCGGCACGGGCGGCGGTGTCCATCGACAACGCGCGCCGGTTCACCCGGGAGCACACCATGGCGGTCACGCTGCAGCGCAGCCTGCTGCCGAGGGTGCTGCCGGAGCAGAACGCGGTGGAGGTGGCGTACCGGTACCTGCCGGCGAAGGCCGGGGTCGGCGGGGACTGGTTCGACGTGATCCCGCTGCCGGGGGCCCGGGTGGCGCTGGTGGTCGGCGACGTGGTGGGGCACGGGCTGCACGCCGCCGCCACCATGGGCCGGCTGCGGACCGCGGTGCACAACTTCTCCACCCTGGACCTGCCGCCCGACGAACTGCTGGGGCACCTCGACGAGCTGGTCGGGCGTATCGACATGGACCAGGCGGAGTCCCGCGAAGGTCCCGGCATCACGGGCGCCACCTGCCTGTACGCGGTCTACGACCCGGCGGCCGGGCAGTGCTCGATCGCCCGGGCCGGGCATCCCGGGCCGGCGCTGGTGCACCCGGACGGGGACGTGGAGTTCCCGGAGGTGCCGGCCGGGCTGCCGCTCGGACTGGGCGGAATGCCCTACGAGTCGGCGGTGCTGGACCTGGCGGAGGCGAGCCGCCTGGTGCTGTTCACGGACGGGCTGCTGGAGGACCGGGACCGCGATCTGGAGAGCGGACTGGGGCTGCTGCGCGGAGCGCTGTCCCGGGCGGGCCGCACCCCCGAGGAGACCTGTGTGGACGTGCTGGACGCGCTGCTCTTCCCGGCACCGAGTGACGACATCGCGCTGCTGGTGGCGGGGACCCGGCTGCTGGCGGCCGACCAGGTCGCGGCATGGGACGTGCCGGCGGAACCGGCGGAGGTGTCCCGGGTGCGCAACGCCGCCTCGGCGAAGCTGTCCGACTGGGGGCTGGAGGAGGTCGCGTTCACCGCGGAGCTGATCCTCAGCGAGCTGATCACGAACGCGATCCGGTACGGGGGCGAGCCGATCCGGGTACGGCTGCTCCGGGACCGGGTGCTGACCTGCGAGGTCTGGGACAGCAGCAGTACGGCACCGCACCTGCGGTACGCGGCGAGCACGGACGAGGGCGGACGCGGGCTGTTCCTGGTGGCGCAGATGGCGGAGCGCTGGGGCACGCGGTACACGGGGCGCGGGAAGGTCATCTGGGCGGAGCTCTCCCTGTCCGGCGCCGGCCCGGCGGCTTCCCCGGTGGTCCCGGGCCTGACCGGCCTGAGCCTGGACGACCTGGAGGACCTCGCCTGGTAACCCGCCGATGCCGCGCGCACCCCGCCACCGTGTGCGGCCGCCGCACCGCGCCGCCGTGTGGGCAGGCGTGCCGCGCAGTCACCGGCCGTGTGGGCAGGCGTGCCGCAGGGCGGCACGGGTGGGCACACGGCACGACGGCGCGCGCCGGTCGCGCAGCGTGTGCCTGTGCCCCGACCCCGCTGACGGGGTCGGCCCCCGCGAGGGCGGAGCTCCGCTCCCGGCGGTGCCGGGGCCGGCGGAGCCCCGCCCAGGCCCGGGGGCAGCGGCTGCGGCCGAGCCCGGCCAAGGCTTCGGCGGGGCGGGAGCGAGCCTGCTGGGCGGCGTTCCGGTGTGCCCACCCGTTCCGCCCTGCGGAACGCCTGCCCACACCTCGGCGGAGCCGCGCCCGCACCCCGGCAGGGTGGGGAAAGCCCTGCGGAACGCCTGGCCACACCTTCGGGGAAGCCGCGCCCCGGCCAGGGCGGGGCAGGGACCTGCGGAACGGCCCGCGCCTTCGCGGAGCGCTCGTCGGTCAGTCGAGGGAGACCGTGATCTTGCCGGCGGCGTGGCCGGTCTGGCTCAGGGCGAAGGCCGCCGGGAGGTCCTCCAGGGGAAAGGTCGCGGCCACCGGCACGCTCAGCCGGCCGTCGTCGGCCAGGCGTCCCAGTTCCGCGAGGTCGCTGCCGCTGGGGCGGACCCACATCCACTGGCCGCCCGCGCCGAGGACGGAGGGGTCGGCGATCGACGCGTGCCGGCCGCCCTTGCGGAGCACGGCCCGGGTGGTCTCCAGGGTGCCTCCGACGAAGTCCGCGACGACGGTGACCCCCTCGGGTGCGAGCTCCCGGACCCGGTCGGCGAGGCCGTCCCCGTACTCCACCGGCTCGGCGCCCAGCGCCCGGACCCGGTCGTGGTTGCGGACGGAGGCGGTGCCGATGACCCGGGCGCCGAGGGAGCGGGCGATCTGGACGCCCATCGAGCCGACGCCGCCGGCCGCGCCGTGCACCAGCACCACGTCTTCGCGATCGGTGCCGAGGCGGGTCAGGAGCTGGTACGCGGTCAGGCCGGCCAGCGGCAGGCCGGCCGCCTGGTCCCAGTCGAGTGCGGTGGGGCGCGGTGCGAGGGCCCGCACCGGCACGGTGACGTACTCGGCGAAAGTGCCGCCGTGCACCCAGTCCTTGCGGGCGTAGGCGATGACCTCGTCGCCGACGGAGAACTCGGGGGTGTCGATGCCGACGGCCTCGACGATGCCGGCCACGTCCCAGCCCGGGATGACCGGGAACATGATCTCCATCAGTCCGTCGAGCGCACCGGCCATGATCTTCCAGTCGACCGGGTTGACGGCGGCCCGGCGGACCCGGACCAGGAGCTCGCCCGGCCCGTACTTGGGGCAGGGCAGCCAGGTCTCGGCGAGCACCTCGGGCCCGCCGTAGGTCTCGTACACCATCGCCCGCATTTTGGTGGTCTCGGACATGTGCCGGCCCTTCGCGTGTGCGGCCCGCCCCATAGTCCTCCATAGCACCACGGACATCGCGTTCAGGCGAGGGGGAATCAGCTTCCGGCGAGGAGCAGACCCCCCATGGTGAGCATGGTCGCGGCCACCAGACCGTCCAGGACGCGCCAGGCCCGGGGCGTGGACAGCAGCCCGCGCAGCAGCCGGGCACCGTAGCCGAGGCCGGTGAACCAGGTGAGGCTGGCCAGGGCGGCGCCGATGCCGAAGGCCCAGCGCAGGTCGCCGCGGTCGGTGGCCAGGGAGCCCACGAGGAGCACGGTGTCGAGGTACACGTGCGGGTTGAGCCAGGTCATCGCCAGGCAGGTGAGGACGGCGGCGCGGGCGGAGCCGGCGGTCCGTCCGTCGGCCGAGAGGGCGGCGTCGGGGTCGGGGCGCAGCACCCGGCGGGCGGCGAGGATGCCGTAGCCGACGAGGAAGAGCCCGCCGGCGATGCCGACGGCGGTGATGGCGGCCGGCCAGGCCGTGACCACGGCTCCGACGCCGGCCACGCCGAGGGCGATGAGCAGGGCGTCGGAGAGGGCGCAGATGGCGACGACGGCGAGCACGGCGTGCCGGCGGACGCCCTGGCGCAGGACGAAGGCGTTCTGCGCGCCGATGGCGACGATGAGGGAGAGTCCGGTGCCGAAGCCGGCGAGGGCGGCTGTGAGGGTTGCGCTGCTCATGGCTCCGACCGTACGGACCGGTCGATCATGCGTACAGCTAAAGATTCTTACGCATCCTTAGCTGGGCTTCAGATTGGGCTAGTCTCGGAGCTGTGATGGACGAGCTGCCCCTGGAACACGTACGGACGCTCCTCGCGGTGGTGGACGAGGGCACCTTCGAGGCCGCGGCGGCGGCGCTGCACGTGACGCCCTCGGCGGTGAGCCAGCGTGTGAAGGCACTGGAGCAGCGCACCGGTCGGGTGCTGCTGATGCGCACCAAGCCGGTGCGGCCCACCGGGTCGGGTCAGGTGGTGGTGCGGTTCGCGCGGCAGCTGGCCCGGCTGGAGCGGGACGCCCGGGCCGAGCTGGGCATCGGTGACGGCCTGGGTCCGGCGCGGCTGCCGATCGCGGTGAACGCGGATTCGCTGGCGACCTGGTTCCTGCCCGCCCTGACCCGGGTGCCGCAGGATCCCCCGGTCTGTGTCGAGCTGCACCGGGAGGACGAGAGCCGCACCACGATGCTGCTGCGGGAGGGGCAGGTGATGGCCGCGGTCACCTCTTCCCCGGACCCGGTCGCGGGCTGCTCGGTACGGCGGCTCGGCCTGGCCCGCTACCTGCCGGTGGCCGCCCCCGCCTTCGCGCGGCGGTATCTGGGCGGGCCGCTGGAGCGGGACCTGCCGCGGGCTCCGGTGATCGTCTTCGACCGGAGCGACGACCTGCAGGACGCCTTCACCCGCACGCTGACGGACGGGCGTACGGGAGCCGGGCCGGTACGCCACCACGTGCCGGCCTCGGAGGGGTACCGGGACGCGGTCGCCGCCGGGCTCGGCTGGGGGCTGGTCCCGGAACCGCAGGCGCTGCCACTGCTCGGGTCCGGCGCACTGGTGGAGCTGGCGCCGGACCGTCCGCTGGACGTCGCCCTCTACTGGCAGCAGTGGAAGCTGCACTCCCCCGCGCTGTCCGCGGTCGCCGCGGCGGTGGTCGCGGAAGCGGCGGAGGCGCTGCGGTCAGCGCCCTGACTGCCAGCTGTAGAACTGGCGGGCCATCGCGTCCTTCGGACTCCGCCAGGTCTGCGGGTCGTAGGGGCGCACGAAGGCGGAGAGCTGTTCGCTGATGTCCTGGAACAGCGGGTGCTTCGCCGCCTTGGCGACCTCGGGACCCGGCGGGTGCGGGGTCTCGAACAGGTGCAGGTAGACGTCGCCGAACTGGAACAGGGAGCGGCGGGTGACCCCGACGATGTGCGGGAGTTCACCGGCGTCGGACTCGGCGAACACGCGGGCGATGTCGTCCGCCGAGTCCGGCTGCATCCGGGCGATGATGAGGGCTTGGTGCATCGGGGCGGCCTCCTCAGACTCGCGCTTCGATCTTCTTCCGGATGAGTTCCATCTGGATCTTCGAGTTGGCGTTGATGCGGTCGGTCATCCCCGCGTCGTCGAGGGGAGCGGTGGGCTTCATGGCGAACTCCTGCCGCCAGCGCATCTTCGTGCCGCCGGGCACCGGGGTGTACTCCCAGTGGATGTTCATGAACTCGAACGGTCCGGTCTCCACCCGGCGGGCCCTGACCTGGAGTTCGTCGCGGTTGACGGTGCGTTCGGAGACCCAGCTCCACACCACGCCGTTCTCGTCGGGGTGCATGGCCAGCCGGAAGCGCGTGGTGTCGCCCTCCTCGGCGAGGATCTCGATGGAGGCGTACTCGCTGAACAGATCGGGCCAGGTGGGCAGGTCGTTGGTGACGTCCCAGACCAGGTCCAGGGGCGCGGCGATCTTGATTTCGTTGTCGGTGCGGCCGGGCATGTTCAGGCTCCCGTCACGAGGCAGTCGTTGACCAGGTCCAGGAAGGCCCGGGGGGTCTTGCAGTGCTCCACCTCGATGGGGAGCGGGTGGCCGTGGCGCTTCTCCAGCTCGGCGACGATGCCGAGCAGGCCGAGCGAGTCGAGGCCGTAGTCGGCGAACTCGGCGTCGGGCCGGTCCGCCAGGACGGCGGGTTCGACGCTGACGCCGGCGCTGCGCTTCATCAGCGCGCTGAGCTCTTCGACGGTGAGTCGGTCGGACATGGTGGTTGCTCCTTCTAGCGTGAGGGGCGGGCGGGGGTGCGCAGGACGAGGGCCGAGTTGGACCCCATCAGGCCGCGGCTGAGGACCAGTGCGGTCCGGGGCCGGGAGGCCAGCGCGGTGCCGGTGACCAGGTTCAGTTCGTGGCACACGTCGAAGACGTTCGGTGTGGGCGGTACCAGCCCGTGTTCCAGGGCCAGTGCGGCGGCGGCCACGTCGAGGGCGGCGCTGCCGCAGTAGGCGCGGCCGGTGCCGGTCTTGGGGGCGGTCACCGGCACGGTGCGGCCGTGCGCGGTGCCGAGGGCGTCGGCGAGGGCGAGGGCCTCGGCGCGGTCCGCCTCGGGGACGCCGAGGGCGTCCGCGAAGACCACGTCGATCTCCTCCGGGGCGCAGCCGGCCTGGCGGAGCGCTCCGGTGATGGCCCGGGCCAGTCCCTCCCGGGAGCGTTCCCACTGTCCGGCGCCGGTGAAGGTGGCGGCGTGGCCGGCGACCTCGGCGCGGATCGGGGCGCCCCGGGCGGCGGCCCTTTCGAGGTCCTCCACGATGAGTACGGCGCCGCCCTCGGCGGGGGCGAAACCGCAGGCGGAGGCGGTGAACGGGCGGTAGGCGCGCTCCGGGTCGGGGTTCGTGCTCAGCTCGGGGTAGCCGAGCTGGCAGACCATCGAGTACGGGGCGAGGGGTGCCTCGGCGGACCCGACCAGCACGGCGGAGGTGCCGCGCCGGATGATGCGGGCGGCCTGGGAGAAGGCGTCGAGGCCGCCGGGCTCGTCGCTGGCCACCACCTGGCAGGGGCCGCGGAAGCCGCCCCGGATGGAGATCTGGCCGCTGGTGGCGGCGTAGAACCAGGCGATGGACTGGTAGGGGCCGACGTACGTGGGTCCCTGGCCCCACAGCTGCTGGAGTTCGCGCTGGCCGAACTCGCCGCCGCCGGAGCCGGAGGCCGTGATCACGCCGATGGAGAAGGAGTCGTCCTCGTAGTCGGCGCGGCCGAGCAGGGCCTGTTCGAGGGCCATGTCGGCGGCGGCCAGCGAGAAGTGGGTGAAGCGGTCGGTCTGCACCAGGTAGCGCTCTTCGATCAGGCCGTGCGGGTCAAAGTCCCTGACCTCTCCGGCCACCCGCAGGGGCAGGTGTTCGCAGCCCTTGCGGGTGATCCGGTCGAGTACGCAGGCACCGGCCTGGGTGGCCTTCCAGAAGGCGTTCATGCCCACGCCGTTGGGGGCGACGACGCCGATGCCGGTGATGACCGCGGTGCGGCCGGGGGCGGTCCCCGCGGCGGGAGGAGCCGGTTCCGGGCTCATGCCGTCCTCACCTTCGTCCGGGTTTCGGGGGGCTTCGACATGACGACCGCGGACTGGAACCCGCCGAAGCCGCTGCCCACCGACAGGACGGTGTTCAGCTTCCGCTCGCGGGCGGTGACCGGGACGTAGTCGAGGTCGCACTCCTCGTCGGGGTGCTCGTAGTTGGCGGTCGGCGGCACCACCTGGTGGGTGAGCGCCAGCACGCAGGCCACCAGCTCGATGGCTCCGATGGCGCCCAGCGAGTGGCCGACCATGGACTTGATGGAGCTCATCGGGGTCCGGTAGGCGTGCGGGCCCAGGACCCGCTTGACGGCGGCGGTCTCGTGCCGGTCGTTCTGCTTGGTGCCGGAGCCGTGCGCGTTGACGTAGTCCACCTCGGTGGGGGCGAGGCGGGCGTGGTCGAGGGCGGTGGAGATGGCGCGTGCCATCTCGATGCCCTCCTTGGTGAGCCCGGTCATGTGGTGGGCGTTGCCGAAGGTGGCGTAGCCGCCGATCACGCAGTGCACGGTGGCGCCGCGGGCCCGGGCGTGCTCGAGTTCCTCCAGCACCAGGACTGCGCTGCCCTCGCCGAGTACGAAGCCGTCGCGGCGGGCGTCGAACGGCCGGGAGGCGTGCTCCGGGTCGTCGTTGTTCGCCGAGGTCGCCTTGATCGCGTCGAAGCAGGCCACGGTGATGGGTGAGATCGGCGAGTCGGAGGCGCCGGCCACGCACACGTCCATCAGGCCCTCCTCGATGGAGTGGCAGGCGTAGCCGATGGCGTCGAGGCCGGAGGTGCAGCCCGTGGAGACCGTCTGCACCGGGCCGCGGGCGCCGACGTCCTCGGCGACCGTGGCCGCGAGGGTGGCCGGGGTGAACGCCCGGTGCAGGTCGGGGCGGGCGGGGTGGTGGTCCACGTCCCACCAGGCGCCCTTGCCGCTGACGAGGGTGTAGTCGGACTCCAGGCGGGTGGTTCCGCCGACCGCGCTGCCCAGGGAGACACCGGTGCGCCACGGGTCGGCCGCGGCGAGGTCCAGCCCGCTGTCGCGGACCGCCTCGCGGGCGGCGACCAGGGCGAACTGGATGTAGCGGTCGCAGCGCGCGACCGTGTCGGCGTCGAGGCCGTGTGCGGCGGGGTCGAAGTCCACCTCGGCGGCGATCCGCGAGCGGAATCCGGCGGGGTCGAACAGGGTGATGCCGCGCGTCGCCGTACGGCCGTGGGACAGCAGGTCCCAGAAGGCCGGGGCGCCGATCCCGCCGGGGGCGACCACGCCGATGCCGGTGACGGCCACCCGCCGGGTCACGACACTGCCTCGGACGGGGCCGGGGCCGGTGTGTGGGCCGGTGCGTGCGCCGGGGCCGGGTGCCCCGCTCCCGCGGGGTTGGTCTCGGTGTCGACGTGGCCGAGCTCGGGGCGGGGGGCGAGCGGGCCGAGATGGAAGACCATGCGGACCTCCTCGGATCCGGTGTTGCGGAACCGGTGGCGGACGTTCATCGGTACGAGGAGGCCCTGGTTCGGGCGCATCTCGTGGGTGACTCCGTCCAGGTCGACCTCGACGCGGCCGGCCACCAGGAAGACGAACTCCTCGGAGTACGGGTGGTAGTGCTCGGCGATCCACTCGCCGGGCTCCATGAGCGCGAGGCCCATGAAGCCGCTGGTGGCACCGCATGAGGTCGGGGTGAGCACGGCGCGCAGATCACCGCCCCGCCTGCGGTTGGGCTGAGTCTCGCTGAGGTCCACGATGCGTGGGGCGTGCGTGGTCATGACTGCGTTCCTCCTGGCGGGGCGGGTTGGGGGCGGGGGCGGTTCGGGGACGGTTCGGGGACGGTTCGGGGGTTGCGGCCGGTCCGGACGCCCGGGTCGGGCGTCCGGCCTCCGGCGTCCGGGACAGGCCTCCGGGGCGGGCCTTCGGGTTCAGGCCTCCGGGGCGGAGGACCGGTCGGTGACCAGGCGCATGCCGGAGCGGACGAGCAGGTGCGCGGGCTGCTGTGCGGTGGCCGGCGGCCGGTAGGCCGTGCCGTCGAGCAGCCGGTCGAGCACCGCGTTCTTGCGGGGACCCTGGATGCCGAGGACCGCGACGGGGTCCTCACCGAGCGGGCCGCGCACGTCGATCAGGCGTACGACGATGTCGTCGCGCTGGAAGACGGTGCTGCTGACCACCGGTCCGGTGGTGTCACCGGCCGCGGCCTCGGCCTGCCGGGCGAGGAACTTGGCCAGCAGCGTGCCGCGCCCTGGCCTGGCCCGGTAGTACACGGCGTGCCGCTCCACCTCTCCGGGGCGGACGCGGGCGGCGTCGCCGTGCGCGGCCACGTGGTGCACGGCCGGCATGGCGGCCCGCGTGAAGAACACCCGCGCGGATTCCGGGTCGTCGAGGTCGCGGTCCACTTCCAGGTACGGGTTGATGGCCTCCTCGACGGCCCGGACCTCGGGCTGCCGCGCCACGTGCCGCAGGGCCTTGGTGAGGTCGCCCTTGACCTCGACGGTGCGCACGACCCGGTTGCCGTGCATGAAGAGGGTGGTCCGGCACAGCCGGGTGGTGTCGTCGACCTTCGCGGACGGCGGGTCGTACTCGGCGAGCAGCTGGGCGACGGCCTCCTCGCTGCCGGGGCGCACGGTGAAGGTCAGCGCGTGCCGGACCAGGTCGTCACCGAGCCGCGGGGCCTTCTGGACCGCGCCGCCGGTCACCTTCTCGCCGGTCTCCCGCAGCACGTTGAAGCGCATCGAGGAGGTGGTGCGGATGCAGGCGCTCAACGGCCGGATCTGGTCGATGTGCGCCTCGCTGTTGACCCAGTCGAGGAACTGCGGGGCGCTCGCCCACTCGCTGGTGATGAGCCATTGGGAGGGATTCTCGAACGACTGGCACAGCTGGTCGTTGAGGTGGCCCGGGGTCGCGGCAACATGGTGGCGGATCTGCTCGTAGGCGTCCAGGAACCGCTTCTGGGTGCCCTCGTGCAGGTCGACCAGCATGACGACCCGGAGCCGGGACCCGTCGAAGGCCGACTGCGAGACGCGATCCGGCAGGGTGATGGTCATCTTGCACGCTCCCTTGTGCTGACAACGGCCGCGCTCGGCGCGGGCCTCGTGTCCTCGGGCTGTCGGAGTCGGTGGGACCGGGGCGGGCGTCCGGCCCGTGGTTCCGGCGGCAGGCCGGCCCGTCGTCCGGGCACGGGCGCTGCTCCTCCTCAAGACAGATCGTTGCCGCAGCCTCCACGGAACGCGACACATGCAGATCAAGCGGGTGAATTACCGCCAGAAGCGGCCGGTCAGCGGGCATAGAAAGCTGCGTCATCCCCCGCGGGAAGGAGCCGAGCAGGCCATGGAAGAGAAGTACGACGTCGAAGTGCCGGTACTGGTGGTGGGCGGCTCCCTGGTGGGGCTGTCCACCTCGCTGTTCCTGAGCCGGCACGGGATCAGACATCTGCTGGTCGAGAAGCACGCCGGCGTGTCCCCGCACCCGCGCGGCCGCGGCATCAACGCCCGGACCATGGAGCTGTTCCGGGTGGCCGGCGCGGAGCCGCACGTCCGCCGGGCGGCGGCGGTGCTGGAGGAGAACAAGGGGCTGATCCAGGCCACCTCGCTGACCGAGGGCGAACCCCGGTGGCTGGTGGAGAACACCGACCCGGGCGGCGCGCTGGCCAGGTTCAGCCCCACCCGGTGGTGTCTGTGCAGCCAGAACAACATCGAGCCGGTGCTGGCGGAGCTCAGCCGGGCGGCGGGCTCCGACGTGCGCTTCTCCACCGAGCTGATCTCGTTCGACCAGGACCCCGAGGGCATCGACGCGGTGGTCAAGGACCGCGACAGCGGCGCGCACATCCGGGTGCGGGCCCAGTACCTGGTCGCCGCGGACGGGCCGCGCAGCCCGGTCCGTGAGCAGCTGGGCATCGCGCAGACCGGCAACGGGGACCTGTTCCACAACGTGAGCGTGACCTTCCGGTCCCGCGGGCTGCCCGAGGTGCTGGGCGATCTGCGGTTCATCGTCTGCTACCTGGTCAAGCCGGGTGCGGACGGGGCGCTGCTGCCGGTGGACAACGCCGAGAACTGGGTGTTCCACGCCCCGTGGCACCCCGAGGTCGGCGAGACCATGGAGGACTTCACCGACGAGCGCTGCGTCGACCACATCCGGCGCGCCATCGGGAAGCCCGACCTGGACGTGGAGATCGGCGGGAAGGCCGCGTGGCACGCCGCCGAACGGGTGGCGGACCGGTACTCGTCCGGCCGCGTGTTCCTGGTGGGCGACGCCGTGCACGAGATGTCGCCGACCGGGGCGTTCGGCTCCAACACCGGTATCCAGGACGCCCACAACCTGGCGTGGAAGCTCGCTGCGGTGCTGGCGGGCGAGGCCGGACCGGGCCTGCTCGACACCTACGGGGAGGAGCGGCGCCCGGTGGCGCTGGCCACCAGCGAGCGGGCCTCGGCGCGTTCGGTGGAGCACGACCACCCGGGCTACTCCCCACTGCCCGGCGCGCCCGGGGTGCCCGGCGGGCCGAGCGCCAAGGCCGGCAAGGACAGCCGGATGCTGCCGACCGCCATGGCGTACTGCTACCCGCGGGGCGCGCTGATCGGCGGCGACCCGGAACGGGAGATCATCCCGCCCGGGATGCTGCTCGACGGGTCGCCGGGCACCCGGGCCCCGCACCTGTGGCTGGACGGGCCGGACGGCCGGATGTCCACCCTGGACCTCTACGAGCGCTCGTTCACGCTGGTGAGTTCCCCGGGCACGCCGTGGCGGGCCGCGGCCGAGCGGGTGGCCGGGCGGATGTCCGTACGGCTGGCGGGGCGCACCCTGGGCCAGGGCCCGGACGCGGAGCTCCGGACGCAGGACGGCGCCGACTGGGCGGCCGCACACGGGGTACGGGCCGACGGGGCGGTGCTGGTGCGGCCGGACGGGTACGTGGCGTGGCGGTCCGAGGGCCCGGTGGCGGACCCGGAGGCCGAGCTGTCCTCGGTGCTGGAGCGGGTGCTGCGGCGCGGCTGACCGCCGGGGCGCACCCCCTCCGCGCCCGTGGTGCGCGGGCCGGGTCGCGGGGTACCGCCGCCGTCAGCGGCAGGCCCAGCACCCGGCCCAGCAGGCCGAATGCGTGACGCCCGGCCGCCGTACGGAACGGTGGCCGGGCGTCGTGCCGTGCTGCTCGGCGTGCAGGGCGAGGGCACGGCGGCCCGCCGCGCAGGCGGTCAGCACGGCGGTTATCGCGGCGAGTTCCTCGGGTTCGGCGTGGCCGCGCTCTATCCGCAGCAGGGCGGTGCCCGGAAGGTCGTTTCGCATCGGCTCGGCTCCTCGTACGGAGTGCCGTCGGGCCCTGCCCGACGGCAAGACAGCCCCCAAGCCCCCCTCCCGCGGCGGTCCGGCGGCTGGGCCGCGGACGCCGGGTGGCGTACGACGACGCTACAAGCCGGTCTTCGGCGTGTCGTGCGGGAACGGCCCGCGCGGGCGCGTCCGTTCGTGTCACCGGCGGTACGCCGCACGGGGCGTCGGGCGGGGCGGTCGGGGGGCCCGCTGGGCCGGGCGGGTGACGGGGGGCTCCGGGTGACAGCGGACAGCGGACAGCGGACAGCGGACAGCGGACGGGTACGGCAGGTGACAAACCCTCTCCGCTGCCGCAGCCCGCCCGCCGGGTTCCTCGCATGCTGGCCGGCATGGACTATGCAGAGGCGGAGAAGGAAGCCGCGCGGAAACTGCCCGCGGCGCAGAACTGGAAGGCGCTGTACCGGCATTTCCGGCCGCACCGGTGGACCGTCGCGCTGGGCGCGCTGTTCTCGCTGATCGGCGCGGCGAGCGGGCTGGCGCAGCCCCTGGCCGCGAAGGCCCTGGTGGACCGGCTGGGCCGCGGGGACTCGGTGGCCGGCCTTCTGGTGCTGCTCACGGCCCTGGTGGTGCTGGCCACGGTGATCGACGCGCTCGGCGCGTACGTGCTGGAACGGACCGGCGAGTCGGTGGTCCTGGCGGCGCGGCGGAGCCTGGTGGGGCGTCTGATGCGGCTGCGGCTGACGGAGGTGGAGCGTCCCGGCCCGGTGATCTCATGTCCCGCGTCACCTCCGACACCACGCTGCTGCGTGCCGTGACCACCAAGTCGGTGGTGTCCGCCGCGACCGGCGGCGTCACCTTCCTGGCGACGGTGGCCCTGATGGCGGCCATGGACCTGGTGCTGCTCGGTGTCACCCTCGGGGTGATCGTGCTGGTCGGCGGGGCCACCGGCGTGGTGTACCCGAAGATCGCGAAGGCCTCGGAACGGGCGCAGGAGGCCGTCGGCGAGATCTCGACGGTGCTGGAGCGGGCGTTCGGCGCCTACCGGACCATCAAGGCGTCCGGCGCCGAGGCCCGGGAGACCGCCCGGGTGGAGGCGGCGGCCGAGGACGCATGGCGGCACGGCGTGACCTCCGCCAAGTGGCAGGCGGTCGCCGGGCCTTCGATCGGCCTGTCGGTCCAGGTGTCGTTCCTCGCGGTGCTGGGCATCGGCGGGGCCCGGGTCGCCTCGGGGACGATCTCGGTGTCCACCCTGGTCGCCTTCCTGCTGTTCCTCTTCTACCTGATCGAACCGATCTCCAAGCTGGCCGACGCCGCCTCGCAGTACCAGGTGGGGTCGGCCGCGCTGGCCCGCATCGTGGAGGCCGAGGCTCTGGAGACGGAGCCGGTCGGCGGCCCGGCTCCGCAGGCGCCGGACGTGGGACGGCGCGTCCCGGCCGCCGTGGCCTTCCGGGACGTGCGCTTCGGGTACGGGCCGGACCTGCCGCCCGTGCACCACGGGGTCAGCTTCGAGGTGCCGGGGGCCGGCATGACCGCCTTCGTCGGCCCGTCCGGCGCGGGCAAGACCACCGTCTTCGGACTGCTCGAGCGGTTCTACGAGGCCACCGGCGGCCAGGTGCTCATCGACGGCCGGGACGTCCGGGACTGGCCGCTGGCCGAGCTGCGGGCCGCCATCGGCTACGTGGAGCAGGACGCCCCGGTACTGGCCGGCACGCTGCGGGAGAACCTGCTGATGGGCGCTCCGCAGGCCACCGCGGAGGAGATCGCGGACGTGCTGCGGCGGTCGCGGCTGGACGGCCTGGTCGACCGGCTTCCGGACGGGCTGGACAGTCTGGTCGGGCACCGCGGGTCCACGCTGTCGGGCGGTGAGCGCCAGCGGGTGGCGATCGCCCGGGCGCTGCTGCGCAAGCCCCGGCTGCTGCTGCTCGACGAGGCCACCTCGCAGCTCGACGCCGTCAACGAGCTGGCGCTGCGCGACGTGGTGGCGGAGGCGGCCCGGGACACCACCGTGCTGGTGGTGGCGCACCGGCTGTCCACGGTGACCCTGGCCGACCGGATCGTGGTGATGGAGGCCGGGCGGGTCCGGGCCACCGGGACCCACGAGGAGCTGGTGGCGGGCGACCCGCTGTACGGGGAGCTGGCCGCGACCCAGTTCCTGGCCGCGGCGGAGGACCGTCCTGCGGTGCTGTCCGCGTAGCGGCGCCCGCGGGCCGCCCACGGCGGGGCTCCGCGGCCCTCCCCCGGTGCGGGGGCGGACCGCGGACCCGGCGGCCACCGCGAAATCGGTCAGGACCGCTCGATGAACCCGCTCTCGGTGGTCTTGTCGACCGGACAGACCCTAGAGCACGCGTGCTGTGAACAGCAGGTACTCCCAGTCCATGGCTCCGTTGCTCATGAACCGCTCCGCGAGGGCGTCGAGCTCCCGGTCGAGGGACTCGGTCCTGGCCGGGTCGTCCGCGTTGGCCTTGTAGACGGCGATGGTGGGGCCGTAGCAGTTCTTGAAGAACTCGCGGAACTCCAGCGGGCGGTCGAACCGGTCGACCCGGACGGTCCGGGTGCGGGCCTCCACATCGGCGACCTTGTCGCCGAACAGCGCCCGTACGTGCGCCTCGTCGCCCCACAGCGGCGGCGGCTGCGCCCCGGGCGGCGGCGGGGGTGCGAACGGCTTCATGGCGCTGAACATCTGCCCGATGAACCCCTGGGGGGTCCAGTTGACCAGGCCGATCCGGCCGCCGGACCGGCAGACCCGGACCAGTTCGTCGGCGGTGGCCTGGTGGTGCGGGGCGAACATCACGCCCACGCAGGACATCACGGTGTCGAAGTCGCCGTCGGCGTAGGGCAGCGCTTCGGCGTCCGCTTCCTCCCACTCCAGGTCCAGCCCCTGTTCCCCGGCGAGCTGACGGCCCACGTCCAGCAGTTCGGGGGTGAGGTCGGAGGCGACGACATGGGCTCCGGCCTTCGCCGCGGGGATGGCCGCGTTGCCGGAGCCGGCCGCGACGTCGAGCACCCGCTGACCGCTGGTCACCCCGCAGGCGCGGGTCAGCACCTCGCCCAGTTCGGGGATGAGCCGCGACGCCACCGCCGGGTAGTCGCCCAGCGCCCACATCTGCCGGTGCCTGGTCTTCAGAGCGCGGTCAGCAGCGGCCGCGTCGCTCGCCTCGGTCATGCTTCCGAGCATGCACCGGGGGTCCCCGGCGCGCGCGCCCAGGCCCACCCGCGGGTGAACACGACCGCTCCTCAGACCCGGGGGCCCCACTCGGGCTCGAGCGCACTCCATTCACGGTCGAGGATCGCGTGGACCACCGAGTCCCTCCAGACCCCGCCCTTGTGGATGTGCTCACGGATCCGGCCCTCCTCGGTCATCCCCGCGCGGGCCATGGTCCGGGCCGAGGCCTCGTTCCGGGGGGACCGGGCGCCCCAGACGCGGTGCAGGCCGAGCTCCTCGAAGCCGAGCCCGAGCAGCAGCCGTACGGTCTCCAGGCCGTAGCCCCTCCCCCAGGAGTCGGGGCGGAGCGCGAAGCCGAACGTGGCGGCCCGGGTCTGGTGCGGGTCGGCGGCGAGCCGGCCGAAGCCGACCAGCGGGCCGCCGGAGCGCTCCGCGACCGCGACGGCGTACTCGGTGCGGGGGACGGCGGCGGAGGAGGCGACGGACCGGGCTACGATCTGCTCGACCTCGTCCCGGGTGCGCGGCTCGAAGGACAGGTGCTCGGTCGCCTCCGGGCTGCCGTACACCGCCAGTACGGCGTCCACGTCGGCGGTGCCGACCTCACGGAGCTCCAGGCGCGGACCCTGGCGATGGACCGGATGCATGGCCCGGCACTCTACCGCCGGTCAGGACCGGACGGACCCGGGTTGACGGCTTCGGCCTTGAAGAAGGCGTAGTGGAATATGCCGCCGGGGGCCGCCGTGCGGTGCAGCGCGGCAAGGCCTCGGTCCCAGACTCGGAGTTCCGCGGCGAGGACCCGGCGGGCGGGCCTGGGCCATGTCGAGTTGCAGGAAGTCGCTTCCGGTCACCCGCCCATGGTCAGCCGGCCCGCGCCTCGGGAGGGTACCGCTTCGAGTACGGCCGGGGGGTGGTGGCCGGCGCGGTGGAAGGCTTCGGTGACGGCGCCGGCGATCGCGCGTGCCTCTCGGTCCCGGGCCAGCACGATCACCGAACCGCCGAAGCCGGCGCCGGTCATCCGCGCGCCGAGCGCGCCCGCGGCGACCGCGGTGTCCACCACCAGGTCGGTCTCGGCGCAGGACACCCCGTAGTCGTCGCGGAGCGAGGCGTGGCCGGCGGTGAGCAGCGGGCCGAGTCCCTCGGTGTCCTCCGCCTCCAGATGGTCGACGGCACGGGTGACGCGTTCGTTCTCGGTGACCACGTGCCGGACCAGCGGGGCCAGATCGGCCGGCAGGCCGGCCAGCGCGGGGCCCAGGTCGGCCGGGGCCAGGTCGCGGAGGGCCGGCACGCCCAGGAGGGTGGCCGCGCGTTCGCAGCCGGCGCGCAGGGCGGCGTACGCGCCGTCGCCGAGGTCGTGCTTGACCCGGGTGTCGACGACCAGCAGCCGCAGGCCGTCCGCGGCCAGGCCGAAGGGGATCCGCCGGTGGGCCAGGGTGCGGCAGTCCAGGTGCAGGGCGGTGGCCTCGGCGCTGCAGACGGAGGCCATCTGGTCCATGATCCCGCACGGTACGCCGGCGAAGGCGTGCTCGGCCCGCTGGGCGGTCCGGGCCAGTTCGGGGCCGGGCAGTCCCAGCCCGTACAGGTCGTCGTACGCCACGGCGACCGCGCACTCCAGGGCGGCGGAGGAGGACAGTCCGGCGCCGGTGGGAACGGTGCTGTCGATGTGCAGGTCGGCGCCGCCCACGTCGTGGCCGGCCTCGGCCAGCGCCCAGACCACCCCGGCGGGGTAGCGGACCCAGCCGGTGGCGGTACCGGGTGCGAGGCCGGCGAGCGGGAGTTCGGTGACCTTGCCGTCGCCCTGGGCACTGTGCAGCCGCAGCAGGCCGTCGGTGCGGCGGCGGGCGGCGACCAGGGTGGCCTGGGGCAGGGCCATCGGCAGGCAGAACCCGTCGTTGTAGTCGGTGTGTTCGCCGATCAGGTTGACCCGGCCGGGGGCGGACCAGACGCCCTCCGGGGCGGTGCCGTAGAGCCGGCGGAAGGCGGCTTCCATGAGGGGGGCCGGGGCGTTCACCGGACCTCCCGCAGCCGGCGGGCGGCCTCTTCGGGGGCCACGTCGTTCATGAAGGCCTCCATGCCGGATTCGGTGCCCGCCAGGTACTTGAGCCTGCCGGGGGCCCGCCGCACCGTGAACAGCTCCAGGTGCAGGGCGAGTTCCGCGCCGCCACGGGCGGGGGCCTGGTGCCAGGCGGAGACGTACGGGGTGGGGTCGGGGAGGCCGAAGAGCCGGTCGAAGCGGCGCAGCAGGTCGAGGTAGAGGGCGGGGAACTCGTCCCGTTCGGCCTCGCCGAGCCGGGTCAGGTCGGTCACGCGGCGGTTCGGGTACAGGTGGACCTCGTAGGGCCAGCGGGCGGCGTACGGGACGAAGGCCGTCCAGTGCTCGCCGGCCAGGACCAGGCGTTCGGTGGCGGTGCGGGCGCGGGCCAGCAGGTCCTCGAACAGGTTGCGGCCGGTGGCGGAGCGGTGCGCGGCCGCGGCGGCGGTCATCTTGGCGGTGCGCGGGGTGGTGAAGGGGAGGGCGTAGACCTGGCCGTGCGGGTGCGGGAGGGTGACCCCGATCTCGGCGCCGCGGTTCTCGAAGCAGTACACCTGCTCGATGCCGGGGAGGGCGGACAGTTCGGCGGTGCGGTCGGTCCAGGCATCGAGGACGAGCCGGGCCCGGGCCGGGGTGAGATCGGCGAATCCGGCGTCGTGCTCGGGCGTGAAGCAGACGACCTCGCAGCGGCCGGCCCCGCCCGCGAGGGAGGGGAATCGGTTCTCGAACACCGCGACCTCGTAGTCGGCGGCGGGGATCTCGCCGGTGTGGCCCTCCCGGGCGGGGCAGAGCGGGCACGCGTCGGCGGGCGGGAGGTGGGTGCGGGTCTGGCGGTGGGCGGCGATGGTGACCCAGTCGCCGGTCGCCTCGTCGCGGCGGAGCTCGGGGCGGCTCTCGACGGGGGTGAGCGGGCGCGGGTCGGGCACGTCGCGCACGGCGCTGCTCTCGTCGGCGTCGTAGTAGATCAGCTCACGACCGTCGGCGAGTTTCGTGATGCTCTTCTTCACCCGCCAAGAGTAAGCGCGCCCGGCCCGGGCGGGCCCGGCCGCCCGGCCGGGCGGGGCCGATGGCAGCGGCCTTGCCGCGCGGCAAGGCCGCTGCCGGCCGGCTCGAGGACCTAGCCGGCGCCGGTGACGCCGGCGGCCACGAAGCGCCTGTGCAGGGGCAGGAAGTCGCTCGCCGGCGCACCGGAGATGCCGGCCTTCTCCACGGCGGGCGCGAGCCGTTCGGCGAAGAAGCTCTCGAAGTCCTCCCGGCGGTTCCAGACGTCCGTCACGCGCAGGGCCCCGCCCTCGAACCATGCCACGTGCAGCACCAGTCCGGGCGGCACCTGCTCCTCCCAGCGCGCCTGTTCGCGCACCGCTTCGTACTGCTCGGGGGTCACCCCGGCCCAGGTCAGTGACAGCACTGCAGCCATCGTCTTCCCGTCTCTCGCAGGCCTCGCTCAAGGTCCGGTTCCCGGACCTCTCCATCCTCCTGGCCCGGCCGTTGGAGCACAGCCACGCGGAGAGGGTGTGCGGCAGCGCGGAGGGGATCGCGGCCACGCCGTGCGCGCCGCGCGCCCGGGGGGTCCGGGCAGGACTTGCTGCCGACCCGCCGGACCGCACACCTAGCCCTGTTCCGGGTTCGGCGGCGGAGGGGTGGCGTGGTGGTGGCGGTGGTCCTTGACTTCGATGCGGGCCTCCGTGCGGTGGGCGCGCTCGATGTAGTCGCGGACGACCACCTCCACCACGTCCTGGGGCGAGCCCACACCCGCGAGCACCATCACCTCCACCACCAGCTCGGCGTCCAGGCTGATGCTGACCTTGGCCATGACTCCCCCTTCGGCGCGGCTGCTCCTGACGCGACTGTAGTCGGCGCGAGCGCCGTGGACCGGTGCGGGCCCGCCGGACCCGCGGTTAATGGGTGGCTCCGCCCCGTTCCCGATTCCTAGAGTGGCCCGACACCCATCGGCGCCGGAACAGAGCAGGTCATCATGCGTACGCACTATCCCCGGACGCCGCATCTGCCGTGGTCGCCGGGGGCGTCGTCGGATGATGTCCGGGCCGGGGACCTGTCCGGCTTCGCCGGGCGCGAGGTCGTGGTCACCGAGAAGCTCGACGGGGAGAACACCACCCTCTACGCGGACGGGCTGCACGCCCGGTCGCTGGACTCCGGGCACCATCCGTCGCGGGCCTGGGTGAAGGGCCTGCAGGGCCGGATCGGCGACCGCATCCCGGCGGGCTGGCGGGTGTGCGGGGAGAACATGTACGCCCGGCACTCCCTCGCCTACGAGCAACTCGACAGCTGGTTCTACGGGTTCTCGGTGTGGGACGGCACCGGCCGGTGCCTCGACTGGGACGCGACCGTGCGATTCCTGCGGGCGCTCGGGGTGCCGGTGCCGCGGGTGCTGTGGCGCGGGGTGTTCGACGAACGGGTGCTGCGCAGGCTCCGGCTGAACACGGCCCGGCAGGAGGGGTACGTCGTCCGGACCGTCGAGGGCTTCGGGCAGGGCGACTTCGGCCGGCGGGTGGCCAAGTGGGTGCGGACCGGGCACGTGCGGACGGACACGCACTGGATGCACGCCGCCGTGGTCGAGAACGGGCTGGGTCCGGCCGCCGCACTGTGGGCCGTCCGGTCCGGGGCCGAGCCCGACCCGGTCGCGCTCTCGGCTGCGGTGGGGCTCGACGGCCGGGACCCGGTCGAGCGCGACGCGGTCGACCGCGACTCGGTGGTGCGCGACGCGGCCGGCCGGCTCGATCTGCTCGGGCGGACCGGGGACGACCGGCTGGCCGGCGTACTGGCGGCCGCGCTGCACGACCGGCCACGCGGCACCCTCGCGGCCGCGCTGGCCGGGCCGCTCGGCCTGCCACTGGCCCGCCGGGTGGCCGACCTGGTCGGGCTGTACCCGCTCCCGCAGCGGCCCTTCGCCGACGAGGAGCGCCGGGGCGGGCTGCTGCGGCTGTCCGCCGCCGCCGATCTCGGTGTGCTGCACGCGGTGTCCGGCGCCGTACTGGCCGGGGCACCGGGCGGGGACCCCGATACGGTCGCCGCGCGCGAGCGGCTCGACTGGTCTGCCCTGTACGCGGAGGACGAGGGACTGCTGGACGGGCCTCCGCTGGAGCCGTTGCGGGCCGGGCTGCGCGAGGCACTGGCGGACCTGGCCCTCCGGGACCCCGACGCGGCCGACCGGTGCTGGGCCGAGGCCCGGGAGGCGTGCGCCCGGGGCGGGGTCCGGACCGTCGGGGAGGCGGTCGCGGCGACCTGGCGTTGGCGGGACGGGGCATTCCCGCGGCTGTTCCAGCTGGTCGGCCCCTCGGGCAGCGGCAAGAGCACGGTGGCGCGCGGCCTGCCCGGCGTCGACGCGTACGTCTCCCTGGACGACCTGCGTTCGGCGCGCGGCGACCGCGCCGACCAGCGGGCCAACGCGGAGGTGCTGCGGGCCGGTCTGGACCGGCTGGACAGCGCCCTGGCCCGCGGGGGCACAGTGGTGTGGGACGCCACCTCGCTGACCGAGCAGCAGCGCGGCCTGGTGCTCGGGGTGGCGCGGCGCCGGGACGCCCTGGTCACCCAGGTCGTGATGGTGGTGGACGAGGAAGAACTGGTACTGCGCAACGGCGTCCGGCCGCATCCGGTGCCGCCGGAGGTGCTGGCGGGACAGCTGCGCCGGTTCAGCCCGCCGTATCCGGGGCGGGCGCACCGCACCTGGTACGCCGGCCCGGACGGCCGGATCGGGGACCGGGCCGGTGGACTGGCCGACCCGGCGGGACCGGGACCGGGACCGGACTCGGGACCGGCCGGAGGGGACGGACAGGACACGGAGCCCTGGGCACACGACGGCACACGGCACGATCGGGGCGTGAGGAACTGATGCGTACCAGCGAGGAGATCTACCACCAGGTGCGCTGGGACCCGCGCTTCGATGCGGCGCGGTTCGTCCTGGGCCTGCACCAGCGCGGTGCCGGGCCCAAGCGGGTTCCGCTCCCCTCGTTCGTGCCGGGCGGCGAGATCCCCTGGCACCGGGTGCTGTTCGTGGAGGCCGACGGGCAGCTGGTGTGGGACCGGGCCAGCGGCCTGGACGTGGTCGGCCGGTCGGACGCCGGGCGGGTGCGGGAGCCGCTGCGGCTGCCCGCTCCGTTCTTCACGGCGCGCACCCCCCACGCCTGGGACCCGGCGGCCGGACGGTGGGCCCCGGCGCCGGCGCCACGTGCCTCATCCGCCGGCTCGCTGCGGGTGCTGACCTGGAACACCCTGTGGGACCGGTACGACGCCGACCGGATCGACACCGCGGTGCGTCGGCCCCGGCTGCTGGCCGCCCTGGCTGCGGCCGACGCGGACGTCCTCGCACTGCAGGAGGTGGAACCGGCCCTGCTGGAGATGCTGCTGGCCGCGGACTGGGTCCGCGCGGGATACACGCTCGGCACCCACCCGGCCGGCGCGGACGTGGCCGACAGCGGGGTGCTGCTGCTCAGCCGGCTCCCGGTGAAGGAGGCCGGCGGGCACGTGCTGGGCCCGCACAAGGCCGTCGCCGCGATCGCGGTGGAGACCGGCGCCGGGCCGGTGGTGGTGGCCGCGGCCCACCTCAGCAGCGACCACTCGGAGGACGGGGCGGGACGGCGGGCCGCCGAACTGGCCCGGCTGGCCGAGGGGCTGGGCGCGGTCGACACGGAACTCGTGCTCCTGGGCGACTTCAACGACGGCCGGGAAGGCCCCGAGGGGCCGGCGGGGCGGCTGGGCCTGCGGGACGCCTGGACGGAGGCACACGGTGCGGACGACCGCACGCCGACCTTCGACCCGGCGGTGAACCCGCTCGCCGCGGTGTCCTCGCTGAGCGGCCGGTCGGCCCGGCTCGACCGGATCCTGCTGCGGGGCGCCGCGCGGGTGGCGGGCGCCGGGCTGCTGGGCGAGGTACCGGGGCGGGACGGCCTGTTCGTCTCGGACCACTACGGGGTGCGCGCGGACCTGATGCTCGACGGGCCGGGCACGGGACCCGTTGCCGGGGCAGAGGGCCGGGAAGTCCCGGACGCACTCGCTGTTCTGGACGTGCCCGGGACGGCGCGGACGGCTCTCGCCTGGCTTCCCCCGGCCGGGCTGTGGCCCGCGGTCCAGGAACTGCGCCGGGCGTACGACCCGCAGGTCGACCGCTGGCCGCCGCACGTCAACCTGCTCTTCGGCTTCGTACCGGAAGCGGAGTTCGACCGGGCGGTGCCGCTGGTCGCCGAGGCGGCCGTGGCGACGGACGGGTTCCCGGTGCGGTGGGGCGGGGTGCACACCTTCGGGCACCGCGAGGACGCGACGGTCTGGCTCGACCCCACCGGTGCCGGCGAGGCTCCGTGGCAGGAACTGCGGGCGGCCCTGGCGGCCCGCTTCCCCCGTTGCCGGGGCCAGGCCGTGGGCTTCACCCCGCACCTGTCGCTGGGCCGTACGCCGGACTGGCAGCGGGTCGCCGCCGAGTGCGGGGAGCGGCTGGCGGCGCTGCCCCCGACCCGGGCCGGGGAACTGGTCCTGCTGTCGCGGCGCGGAACCGAGCCGATGCGCGTGCGCGCCACGGTCGCCCTGGGCACGGGCGCCGTCCGCTGGGCGCGGGAGGCCGGGGCGGCCGTCCCGGATCCTGCCGTTCCGGATCTGGCCGTTCTGGATCTGGCCGTTCTGGATCTGGCCGTTCCAGGACGGGGCGTTCCGGAACCGGCTGTTCTGGATCCGGCCGGGCCCGGGGAGGCGGAGGCCCTGGTCGTGGACACCGTGACCGCCCGGGTCGCGGCGGCGCTCGGCGCGGGGACCGTGGAAGTGGCCGGATCCCGGCGGATGGGGTGCTCGCTGCCCGGCGCCGACCTGGACCTGGTGGCGGCGGTGCCCGGTGCAGCGGACGACGGCATGACGGAGGCACGGATCGCCGCCGCGCTGCCGGAGGCGGACCGGTTGCGACGGGTGCAGGGCGCCCGGGTGCCGGGGCTGCGCTTCGCCGTGGGCGGACTGGCCGTCGACCTGGTGCTGGTCGGCACCGGAGCGGTGGATCCGGCCCGGGCGGTCGCGGACCGGGCATCGCTGGGCGAGGCGGCGGCGGTCGCGCTCAGCGCGCTCTCGGACGCGGATGCCGTCCGGGCGGCGGTGGCCGGCCGGGCACCCTCCTTCGAGCACCTGGCCCGCCGGGTCAAGGGCTGGGCGCGGGTCCGCGGCCTGGATTCGGCTCCGCACGGCGGCCTTCCGGGACTGGCCTGGTCGGTCCTCGCGGCCCGTACGGTGCTGGAGGCGGACCCGGCGGCGGACGGCGAGGGCCTGCTGCGGGAGTTCTTCGCCCGCTGGGCCGCCTGGGACTGGCGCCGGCCGGTGGCCCTCACCGGCACGCCCGGGGCGGCGTACCCCGACGCGCCGGTGACGGTGCTCACCCCCACCGCCCCGGTCCGCAGCTGCACCACTCAGGTGGGCCCCGGCTTCCGGGACCTGCTGGTGCAGGAGCTGTACCAGGCCTGGGAGGCGCTGGAGGGCGATGGGGATGCCGGTGCGGGTGCGGATGCGGGTGCCGGTGCCGGCGGCTCCGGCGCACTCTGGGCACCGCCGCCGTTGCACCGGCGGCACGCGGCCTGGGCCGTGGTGTCCGTACGGGGGCACAGCCCGGCGGAGTTCGACGACCTGCTGGGGCGGGTGCGGGGGCGGACCCGGGCCCTGCTGACCGCCCTCGAGGAGGCGGGCGTGCCCGACGCGCACGCGTGGCCGCGGCCGTTCCGGAGCGGCCCGGTCTCGGCCCGCTTCGCGATCGGGCTGGGCCGCACGCCGCCGATGGAGGCCGACCTCACCGCCCTCGCCCTGGCCTGGGCCCGCGACTTGCGCGGCGTGGAGGTCACCCGCGTCGCCGGCGGCGACCTCCCGTCCCTCCCGTAGCGCCGACCGCCACGGCCGTGCGCGCGGGTCGGCCGCGATGTGCCGGACAGCCGCACCCCGCCGCCGCGTGCATGCCGGCCACTCCCCTGACCGCGATGCGCGGGGCAGCCACACCCCGCGCCGCGTGCATGCCGGCCACTCCCTCGGCCGTGGTGGGCGGGGCGGCCGCACCCCGCGCCGTGTGGGCAGGCGTGCCGCAGGGCGGCACGGGTGGGCACACGGCACACCGGCCCGCGCCGGTCGCGCAGCGTGTGCCCGCACCCCGGCCCGGCTTCGGGGTCGGGCCCCGCTCCGGCGGAGCTCCGCTCCGGGGCGGTGCCGGGGGCGGAGCCCCGCCCGGGCCCGGGGCAGCGGCTGCGGCCGAGCCCGGCCATCGCTTCGGTGGGGCGCGAGCGTTGCCTGCGGAGCGGCGTTCCGGTGTGCCCACCCGTTCCGCCCTGCGGAACGCCTGCCCACACCTCCGGCAGAGCCGCGCCCACACCCCCGGCAGGGTGGGCAAAGCCCCGCGGAACGCCCGCCCAGACCTCGGCCGAGGCGCACCCGCGCCCCGGCGGGACGGGGCAGAGCCCCGCAGAGCGCCCGCCCAGACCTCGGCGGAGGCGTCGCCGGACCGGGTGGCAGGATGGGCGTATGCCCGGCATCGGTGAACTCTGGTCCCCCGCGGCCTCCGCGGAAGCGGACTGGCTCGGCGGACTCGGCGACGACGACGGCATCCCCGGTTTCCCCGTGCCCGGCCGCCCTGACGCCGCCTGGGTGCTGCACGACATGTACGAGAGCGAGATCGGCCCCGGTGTCGTCTCGCACGACGAACTGCTGCGCGCCGACATCGCCGCCGGGGACATCGAGATCCCGCTCGGCGTCGGCGGCGTGGACTTCAGCCGGCTCCCGCACGGCGTCGCCACCGGCGCCCGGCTCGGGCGGGCCGAGCGGCCCGGGCCCGGCTGGCGGCGGCTGCGCTGGTCCGAGCTGGCCGCCCGGACCGGCGGGCCCGTCGTCGTGGAGGGCATGCCGCCCTCGCACCGCAGCGCGCCCGACGCCGCCCTCGACGACGGCAGCTGGCCGGCCGGCATCCGGCCGCCCACCGAGGGCGGGCTGGACCGGCCGACCTGGGACCGCCTGGTGGACCTGCTCACGGCGCACAGCCGGGACGGCGCGGACACCCGCTGCTTCGCCTACTTCTGCCCGTTCCTGACCCAGCAGTGGGAGGACATCCGCGCCCACTGCGTGGTCACCGGCCGGCTGGGCGACGCCCGCGCCCTGTACGACTACCCGGGCGTGCTCGGCACCCCGTCCAACGTCTGGCCGGCCGACCGGTCCTGGGTCACCTACACCGACTGGGACCTGTGGGGCACCAAGGTCGCCGGGCCGCCCGCGCTGGTCGCCGCCCTCCTCTCGGACCCCTCGATCGAGGCCGTGCGGCTGCCCTGGGACGCCTGACCGTTCACGGACCCGCCGTAAGCCGGGCAAACCCGGGCTGATATTCCTGGTGGGGTGACCGGAGACATCGCGGCAACCCCGCACACCCCCGCAGCACCGCGTCGTACCGACACCATCGAGTCGCTGATGGCGCGCTTCCCGCTGGTTCCGCGCGAAGCCGTGATCAAGGAGGACCTGCTGCGCGGCGGCATCGCCTTCGACGAATCCGCGCTCAGCGACAACGAGTCGGGTGAGGTCAAGCCCAAGTCGTACTTCATCTTCTCCTTCGACCACCGCACCCTGCCCGAGCTCGGCGCGGCCGCGCTGCGCCGCCCGCCGGAGGAGATCGTGCTCACCGGCGGCCCGTACGACCTGCGCCGGACGGTGGTGTCCGTCCGCGTCAACCCGGCCTCCCCGTACCGGGTCGCGGCCGGTGAGGACGGCATGCTCGGGCTGTGGCTGGACGGCGCGCGGATCGCGGACGTAGGGCTCCCGCCGATGCCCGAGTACTACCGGCACAAGCTCAGCAACGGGAAGTCCGTGATGGAGGTGGCGCCCACCATCCAGTGGGGCTACCTGATCTACCTGACCGTGTTCCGGGTCTGCCAGTACTTCGGCGCCAAGCAGGAGTGCCAGTACTGCGACATCAACCACAACTGGCGCCAGCACAAGGCGGCCGGCCGCCCCTACACCGGGGTCAAGCAGCTCGACGAGATCCTCGAGGCCCTGGAGATCATCGACAAGTACGACACCGCGAAGGCTTCCAAGGCGTACACCCTCACCGGCGGGGCCATCACCTCGCAGGTCGGCGGCAAGGACGAGGCGGACTTCTACGGGCAGTACGCGAAGGCCATCGAGGAGCGCTTCCCGGGCCGCTGGACCGGCAAGGTGGTCGCACAGGCCCTGCCCCGAGAGGACGTGCAGCGGTTCTACGACTACGGCGTGCGGATCTACCACCCCAACTACGAGGTGTGGGACCGCCGGCTGTTCGAGCTGTACTGCCCCGGCAAGGAGCAGTACATCGGGCGGGACGAGTGGCACCGCCGGATCCTGGAGTCCGCCGAGGTGTTCGGCGCGCGCAACGTGATCCCGAACTTCGTGGCGGGCGTGGAGATGGCCGAGCCGTTCGGCTTCACCACCGTCGACGAGGCCATCGACTCGACCGTGGAGGGGCTGCGCTTCTTCATGTCGCGCGGGATCACCCCGCGGTTCACCACCTGGTGCCCGGAGCCGACCACCCCGCTGGGCAAGGCGAACCCGCAGGGCGCGCCCCTGGAGTACCACATCCGGCTGCTGCAGGAGTACCGGGCGACGATGGAGGAGTTCGGGCTGAGCTCCCCGCCCGGGTACGGCCCGGCCGGTCCGGGACGGGCCGTGTTCTCGGTGAGCTCCTTCATGGACAGCCTGCCGGCCAACGACGAGTGAGGGCGGGCGGGCCGGAGCCCGCCCTCGCCCCGGCCCCGCCTCACTCGTACTCGGTGCCGCCCTTGCGGGTGAGGTAGGCCGGGCTGACGGCCTTCGCGATGGCCCGCCCGCCGGTCACCGGGCTGTACCGCTCGGTGGCCGGGCGGATCACCACGCCCTCGCGCAGGTGCACGGCCCGGCCGGACACGGTCTCCTGGCCGCCGGCCAGTTCCAGCACCGTGTCGAGCTCGTACGGCCCCTCGAACAGCCGGGGCACCAGCGGCAGTTCACCGTCGAGCAGGGCTGCCGCGTCAAGCCAGCGGACCTGGCCGTCGATGTCGGCCGACACGTCGAAGACCGCCAGGCCCGGGCCCTCGGTGCGGGCGTCGGAACCGTAGGACAGATCCTGCACCCCCGCCCCGTACACCTCGCCGAAGATCCCGACCCGGCTCGCGCCGAGCCGCTCGGCGAGCCGGGCCGCGGCCTCGGGGACCCCGTGGGCGCGCACCGCCCGCCAGTAGACGTTGCGCTCGTCCTCCTTGAGCGCGAGGTTCCTGGAGCCGAAGCCCTTGGAGGAGACCAGCACCCGTCCCTCCTCGGCGAGGTACGTCACCAGGCAGGCCGTGCCGTGCAGCTTCTCGGTCAGCACGACCGGCTCACCCGGCTCGAAGATGTGCGGGTAGCGCTGCAGGTTCTCGATGTCGACCCAGGGCAGCAGATCGGGGGCGGACTCGACGTCACCGTTCATGGTGGTCGGGACCGGGGGCACCCACTTGGTGATGCCGAGCAGCTCCGCGAAATCGGTGCCCTCCTTCGCCGCGAGCTCCAGGTCCACGCCCGCCAGCGCGGCGGGTACGCATACCAGGCCCTGGGACAGCTCCCCCCGCAGCCGGACGGCCTTGACACGGTTGGCGGCGCTCCCGGCGAGGCGGCCGGTGAGCCCCAGCTCCTCGATCAGCTCATCGGGCAGGACGGCCTGTTCGGGTATGTAGAGGGCGATGTCCCCGGTGCGGTGGCGGCCCTTGGCGACGACGGCTCGATAGAGGCCGACCTGGGCCAGTTCGAGGGCGTCTGCGTTGGGATGTTCGTGGACGGTCAGGACTTCGGCGGTTACTCGCAAGGTCGACATGGACCTCACTTTGATCGGCCGTTTTCCGCTGGGCGACCGGTTTTCCGCTCTGCTATGTGCTGAAGTGCCACGCGTCAGCGCATTCACGTCCCGGAGTTCCCCCTCGCCGGAAGGATCCGCACCGTGACACGTTCCGCCTCCCACCGTTCCGCCTCCCACCGTTCCGTCTCCCGCCGTTCCGTCCTCGGTGCCGCCGCGGCGGTCGGCGGCGCCGCCCTGTTGGGCCCCGTCCTGCCGTCCGCCGCCCACGCGTCCAACGGCGGCACGTGGCCGGACACCATAGCCGTCGCTCCCGGTTTCCAGCCCGAGGGCATCGCGGTCGCCGCCGACGGCACGGCGTACACCGGTTCCCTGCTGGACGGTTCGCTGTACGCCTTCGAGCCGGCCACCGGGGACGGCCGGATCATCAGCCGGGGCGGTGGCCCGGCCGCGGTCGGGATGAAGGTGGATCCGTACGGGCGGCTGCTGGTCGCCGGCGGGGCCGGTGGCGAAATGCGGGTGGTGGACCGGCGGTCCGGCCGGGTCCTGGCGGTGCACCGGGCGGACGGCGCAGCCGGGTTCGTCAACGACGTGGTGGTGGGGTGCGGCGCGGCCTGGTTCACCGACTCCTTCAAGGACGTCCTGTACCGGCTGCCGCTCGGGGCCGGCGCCCCGACGACGCTCCCGCTGGGCGGGGAATGGGTACCCCTCCCGCCCGGCGGGCAGCACTGGGGCTCGAACGGGATCGAGCGGACCCCGGACGGACGGGCCCTGCTGGTGGTGAGCAACCACGCGGAGGCCCTGTTCCGGGTGGACCCGCGGACCGGCAGGGCCAAGCGTACGGTGCTGGAGGGCGGCGGATCGGCGAAGAACGGCGACGGCCTGGTCGTACACGGCCGGACCCTCTACGTGGTGCGCAACTGGGCCTACGCGGTTGACGTGTTCCGGATCGCCCCCGACGGCGGGCGCGCGCGGTTCGTGCGGCGGATCACCGATCCGCGCTTCGACGAGCCGACGACGGCGGCGGTGTACGCGGGCCGGCTGTACGTGGTCAACGCCCGCTTCGACGCGGACTGGAGCGATCCGGCGACCTCGTCGACGGTGGTGGCCGTACCGCTGTAACGATCCCGGTCCCCGCCTCGCCCATTCCGCCGTGGACGCCGTCTAGACTCCCCGGGATCCGTCCGACCACCGACCATCCGGAGAACACCGCCGATGTCACGTCCCGTCACCCTCGTCACCGGCGGCAGCCGCGGCATCGGCGCGGCCACCTGCGTACGGCTGGCCGAGGACGGACACGACCTGCTCCTCGGGTACGTCCGGGACCGGGCGGCAGCCGACTCCACCGCGGAGGCGGTACGGGCGGCCGGCGCGCGGTGCGTGGCGGTCCGGGCGGACACCTCCGTGGAGGCCGACGTGGACCGGCTGTTCGACCGGGCCGCGGCCGAACTCGGGCCGGTGACCGGACTGGTCAACAACGCCGGGGTGACCGGGCCGCTGGGCCGGCTGGCCGAGGCCCGGACCGAGGACCTGCGACGGGTGGTGGAGGTGAACCTGCTCGGGTACCTGCTGTGCTGCCGGCGGGCGGCCCGGGACATGACGGCCACGGGCGGCGGTGCCATCGTCAACCTGTCCTCGGCCGCGGCGACCCTGGGCAGCCCCGGCGACTACGTGCACTACGCGGCGACCAAGGCGGCGACGGACGCGCTGACCGTGGGGCTGGCCAAGGAGCTGGGCCCGTCGGGCATCCGGGTCAACGCGGTGGCCCCGGGGATCATCGAGACGGACATGCACGCGGCGATGGGCGATCCCGACCGGCCGGCCAAGGCGGCCGCCTCCATCCCGCTGGGACGGCCCGGCGCGCCCGGGGAGATCGCGGCGGCGGTCGCCTGGCTGCTGTCGCCGGAGGCCTCGTACACCACGGGGACGGTGCTCCGGGTGTCCGGGGGCCGCTGAGCGGCGCCCGGCCGCCCGGTGGGCGCCGGCAGGCGCTCAGGGACCGCCGAGGGCCTTGCGGGTGGCGGGACCGAACACGCCGGCCGGGTCGTCGTGCAGGTCGCGGTCCCGCTGGAACTGGCGTACACCGCGCTGGGTGTCCTTGTCGTAGACCCCGGTGGTGGAGACGTAGGTGAACCCCTGGCCGAACAACAGCTGCTGCAGGGCGCTCACCTCGGCACCGTTGGCCCCGAGCCGGAGCGTGCCGGACGCCTGCGACGGGCCGGGGCGGGACGGGCCGGGCTTCGCCGAGGGCGATCCCTTGCCCGTGGCGCTGCCGCTCGGCGCGGCCGAGGACGCCGAGGGCGAGGCGGCGGAGGGGGTGGCGGTGAGCCCGGCGGAGGGCTCGGTCGGGTCGGCACCGCCGCCGCCCAGCAGGCCGGGGACGCGGCTCATCGGCAGCGGGCCGGTGGCCTTCGGCCGCTCCGGCTCCGCCTCCGTGGCCTGGAGCAGGAACAACGGCCCGGCCACCCCGACGAGCCCCACCAGGCCCAGGACGACCAACGGGGTACGGCGTGCGCGCCGCTCGGAGGCTTCCCGGCCCGCCGCCCGCGCGCCGCTTCCGGCGGTGCCGGACCGGGGCCGGGCCATGTGGTCCCCGGCCTCCGCCGCGGCCGTGGACGGCGGCTCGGGCGGCCGGCCCCCCGGTGCCGCCCCGGGCCCGAACCCGGCCACGAGCCGAGTCGCGTCCGTCGCGTCCCCGCCGGCCACCGCGGCCGTGGACCCCGACGCCGACGCCGACGGCCATCCCGTCACGGGCCCGGGACCATACCCGGCCATGGGCTCGTACTCGCGCCCATGGGCGGCCGCGGGCTCGTGCCCGGCCACGTACTCGTACCCGTACTCGTGCCCCGGACCGACACCGTGTACGTACTCCGGCGCGGACGAGGGACCCGGGACGGCTCCCGGCACGGGCCCGGTCCCGGGCGCAGTGCCGGACGAGGTTCCGGACGACGTTCCGGACGCGGCTGCGGGGAACTGCTCCGGTCCGGACAGCGGCCCGGGCCAGGGCGCCGGCCACGGGTCCACCGGGTCGTTCGCAGGGGACGGCCCGTCGGCTTCCGCTTCGGGCCGGACCGAGGCCGGTGCGTACGGGCGCACGAGAGGGCCGTCGGGTACGACGGCTCCGCTCTCGTCACGTTGCTGGGACACGGAGCCGCACTCTTGCGCACCCCGGAGCCGAGGTCAAACCCGTGCCGGGTCCTCACCCTGCAGGGTGTCCCGATTCCTGCCGACCTGGGCGGACTCCGCCCTTCCGCTCCGCGCCCGCCGGGTGACCAGGATGGTGACGGCGGCGAGCAGGGTCAGGACGGCACCGGCCGCCGGGGCAGCCCCGACGGCGATCCCGTCGACCGCGAACCCTCCGATCACCGCTCCGGCGGCGATGGCCAGGCAGAACATGGACACCATCAGCGAGGAGGCGGCCTCGACCGACTCCGGGGCGGTCTGGTTCATCCAGTTCTGCACGCTGACCGAGACCCCTCCGAACGCCAGGCCCCACAGCACCACCAGCACTCCCCCGGCGACCGGGTGGGCCAGCAGGGCGAGCAACGGCAGGACGGCGGTCAGAGCCAGGCTGATCACCAGCAGGGTGCGGCGGGCCTCACGGGTCCCGGACAGGAAGTTGCCCGCCAGCCCCGCGAGGCCGTAGCCCAGCAGGAGGGGGCTGATCAGGCCGGCCGCCACGCCGGAGACGTCCTGGAGCACCGGCCGGACGAACGTGTACGCCGTGAACTGGCCGGTGACCAGGAGGAAGGTGACGATGACCCCGGCCCGGACGCCCGCGTGGCGGCGCAGCAGGGAGGGCAGTTCGGCGAAGGTGACCGCCCGCCGGGGCGGCAGCGGCGGCAGCAGCAGGGACAGGGCGAGCAGAGTCAGCAGGGCCAGCCCGCCGACGGCCGCGAAGGCGGCCCGCCAGCCGCTGACCTCACCGATCAGGGTGCCGGCGGGGACGCCGAGCACCGAGGCGGCGGAAGTCCCGCCGAAGATCACGGCCATGGCGCGGCCGACCTGGTGTTCCGGGACCAGCCGCATGGCCAGTCCCCCGACTATCGCCCAGAACCCGCCCACGCTCACCCCCGTCAGCACCCGGGCGGCGAGTACCACGGGGAAGTTCGGGGCGACCGCCACGGCCAGGTTCGCGACGGCCATCAGCGCGATCAGCAGGCACAGCGTCAGCCGTCGGTCCACCCGCCCCGTGGCGACCGTGACCAAGGGGGCCGAGACGGCGGCGACCAGCCCGGGGACGGTCATCATCAGGCCCGCGGTTCCGTCGGACACCTCCAGGTCGGCGCCCATGGGCCGGAGCAGGCCGACCGGCATGAGCTCGGAGGTGATGGCGCAGAAGATGCTCAGGGACGCGGCGAACACCGCGGACCAGGCTCTGAGCGGGCTGGTGGGGGTGGGCGGGGCGGATGTGGTCATGCGCGGACTCTCCACTGCGGTACGTGATCCGTCGGGACGGATCTCCGGTGCGGTGGATCCGGTGCGGCGGATCCGGTGTTACGGCGAACAGTCGTTCCCCTGCCCCGATTCCGCCGGTATCACCCACAGGCGTGACGGAATGCGGCACGGGTGGGCGACGGTACGGCATGGTGGTGCGATGCAGTTGCGCCGGGCCGCCCGCCTGACCCTGTCCCTCGCCGTGCTCCTCGCCAGTGCCGGGTGCGTGTCCGCCGGTCCCCGGGGGGTGCCGCCGGCCGGGGCCGTGACCGCGGTGCCGCCCGGTGGTGCGCCGGAGCCGGGGCCGTCGGCCGCGCCGCCGGCGCTTCCGCTCGACCGCCTGCCGGAGCCGGACGGCGGGCAGCAGGAGCGGCACGGCCGGCAGGGGCAGTCGGAACCAGGGCACCCGGAGGACCCGCAGCCGCCGCGCGCCGGTACCCGCCCGGCGCCGCCGGGGGCCGGGGCCCGGCGCCCCGCGCGCCCGGCGGCACCCCGCAAGGCGCACCCTCGTCCGCCGGCGGGAGCCCACCGTCACCTGCCGGTCCCGGGGGCCGGCGCGGGGCAGCCGTACGGCATGGAGGACGTGTGCGGAGCGGCGGAGGGCACCGTTCCGCCCTCGGTGGTGGACCTGTGCGTGGGGCAGTACGGACGCTGACCGCCCGGCGCCGGCCACCCCCCGCCCGGAACGGGCGGGCGAGGGCCCCAGGATGGGGACTTGACCCTCTCACCGTGTGAGGGCATGGAGTGGAGCGCGTCATGTTCACCATCGGAGACTTCGCCAAGCACGGCGGGGTGTCGGTCCGGATGCTGCGTCACTACGACGCCATCGGGCTGCTGCCGCCCGCCCGTGTGGACCCGGCCAGCGGGTACCGCTTCTACCGGGCCGACCAGCTCGCCCGCCTCAACCGCGTGATCGCGCTCAAGGACCTCGGCTTCGGCCTGCAGCAGGTGCAGGCGATCCTCGACGAACAGGTCGGGCCGGAGGAACTGCGCGGCATGCTGCGGCTGCGGCGGGCGGAGCTGGAGACGGCCGTGGCCGAGGCGGCCACCCGGCTGGCCCGGGTCGAGACGAGGCTCCGGCTCATCGAGAGCGAGGGTTCCATGCCCACCGAGGACATCGTCCTGAAGAGTCTGCCCGCGGTCCGGCTCGCCGAGCTGACGGCCACCGCGCCCGGCTTTGAACCGGAACAGATCGGCCCGGTCATCGGCCCGCTGTTCGAGGAGCTGTGCGCCCGGCTGGAGGCTGCCGGAGCCGCCCCGTCCGGCCCGGGAACCGCGTACTACGAGGACGCCGGGCCGGACGGCGCGATCACGGTGCACGCGGGACTTCCGGTCGCCGCCGACGCGCCGGCGGCCGAGGGGGTGTCGGTGGTCGTGCTGCCCGCGGTCGAGCGGGCCGCCACGATCGTGCACCGCGGGGCCATGGACGGCGTACTGCCCACCGTCCAGGCGCTGGCGCAGTGGATCGGCGAGAACGGCTACCGGTCCACGGGGTACGCGCGGGAGGTGACGCTGCACTACTCGGAGGACCCGGCCGAGTGGGTGACGGAACTGCAGGAGCCGGTCACCGCGGCGGACTGACCCCCGCCGCGCACCAGGCCGAGGACGCGGCCGCGCCGACCGCCCCCGGGACGGCCGCGCCCGCGGCCGCGGCCGCGGTCACGGCCACCGTCGCCGTCGCGGTCGCTCCGGAGGGCGCCGCGGCGCAGGGCGGCCCGGCCGCAGCGCCGCCACTCGGCCGGTGACACCCGGGCCCGCTGGGCACCGTTGGTGATCAGCGCGTTCACCGGGGTCATCGGGTCCCCGGCCGCGGCCCTCGCCAGCAACACCCCCAGGGCCAGGGGAAGCAGCGCGGTGGCGAGGGCCCGTCCCGCGACGGTGACCTGCCGGACGCGCGGCGACGGCTGCGGCCGGGAGGCGCGCAGGAAACGGGCCCTGCCGGAGATGCGGTTCATGGAGATCATTCGACCAGCGGTCCCGCGGCCGGGAATCGGGGTGCGTACTCAGTCCGTTCGGCACCACATACTCAGATGCGCGGGTGTGCAGGTGTGCAGGTGTGCAGGTCCGGGCATGCGGACGCGGAGGTGGTACGGACATGGGGACGGCAGCCGGGGACGGGGCGGGGTCCGGTACGGGAACCGGGCCGGGCGCGGGGCCTTTCGAGGCGGCCACCGGGGACGGCCCGCCGCCCTCGCCCGGTACGGCCGGACGGCGCGCGGCGGAGGTGCGCACCGCCTTCGAGGGCCTCCGGCAGATCCGCCGGGTCATGCGGACCGAGGGACCGGCGGCCTGGGAGCGGGAACGCCCGTTGCAGGCAGTCCCCCTGGCCCTGGAGGCGTCCGGCTTCCCGCCCTCCGCAGTCGACCCGGCGACGGGCCGCCGCACCGCCACCGGCTACCTCGCCACTCCCGGCGGGACTCCTGGCGGGGTCAGGGTCGAGTGGGTCGGCCCACCCGGCAGCGGCGCCGGATCCGACGAGGCGCGCCGGCTGGCCGCCTGCGCGGACCGCCTGGCAGAACTCGGCTGGCAGTCACTCCTCTACCGCGGCCCCCACGGCCGTCGCTTCCTGGAGGTGGAACCGCCACCCGGCTAGTACTCCAGCAGTACTTCGTGGTTTGACCTGGGGAAACGTCGGGCGGTGGGAGTGTGGCGGGCAGAGTGCCGTCACGGACGGGTTCTGCCCTCCGGCCCCTCGAAGGAGTGCCCACGACGACGTGAACACCCCGGGTCGGGGAAGCCTCGGGTCATGATCACCGATCAGGCCGAGGCCTGGGACCGAAACCTGGACCACCTCTTCACCACCATCGGGCACCACTTCGGCCGCGTCGAACCCCGCCGCCGGATGCGGGACTACGTGCGCGGATGGTCGCTTCGCGGCTTGAGTCCGCGTAAGGCACGATTCGTGCGTTCCGGTCGGGTAACGATCGGCTCTGGCGGCTCAGGGGTGACATACGACCCCGTAGAGTGCACACGTATCTATGTCTTGAACATGTTCAAGTGAACATCGTTCGTACGCCGGGTCGTCCGTACGGGGCTCTTGGGGAGGGACTGCACCATGCGCAGCGGAGTGAAAACCGCCTTCGTCGGCGGCGTGTTCGTCCTGGTGGCGGGCGGGGTGGGGTTCGCGGGCTACGAGATGCTGGGCGGGGACTCGGATGGTGCGGGCCTCGGTGGCGCGGACGCCGCGACGCTGAACGCGTCCGGGTCCGGGGAGGTTACTGCCAAGGAGGTCGAGCGGACATCGCGGGACTTCCTGTCGGCGTGGGCCCGCGGGGACGCGGACGCTGCGGGGACGCTGACCGACGACCCGGCGGCGGCCGCGGAGGCGCTGCGCGGCTTCCGGGAGACCGGGCATGTGGAGAACGCCGTGGTCACGCCGGGCGCGGCGAGCGGCGCCACGGTGCCGTACACGGTGAAGGCGACCATCAGTTTTAAGGGGCACGAGAAGGAGCTGGCGTACGCCTCGGAGCTGACCGTGGTGCGGGGCAAGAGCAGTGGGCGGGCGCTGGTGGACTGGCGGCCGACGGTGCTGCACCCGGGGCTGGTCGAGGGCGCAACCCTGCGGACCGGTGAGGCGAAGACGATCCAGGCGGTGGACCGCGAGGGTCGGGAGCTGACCGCCGAGAAGTACCCGTCGCTGGCCCCCGTGCTGGACGCCCTGCGTACCCGGTACGCGGACGGGGCCGCGGGCGAGCCCGGCGTCGAGACCTGGATCGAGCCGGCCGACGCCGGTGCGCCGAACCGGACGCTGCTCACCCTCGCCAAGGGAAAGACGAAGAAGCTCCAGACGACGCTGGACGCCGACGTACAGGCCGCCGCCGAGCAGGCGGTGAAGAAGTACGACCGGGCCTCGGTGGTCGCCGTCCGGCCCAGCACCGGCGAGATCAGCGCGGTCGCCAACAGCCCGGCCGGCGGGTTCAACGTGGCGATGGAGGGGGCGCAGGCCCCCGGCTCCACGATGAAGGTCGTGACCGCGGCGATGATGCTGGAGCACGGCCTGGTCGGCGGACCGACCTCCCCGGTCGAGTGTCCGAAGGAGGTGACCTGGTCGGGCCGGACTTTCCACAACAACAAGAACTTCTCCATCGCGAACGGCACCTTCCGGGACAGCTTCCGCCGCTCCTGCAACACCTTCTTCATGAAGGCGCTGGGCCCGCTGAACGCCAAGGGCGTGGAGGACATCGCCCTGAGCCAGACGGCCCGCAAGTACTTCGGCCTGGGCGGGGTGTGGTCCATCGGGATCGTCTCCACCGACGCCCGCATCCCGGTCTCGAAGGGTCCCGAGACGGCCGCCTCCTACATCGGCCAGGGCAAGGTCACCATGAACGCCCTCAGCGTCGCCTCCCTCTCGGCGACCGTGAAAAACGGCGCGTTCCGCCAGCCGGTGATCGTGCCCAGGGAGATGATCAAGGGCGAGCTGACCACCGCCCAGCCGCTGCCCGGGAACATGGCCGCCACCCTGCGCAGCGTGATGGGCGCCGCCGCGACCGACGGCACCGCCGCCAAGGCGATGTCCGCGGTCAGCGGCGACAAGGGAGCCAAGACCGGGTCGGCCGAGGTCGACGGGCAGAGCGACTCCAACAGCTGGTTCACCGGCTACGCGGACGACCTGGCCGCCGGCTCGGTCGTCCAGTCCGGCGGCTACGGCAGCGGGCCGGCGGGCAACGTCGTCGCGTCCGTGCTGAACGCACGGTAGGGCGGAGACGGTCCGGTCGGCAGCGCGGAGACGGCCGGACGGGCCGAGGCGCACGATACGACGGCGGAGGCTGTCGACGCCGTGGCCAGTCTCGTTCCAGTACGTCCACACGGGGCCGACCGAGGGGGACAGTAGCGGGCAGAGTGCCGTCACGGACGCGTCTGGCGCCGTGCATCGCAAGGCGGACGATGGAGTCGATGCGGTGGGGGCACCTCCCAGCGGCAGCTGGGGGACATCGGCGACTGAGGACAACGCGGCGTGGGGGCACCTCCCGTGCCCGAAGGGCTAACGGGGGAGCGCGGTGCCAGACGCCGCGAGCCCGGCGTGATCGGCGAGACACCCCCCTAGGCGCTCTCTTCCGGATCCGCTGCCTCGAAGGCGAGGTGTGCCGGAACGGCCTCGTCCACGGCGCGGACCAGGCGCTCGCCGCCGCGGTACCAGGACGGGTCGATGCCGATGCTGCAGCCGCACCTGCCGATCAGGTTGCGCACGGTGCCCCACCGTTCCAGGGCGATGACGTCCTCGAAGCGCAGTTCGTGGATCCGGCCCGGACGGCAGGAGACCACCGCGTCGGGTGTCAGCACCACCCAGTCCGTTCCGTCCGGGTCCCGGCGGAGCATCCGGGTCAGGCGGGGCCTGCGGAACTCCTCTCCCCACGGCGGCAGTTCGTCCCAGACCCAGCAGAAGGTGCCCCACAGCACGCGCCCGTCCGGTCCGGCGAGGTCGAGGGCCAACGGTGCCGGCACGACCACCTGCGCCTGTGCCAGGGCCCGCCTCCAGGCGTCGCTGACGTCCGCGGGGGTGACGGCCTCCCCGGCGCGGCTCAGGCTCCCCTGGTCGAGGCACGGGGTTCCGAACAGCTCGTGGCGGGCGGCGTCCTCCAGGGTGCGCAGCCGCCCGGCGGCGCCCTCCGGCCGGTGGATGTGCCGGGCGACCTCGTCGGGCGCGGGCTCCTCCCGGGCCAGCCGCAGCGCTTCCGCCCACACCGTTGCGGCCACCGCCGCCGCGTCGTCTCCCGAGGCATCCGCGAGGAGCAGCCGGACGACGGTGACGGAGTCGCGGAGCACCGTGGTCTCCTCGGGCGGGGCGGACGTCCCCGGGCGTCCCGAGAGGACGGCGGTCACCCGTTCCCGCAGGAGCCCGTGGGCGGCCGCCGCAGCCAGGGACCCGATCGCAGCCTCGGTGGACAGGGCGACGCCGTCCGTCTCCCGGCAGGTCCAGGAGGGGCGCGGGCAACGGGCGACGGGGGCGGTCCGGCGCGGCCGTTCGCCCCCGGGCAGCGGCAGGCGGAGCCCGGCCGGGACGGGGCCCGTCAGGGTGACGACCGCGTTGGACCGGGTGAACCAGGCCGCCGCGTGCGCCCGCAGCATGTCCTCGGTGGGCAGGTGGTCCCCGTCACGGTGGTGGCCGTGCAGACCTGCGGCCTGCGAACCGAACCGGGTGTTCAGGGCGACGGCGGCCCGCGGGTCGAGGTACCGGGTGTCTCCGCCGTCGAGGACGTCCGCCACCTCGCCGAGCCGCCCGGCCGGCAGGTCGGACAGGGCCCGGCAGAGGGACTCCAGGCAGGCGGCCACCTCTTCGGGGCTGCCGGAGACCTCGAACCGGGTCTCCTCGGGACCGGCGGCCCCGACGGCTCCCGTGCCGGCGGATTCCGTGCCGGCGGCGGCTCCCGTGCCGGCGGGTTCCTCATGGACCGCCCCCTCCGGCCGTGCCGTGCAGCGCACCGCGAGGGCGGCGATCAGGCGGTTGATCCCGAGCGTACGGAAGTCCTCGTCGCGGGCTCCGGCCCCGAACCGGAGGGTGGCCCGGAGCGGTCCGGGCTCGGACAGCCGCAGAACGGGCACGCCGTCGATGTGGGTGCGGTACATGGCCGCACCCTAACCAGCACATGCGTGCGACCGCCGGGCGGGCCCGCTGCGGCCGGGCCACGGTGTGACGGCCCGGCCGCAGCGGGCTCGGAGGCTGACGAGGGTCAGGAGGGGCAGCGGGTCAGTCGGGGTGGCGGAGGAGGCGGAGGGCGTTGGCGACCACGATGAGGGTGGAGCCCTCGTGGACCAGGACCGCCGGTCCGATGCCCAGGCCGAGGACGGTGGCCGGGACCAGGACGGCGACGATGCCCAGGCTCAGCCAGAGGTTCTGCCTGATGATCCGGCTCGCCCGGCGGCTGAGGCCGGTGAGGAAGGGCAGCCGGCGCAGGTCGTCCGACATCAGGGCGATGTCGGCGGTCTCCAGGGCCACCGGCGAGCCGGCCGCGCCCATCGCGACGGCCACCGTGGCACCGGCCATGGCGGGGGCGTCGTTGACCCCGTCACCGATCATCGCGGTACGGCCCCCTTCCCGGCGGAGCCGGGCCACCTCGGCCGCCTTGTCCTCGGGCATCAGACCGCCTCGGACCTCGTCCATGCCCACCGCCCGGCCGACGGCCCCGGCCACCCGCCGGTCGTCCCCGGACAGCATGACCATACGGGTCACGCCCAGGCCGCGCAGTGCGGCGACGGTCCCGGCCGCGGCCTCGCGCGGGGCGTCCATCAGGCCGAGGACGCCGAGCCAGCGGTCACCGTGCCGGACGAGCATGGTGGTGCGGCCGGCGGCGGCGAGTTCCCCGGTGCGGGCGCGGAGCGGCGGCGGTACGGGCGGGCCGTCGAGCGTGTCGGCGTGGGCGAGGCTGCCGATGTGGACGGGGCTGCCGTCGAGTTCGCCGGTGACGCCCCGCCCGACCACGGCCCGTACGTCCACCGCCCGGGCGGTGGTGCCGGGGGCGTCGCGGACTACGGCCCGGGCGAGCGGGTGGTCGCTCTGCCGCTGCACGGCGACGGCGGCGCGCAGCAGTTCGGCGCGCCCGGCGCCGGCGGCGGGCTCCACGTCGGTGAGCCGCGGCCTGCCTTCGGTGAGGGTGCCGGTCTTGTCGAAGGCGAGGGTGCGGAGCCGGCCGAACTCCTCCAGCGGGGCCCCGCCCTTGATGAGGACGCCGCTCCGCGCGGCCCGCCCGACGGCGCTGAGCACGGCGACGGGCGTGGCGATGGCAAGGGCGCACGGGCTGGCGGCGACGAGCACGGCCATGGCGCGGTAGAAGGAGTCCTTGAAGGGCTCGCCGGAGAGCGTGCCGGCCGCGAGGAGGACGGCGACCAGCGCCAGCACGGCCGGTACGAAGGCCTTCTGGAAGCGGTCGGTGAACCGCTGGGTGGGCGACTTGCGCTCCTCGGCCTCCCGGACCAGGCGGAGCACGCGGGCGAGGGTGTTGTCCGCGGCGAGGCGGGTGACGGCGATCTCGAGGGTGCCGGATCCGTTGACCGTCCCGGCGTGGACCAGGTTCTCGGGTCCGGGGGCGGTCTCCGGGCGGTCCGTGGGGCGCTTGTCGGCGGGGATGCTCTCCCCCGTGACGGCCGACTGGTCGATGCTGCCGGTGCCGGAGGTGACGCGGCCGTCGGCGGGAATCCTGGTGTGCGGCCGGACGAGCACCGTGTCGCCCACGGCAAGGTCCTCGACGGGGACCTCCATCGGGACCTCGACGGGGAGCTCGGTGGTGGTGCCCTCGCGGAGCCGCCACGCGGTACGGGGGGCCAGCTCGCCCAGGGCTTCGACGGAGCGGCGGGCGCGCCCCATGGCGTAGCTCTCCAGGGCGTGACCGAGGCTGAAGAGGACCAGCAGGACCGCGCCTTCCTCCCACTTGCCGATGGCGGCGGCTCCGGCCGCGGCGACGAGCATCAGGAAGTCGACCTGGAAGGTGCCGCGGCGGACGGCGGCGAGGGCCTCCCGGAAGGTGAAGAACCCGCCGAAGGCGTAGGCGGCCGTGAACAGGCCGGAGGAGAGGGCTCCGCCGCTGCCGGTGAGGTCCAGGCCGAGTCCGGTGAGGTAGGCGGCGAGTGCGGCCAGGGCGAAGGCCAGCTCGGCGCGCTCGTGGTTCGGCGGCCGGGATGCCTGCTGGACCTGTGCCTTGGGGGCGCGGCGCGGTGGGTTCGCCCGGGCGCTGCAGGCCCCGCAGGCCGGGTCCGGGACCCGGTGCGCGGTGTGCTCACTCACTGAAGTCATGACATCAATATATCAGCACATCCAAATATGTGAACGTGTAGACGTCATGATCTCCACCGCCTAGGCTTCGGCCATGGAACCCACGCTCCCGGAGACGGACGCCGAGGCCGTCGCGGAGGTCCTGCAGGGCCTGGCCTCCCCCGCCCGGATCCGCATCCTGGCGCATCTGCTGGACTCCCCCCGCACGGTCGGCGACCTCGCGGCCGACCTCGCCCTCGGCCAGCCCACGGTCTCCAACCACCTCCGCCTGCTGCGCCACCTCGGCCTGGTCACCGGCCGCCGCTCGGGCCGCAGCGTGACGTACGAACTCCACGACGCCCATGTGACGGCCCTGCTCCAGCAGATCCTGGCCCACGTCGGCCACGGCGGGACCGGTACCGGTACCGGTGTCCGGTCCCGCCGCGACGGGGAACGGGCCGGTCAGGCGTAGAACGGGCCCGGGTGGGTCCAGCCGAGGTGGCCGTACACGGCCGGGTCGTCGATGGTCAGCCGCAGGTTGGTGACCTTGAGGCCGTACTGCGTGGGCGTGGTCCCGGCGGGGCAGGACACCTCCACCGGCGCGAAGTTCACATAGAAGTGCGGGCCGAACTCCTGGTCGGGGTAGGCCCGGTGCTGCGAGATGACCCAGTTGGAGTCGGTCATGTAGTAGGTGGCCGACAGCGGGGTCTGCGAGGTGCGGACGACCAGGTTGTGGGCGGGGTCGAAGCCGCCGTCGGGCCGGACGCACCGGAAGGTGCGGGCGGTGTCCGCGAAGGCGTCGAAGTTCCTGTCCTCGGCCCACAGGCCGGCCTGGTAGCCGGGGCGGCTGCGCAGGTCGTGCAGGGTGAAGCCGATCTGGAAGCCGCCACAGCCGGGTGTCCCGTAGTACTCGTGGTAACGGAGCTGGCACTGCCGGGGGCCGTAGGCCGCGGTCGGGTCCGGATCGTAGGCCTGCGGGACGACGGCCGAGTGGAAGCGGGCCGTCACGGAGATGCCGCCCGGTTCGGCGGCCGGGATCTCGACGGTCTGCGAGGCGTGGGCGGCGCCCGGGCCGGCCAGCACCAGGGCTGCGCCGGCCAGGAACGCCAGGAGCAATCGGGTCAGGACTGCGGGCATGCGGGAGTGTTCCGAGCGTGTCATCTGCGGTGGTTCCCCCCTGGGCCGCGGGCGCGGCCCGACGGGGGGAACACTAGCCGCGGAACCCCGCGTTCGGCCCGGAACCGGGCAACCCGCCCCTAAGGTCCGAACGTGAGCGTCAGCTGCGGGGTGCCCTCGCCCGCCGCGGCCTCCGAGGACCACAGCCAGAGCGCGTCGGTGCCGCTGCCGGTCAGCGCCACGCCGTAACTGCCGCCGAGCGCCGCCGCCACCGCCGCCGTGTCCAGGCCGGTGGTGTGCACGGCCGAGCCGTCCGGGATGCCGGCGAAGGTGCCCAGCGCCGGGGCTCCGAGCGCCGGGCGGTTGTCGTACGTGGTGCCCGCCTCCGTCCACGCCCCGGTGACCGGGACCACGGACACCGTGTCGGCGGTCCCGGCCCCCGCCTGCGTGCTGGTCTTCACGCTCAGCGTGGCCGACTTGAGCACCGTTCCGGCCGGCGCGGCCGGCAGGCCGAACCGGAGGTAGGAGGCGTAGAGGGCGCTGCCGCGCACGGCCAGCGAGCCGGAGGTGCCGTAGTTGGTGCCCGGGGCGCCCGCGTTGGCGTAGGTGTCCTCGGCCGCGGTGACCCGGGTGACGGTGCTCGCCGGCGCGCTCGCCAGGGCATGGTGGTTCTGTACCTGGGCTGCCGTCAGCACCGTCGGGTACACGGCCGTCTCGTCCAGCTGTCCGGCGAAGAACTCGCTGGTGGGGCGGTCCGGCCAGCCGCCGAGGCTGTCGCCTCCGGCCCGCCAGTACCCGGCGAAGTTCTCGTGGGTGGTGACGTTCAGGGTGCCCTTCTGGACCCCGTCCACGTACAGGACCATGCCGGACGGGCCCTGGGTCGCGACCACGTGGTGCCACTTGTTGTCGTTGTAGCGGTCGGTGCCGCCCGTGGTGATGGTGCGGGTGGCTCCCGTGTACACGCCGAAGACCAGCCGGCCGTCGTTGGTCATGTACAGGTGCTTGTCGTACTGGCTGCTGCCGCGCTCGGTGTTGTTGCCGAAGCCGAGCAGCTTGCCGCCGCGGGTGGTGTTCGTCTTCACCCAGGTCTCCAGGGTGTAGGTGCTGCCGACGGTGGTCCGCCGGTCGCCGTACACCTTGTTGTCGGACCCGTTGAAGCCGATGGCGGTGCTCGGTCCGGTGACGGCCGCCGGGGTCTGCCGCAGGGCGGGCGCGTTGTGGTGCACGCCGCTGGTGTCGCCGCCGTCCGAGGAGTCGGCGACGTACGGCAGGACGGATTCGTCCCAGCGCCAGTACAGCCGGGCGCCGTCCGAGCGGACCCGGTCGGGGTACGCCTCCGGGGCGGTGGGGACGGTCACCGAGGCGGTGGCCGACAGGGCGCTGGTGTTGCCGGCCGCGTCGGTGGCGGTGACCCGGTAGGTGTACGTCTGGCCGGCGGTGACCGCGGTGTCGGTCCAGGACGCCTGCGGGCGGCGGAAGAACAGCGAGTCGGCCTCCACCGTGGCGATCGGGGCGGCAGCGCCGTTCCGGTAGATCCGGTAGGTCAGCCTGCTGTCGTCGAGGTCGAGGCTGGTGCGCCAGCGGACCTGGACCTGGCCGGGCCGGAAGCTCGCCGCGCTCGCGGCGGGCGTGGTGGGTGCGCCGGTGTCTCCGGTGGAGGAGAAGCGGGTGAGGCTCTGCTGGGCGGCGCCGTTGACGGTGGTGAACTCGCCGCCCACCCACAGGTACGGAACGCCGCCCTTGGAGCCGACGGTCATCACCCGCGGGCCGATGCCCTCGCCGATGCCGTCGTTGGTGTCCGGGGCCCAGCCGAGCTTGCCCGTGCTCGTGGTGGGCTGGGCCAGCAGGTGGTAGCGGCGGCCGTCGGGGAACTCGCCGACGCTGGAGCAGTCGTGCGCGTGCGAGGCACTGTAGAGCACGGCCTTGTACGGCAGGACCGCCTGGGTGGCGCCCAGGCAGGTGTCCCGCCAGCGCTGGCCGAAGCCGCCGAGGTCCAGGGCGATCCGGCCGTCGAAGACGCCGCCGCCGGTGCCCTCGTTGGCTGTGTAGAAGCCGGTGGCGTCGGTGGCGATGTCCTTGACGACCGAGTTGGTCTCGATGAAGCCGGGGTACGCCTTGGTGACGGCCCCGCTGCCGGCGTCGACCACGGCCAGCGCGTGCGAGGCGGTGCCGTTGACGGTGAAGAAGTCCCCGCCGAGGAGGACCTTGCTTCCGTCGGGGGTGACCTCGACGGCCCGGCCGGGCTCGTCGGCGTCGGCGGTGAACGGGCGCAGGGCGCCGTCGGACGCGGCGACGGCGGCGAACCGCTGCCGGGGCTGCCCGGCGACGGTCAGGAAGTCGCCGCCGGCGTAGACGGTGTCGGCGGTGACGGCCAGGGCCCGGACGGTGGCGGCGAAGGCCGGCCGGAAGGCGGCCTTCGGGGTGCAGGTGGCCGTGTCGATGGCGGCGAGGCTGCTGACCGGGGTCCCGTTGACGGCGCCGAAGTAGCCTCCGGCGTACAGGGTCTTCTTGTCGGGCGAGAGCGCCAGGGCGCGGACCGTGGCGGTGCCGCTCGCGACGGTGAAGGAGAGCTTGCAGGAGGTGGGGGCGCCGGTGGCGGCGTCCAGGGCGGTGAAGTTGACGGCGGACTGCTCGGCTCCGCCGGATCCGGCGGGCGGCCGTACGGTGGAGAAGGTGCCGCCCGCGTAGACGGTGCCGTTCGCCTCGGCGAGGGCCCAGACGACGCCGTTGGGCTGCCAGGTGGGCAGCGGGTCGGCGGTGAAGGCCACCGGCGGTGTGATCGCCGCGGCCTCGGGTGCGGTGCCGGGCCCGAGGCCCGCCCCGGCACCGGCCACGGACAGGACGACGGCGGCTGTCAGCCACCTGGTTCTGCGCATGTACCCCCCTGTTGCAATGCGATGGGCCGTACACATGACTGTGCGCCCGTACGACATCCGTACGGGCGCACAATAGGGCTACCGGCCGTCCCCGGCACCCGTCTTGGCCGATTACCTGCCCATTGCGGCGGTGATCGGGGGCCGCGCCGCGAGGCGGGCCAGCAGACCCGCGCGGTGGTGCGGGTCGGTGGCGAGGCCGATGACGGTCCAGGCCATGGCCAGGCCGCCGTCCAGGACCGCCCGGTCGGCCGCGTCGGTGACCCCGTAGCGGGTGAACTCCGGGTTGTGCATGATCGCGTCGCCGCAGTCGTAGCCGATCATCGGGTGGATCGTCGGCACGAGGTGGGAGACGTTGCCCATGTCGGTGGAGCCGCCGCGCAGGGTCGGGTCGGCGTCCAGCACCCGGCGGCCGAGGTCGCGGGCCGCGGTCAGGTAGCGGCGGCCGATGTCGAAGTCCTGGCGGAGATCGGCGTAGTCGTTGCCGACGGTCTCCAGGACGAGTTCGGCTCCGGTGGCCAGTGCCCCGGCCTCGAAGCAGGCCCGGACCCGGGCCTGGAGTTCGGCCAGCTCCTCGCTGGTGACGGCGCGGCAGTCGTAGTCGGCGGCGGTACGGGCGGGGATGACGTTGGCGGCCTCGCCGCCGGAGGTCACCACGCCGGACACCACGGTGCCGGGCCGCATCTGCTGCCGGTAGGCGGCGATGGCCACCTGGGCGATCATCATGGCGTCGGCGGCGTTGATCCCCCGCTCGGGCATCGCGGCGGCGTGCGCGGCACGGCCGGTGTAGCCGACCTTCCAGCTGCTGATGGCCAGGGAGCTCATGCCGACCGAGTCGGAGGGAGCGGCGTGCACCATCATCGCGGCGGCCACGTCGTCGAAGGCGCCCTCGCGCATCATGTCGATCTTGCCGCCGCCGAACTCCTCGGCGGGGGTGCCGAGCAGCTTGACGGTGATGCCGAGTTCGTCGGCGAGCGGGGCGAGGGCCAGGGCGGCGGCCACCGAGGCGGCGCCGTTGACGTTGTGGCCGCAGGCGTGGCCGATGCCCGGCAGGGCGTCGTACTCGGCGCAGATGCCGATGACCAGGTCGCCGGTGCCGGCGGTGGCGCCGAGGGCGGTCGGCAGCCCGTACGCGCCACGGGTCACCTCGAAGCCCGCGTGCTCGGCGAGGTCGGCGATCCGGCGGGCCGCGCGGTGCTCCTCGTAGGCGAGTTCGGGGTCGGCGTGCAGGGCGTGGCTCAGGCCGAGCACGGTGTCCTGCAGGCCGGTGAGGGTCTTCCGGCTTCGCTCGCGCAGCGCGGCGACCGCGTCGGTGACGGCCTCGGTGCCGTCGCCGCGGGTGCCGTCGGCCGTGGCGGTTCCGGTCATGCCTGTCATGCGCGGTCCTTCCGGGCGGGGTCGCGGTACAGCAGGGCGATGCCGGCGCCGGCCACGGACACCAGGGCGCACACGGTCCAGGAGGTGGTGTACGCGCCGAGCTCGGGCAGGACCTGGCCGGCCGGGGTGCGGGCGGCGAAGACGGTCAGCACGGCCGCCGCGCCCACCGAGCCGCCGACGTTGATCAGCAGTTCGTTGATGCCGGAGCCCACGGAGGTCTGGTCGTGCGGCACGGCCTCGACCGCGAGGGTGCGGGTGGAATGCTGCAGGAAGCCGGTGCCGAGGCCGGCGACGGCGGTGCCGGCCAGGAAGAGCAGCCGGTCGGAGTGGCAGGTGAAGGAGAGCAGGTAGCCGGAGGCCATGAGCAGCGAACCGACGACCAGGGTGAGCCGGTCGGAGACCCGGGCGGCGACCGCCGGGGCGATCAGCGCGCCGAGGGCGAGGGCCAGCAGGTTGGGCAGCATGGCCAGGGCGATGGCGAAGGGGTCCAGGCCGAGCCCGTAGCCGGTCTCGGCGGGGCTGGTGCCCAGGAACACCGGGTTGGCGATCTGCAGGCCGAGCATGCAGAAGGTGAAGGTCAGGGTGACCAGGGAGACGACGACCACGTTGCGGTGCCGGAACATCCGTACGTCGATCATCGGCTCGGCGGTGCGGAGTTCCACCGTCACCCAGAGGGCGGTGACCAGCACGCCACCGATCAGGGAGCCCAGCGTCCGGGCGGAGGTCCACTCCCAGCCGGGCGTGCCGCCGAGGCCGAGGCCGAGCATGACGGCCACCAGGCCGAGGCAGAGCAGGACACCTCCGGCCCAGTCGATGCGGCCGCCGGGGCGGTGGCCGGACTCGGGGAGCAGCGGCCAGGTGACCGCGAGGGCGAGGCCGGTGGCCACGGCGGGCACCCACAGGGCGGCGGTGGGGCTGTCCACCGAGCGGGCCACGAAACCGCTGGCGACCAGGCCGAGGGAGAGTCCGCCGACGAGCGCGGCCACCATGATGGCGATGCCCCGGCGGCTTTCGGCGCCGTCCCGGTCCCGGTTGCGGAGGATGCCGACCAGCAGCGGGAAGAAGCCGGCGAAGGCTCCCTGGAGGATCTGGCCGACGAGCAGCATGCCGAAGGAGCGGCTGAGGCCGACCAGTACCGCGCCGAGCAGCACGATGAGCAGGTTCCAGCGGAGGATCCGGCGGTGGCCGTAGAGGTCGCCCATCCTGGAGAGCACGGGCGTGAACGCCACGCTGGACAGCAGGTTCGCGATGCTGATCCAGTTGAGGTCGGCGGCGGTGACGCCGAGGGTGTCGGTCAGGCCGCGCAGCAGCGGCGAGAGGAAGCCCTGGTTGATGCCGGAGACGAGCTCGACGAGCGCGACGGAGGCGATCACGGCCGCGGCCGGGGTCGCCCGTACGCCGCGCCGTCTGACGGTGTCCGTGGGAGCAGCGGTGTCCGTCATACGTACCACCTCGTTCGGGGAATGGCCTCGCGGGCCGGGCAGGAAGGGGCGGACCGCGCCGGCCCCGTCGCCATCAGGGCGGAGGTGCGGATTCCGCATGACAATGTCGCCAGAGGGAGCACCGGCGGGCAAGAGCGGCCGCCAGAGTCGGGCGAACGCGTCACTCCGGGTGGCACCTGCGGCGGATTCCGGCACGGAGGTCTTCCGTTGTGCCCGGTGCGGACACCGCCTCCGGATGCGAGAGGATGACGCGGCATGACCAACGGACAGCGCGGCGAACCGCCACCCCTGCTCGACGCCGTCGACCACGCGGTGCTGCGCGCCCTGCACCGGGATCCGCGGGCGGCGTTCGCCGAGGTGGCCGAGACCGCCGGGGTGCACGAGCGGACCGTGGCGCGCCGTCTCGACCGGATGACCGCCACCGGCCAGGTGAGGTTCACGGCCGCGCTGATCCCCGAGCACCTCGGTGAGGGCATCACCGCGGAGCTGGCCGTGCGCTGCACACCCGGACGGGTCCACGAGACGGCGCTGGCCCTGGCCCGGCGGCCGGAGACGCGCTCGGTGGAGGTGGCCACCGGCCCCCTCGACGTCTTCGCCGAGCTGACCGCGCCCGATCACGACGCGCTGCTCACCCTCATCGACTCGGCCGTCGGCCGGCTGGAAGGGGTCGTCGACATCCACTCCTCGGTGGTGCTGCGGCTGCTGCTGACGGCCAGCGACTGGGCCCCCTACGACGACGAGCCGACCGGCGTCCGCCGTCACGCGATGGAGGGACGGCCGCTGCCCGAGCCGCCCGCCGTGGACGAGCTGGACCGGACCCTGGTCGCCCTGCTGCGCCGGGACGCCCGTATGTCCACCACCCGGCTGGCGCGTGAGCTGCGGGTCGGGGAGACCACGGCCCGGCGGCGGCTGGCCCGGCTGATGGGCTCGCACATCCTGCACCTGCGGCTGCACGCGGACCCGGCGGTGCTGGGGTACCCGGTGGAGGCGCGGTTCCGCATCGGCGTGGACCACCGACGGCTGGGCGCGGCGATCCAGCTGCTGGCCCGGGAGCCGGCGATCCGGCACCTGGTGGTGACCACGGGCAGCACCAATCTGCTCGGCTATTCGAGCCACCGCGACACCCGCGCCCTGCACACCTTCGCGACCAGCGTGTTCGCCCAGCTGGACGGGGTCACGCAGGCCGAGACGGCCCTGCTGATGCGGACGTACAAACGGGCGGGCGTCGCCGAGCAGGGCTGACCTCCTCCGGCCACCACCGTCGGCAGCCGCGGCGTACGGCGGGCAGCGCGCGGCGGGCTGCGGGCTGTGGGCTGCGGGCTGCGGGCTGCGGGCCCCATTGGTCCGGACCCGATCCGGCGAAAGCCGCCCGGGGCGGCCGCCGCGCGCTCTACCGTGCGGGGAGGGGCACGTGTGGCACGGAGGGCGGGGCGGCGGATGGACGGGACGGACGGGGACGAGGACCGGCGGCTGGCGATGATCACCCCGGAGATCTCCAGGCGGACCATCGGGCTGCTGCGCGAGCTGGTCGGGCTCGAACCCCCCGAGCGGGTCCCCGAGGGGGCCATGGCACTGGCCGACGCCGTCCTGGCCGAGCACGGTCCGGACGGCCTCCGGGTGCTGGTCATGACCCTGTCCTCGTGGGCCACCGCGCAGATCGAGAACGTCGCCGAGCTGAGCCGGCGCAGCCACGAGGCCGTGCTCGACTCCATGGAGCTCGCCTGCCTGGAGGCACAGGCCGAGGACTGACCGGGACGGGATGACCGGGACGGGATGACCAGGACGGGTGACCGGGGTTCCGGACCGGGGATGCCGGCCGGGGATCCGGGCCGGGGCCCGAAACCAAATGGCTGAGGACCGACCGGAACGCGACGCTCGCGGAGGGGTTTCTTCCGTCCGACAGCGGACACTGGAGGGACGGGGGGCCCTGATCGGAGGCCGTCGTGAGCACACCTTCCCCCACGCGCATCGCCGCCGTCCTGTCGACCGAGCACCGCGGACGGCTGATGTCCTTCGCCCGTGAGATCAATTTCCCCGAAGGCGCCCGGCTCTTCGAGGAGGGCCAGCGGGCGGACTCGTTCTGGATCGTCCGGTCCGGCACGGTCACGCTGGAACTGCCGGTGCCCGAACGCCGGCCGGCCGTCATCGAGAGCCTCGGCCCCGGTGAGCTGGTCGGCTGGTCCTGGCTGTTCCCGCCCTACGTGTGGCAGCTGAGCGCCGAAGCGATGACACCGGTCCGGGCGTACGAGTTCGACGGGGAGACCGTGCGGATGCACATGGACGCCGATCCGGCGTTCGGTTCCGCGATCGGCCACTGGGTCGCGCGGGTCCTCGCGCACCGGCTGCAGCAGACCCGGACCCGGCTGCTGGACCTCTACCTGCCACGGACCGGCAGCTTCGGCTGACCCACGCTCCGGATCGCGTCAATTTCCACGGGCTCCGCCCGACCGGCGCGGCGGCCCCGGGGCGCCGGCCCCGGGCCGGCTCCTCAGGGTGGGGCCGGCCCTGCCTCCGCTGGTGGGGCCCGGTGCGGACCGGACGATTCCGAGCTCGGCTCCGCCGCAGGTCGAGGCCGCGGCATGGCCACGGGCTGCACACATGCGGTCACCGGACGTGACGCGATTTCGTACGGGTGAGCGGCGCCCGCGGCCAAGGTGAGCAAGACTCCTGTCCGTTATCCGGAACCAAGATCCGAGGAGTGTTCGCAATGCGATCCATCATGCGCAGTCTGGGGCTCGCGGCCACCGCCACGGCGATGACGGTGCTCGCCACACTGGCCTGGTCCGGGCCCGCGGGCGCCGCGCCGTCCGGAGCCGAGCGCCTGTACGCGCCGTCCGCGCTGGTCCTGGACATCACCGCCGGGGAGGATGCCTACGAGGGGACGATCCTTCGGGCGGTCACCCTGTCCTGTTCGCTGTCGCCGGCCGGCACGCACCCGGACCCGTCGGCCGCCTGTGCCGAATTACGCTCCGCCGGGGCCGAGTTCGACGCGATCACGGACGCCGGCCGGGAGCTGGCCTGCACCCGGGAGTGGGACCCGGTGACGGTGACCGCGTCGGGTGTCTGGGAGGGCCGCCGGGTCAGCTACGAGCACACGTTCGCCAACCGCTGCGCCCTGCGCAACGGCAGCGGGGCCGTGTTCTCGTTCTGAGCGCGCGGGGACGGGCGGCCCGCCGTACGCCTCCGGCGGGCCGCCGTCATGTCCTGCTCCCGTCAGCCCAGTTCGAGGCTGGTCACCCCGTAGATCCCCGCCAGATCCACCTCGGGCGCCGGCCCGGTGTACATCCGGGCGGCCTCGAACGTGGGCGCCATGCCGAGCTGTTCCACCAGGGCGGTGGCGGCCGGGTTCGCATCCGGCACATCCACGGCCACGGGTCCGCCGGCGCGTTCCGCCAGGCCGTGGAGGAGAGCGGCGGCGATACCGGGCGTCGCCGCGTACAGCGGTCCGATCCGGGAGGCGCCGCTGCACGGCCGGATCACGCCGAGGCCCTCGATCCTCCCCTCCCGGACCGCCGCGAGAGCGGTACGGCCGGGCAGCCCGGTCCAGGCGGCCAGGAAGGCGTCGCGGGCCTCGGGGAAGAACCGCCGGTCGTAGGCGGCGAGCCGGGCGAACGGGAGCGTGGCCGCGTCGACGACCGAGACGCCCGGCCCGGCACCACCCGGGTCCGCGGAGCCCTGCGGCACGCCCTCGTACCGGACGTTGTTCCAGGCGTGGAGGAATCCGGACTTGCGGTAGTTGTCCTGCTGGTCCACCACCCCGTCGAGGCCGACCAGCCGCCCGTCGAGCCGGTCCATACCGGCCCGCCACAGCTGGATGCCGTAGCCCTGGCCGCGGAACTCGGGGCGGGCGATGTAGAACCCGATGAAACCGAAGCCGGGGCCGTAGCGGACCGCGGAGATGCAGGCGGCCGGTTTCCCGTCGACCCGGCCGAGCAGGAAGCCCTCCGGATCGGCCACGGCGAACGCGAACCGGTCCGTGTCGCCGGGGTTCCAGCCCTCCTCGTCGGCCCACGCGGTGAACAGTGCCATGTCTGCGGCGCTCGCGCCGGAGATCTCGAGTCCCGTCATGCGGGGTGTTGTACCAGATCGTGCCCGGTGCCCCGGTGGGTTCCGGCCTGCCGGGCGGCGGGGCGGTCAGTGCCCACCGCGGGGGGTCAGTGTCCGCCGCGGGGCTCCATGCAGCCGCCCTCCATGTACTGGCCGTGCGCCTCCACCTTCGGCGGGGTGCCGAGGTACCCGGTGACGCACGGGCCCGCGCCGGGCACGGAGAAGGCGAAGCCGAGGGCCCCGCCGGAGGTGAACACCTCGTCCTCGGTGGCCGGGTATCCGAGCGCCTCCAGGGCCTTTCGCAGGCCGTCCTCGGTCGTGGGGGCCGTCTTCCCGGTTCCGACCAGGCCTTTGGTGATCCGCGCCGCGTGCGCGCCGCCCCGGCACCCGGCCTCCGGCGACAGCCTCGCCTGCGTCTTGTAGGCGTGGTTCTCGGCGTACTTGGCGGCCTCGGGATCCAGGGGTTCCGCCGCACTGCTCGCACCGGGACTGCCGGACGCGCTCGGGGCGGCCGCCGCGTCCTTGCAGCGGGCGGCGATGTCCGGGAACTTCCGGTCGTGCGCCTGCTTTCCCGCCTCCGCGGAGGCCTGCGCCTGCCGTACGTAGTCGGGAGTGGCGGAGCCCGATGCGCCCGCACCGGCCCCGGCCTTGGTCGTACCGCAGGCGGCAAGGGCGAGCGAGCCCGCCAACAGGACTGCGATGGCGGGACCATGGGCAGGACGGCGGATCAACTCGGTTCTCCCGGTGCGGTGGAGGGCAACGACAGAACCGATTCTGCACGACGACCCCGACGGACCGGGCTGCTGATGCGCGTTGCCGAGAGCCCGTACGTGATCCGTGGCACGACTCTCGATCCCGCCGCCGCCGGCCGGGCCGTAGAACAAGTCCCCGTGCAGGTTCACCCGTCCGTGGTCGGCGGGTCGGTTAGGTGTCCGCCGTCCTGAGGCATGCTCCCAGCGGATGCGGTGCGGAGGCGGTGTGGAGCCAGGCAAGGGGGGCGCGGTGCTCGTCGAGACGCGTGCGGCGCGGCAGGTGGCGGTGGTGTTCTACGGGCTGGTCCTGGCGGGGGGCGCCGGGCCGGCGGCCGCTTCGGCACTCCTGGTTCCGCTGCCCGGAGCGCTCGCCGCCGCGCTCGGACTGCTGGCGGGCGCCGGCGGCACCCTGGGCCTGACGCAGCGGTTCGCCACGGTCGGCCGGGAACTGCGCGGGCTGCTCGGCTCGGTGGCGGCGGTCTGGACGGCGACGGCGGCGCTGCTGCTCGCTGCGCTGGCCCGGTAAAGCGGTGGCCGGAGGGGCACGGCGGTCCTTAGAGTCCACGCATGGGAAAGCCGCTCGTCGCCCTGCTCAGCGGGGCCGGAATGTCCACCGACTCAGGGATCCCCGACTACCGCGGGCCGAACGGACTGTGGCGGCGCGAGCCGGACGCCGAGAAGCTGGTCACGTACGAGTACTACATGGCCGATCCGGAGATCCGGCGGCGGTCCTGGCGGATGCGTGCGGAGGTCGGCGCGCTCGGCGCGAAGCCCAACGCCGCCCACTTCGCCGTGGCCGAACTGGAGCGCGGCGGCACCCCGGTCCGGGTGCTCACGCAGAACGTGGACGGCCTGCACCAGCTCGCCGGGCTGCCGGACCGGAAGGTGTTCGAGCTGCACGGCACGGCCCGGGCCGTGGTCTGCACCCGCTGTCACGTCCGGTCCGGCATGGACGAGGCACTGGCCCGGGTGGCCGCGGGCGACCCGGATCCCTCCTGCACGGCCTGCGGCGGCATCCTGAAGTCGGCCACCGTGATGTTCGGCGAGCGGCTCGACCCCGAGGTGCTCGCACAGGCCATGGCCGTGGCCAAGGGCTGTGAGATCTTCATCGCAGTGGGGACGACCCTGCAGGTGCAGCCGGCCGCCTCGCTCGCCGGGATCGCCGCGGAGCACGGCGCGCGGCTGATCATCGTGAACGACGAGGAGACCCCGTACGACCCCCTTGCCGAGGAGGTCGTACGGGAGCCGATCGGGAGCGCGCTGCCGGCCCTGCTGCGGCGGATCGCCGCAGAGGGCAGGCCGTAGCGCAGGGCAGGTCGGCGGAGGGCAGGCCGGCGGGAGGCTATTCCTCTCCGTCGGCGGCCCGGCGCATCGCCGCCACGTCGAGCTTCTTCATCTGCATCATCGCGCGGGTGGCCCGGCCCGCGCGCTCCGGGTCCGGGTCGCTGAGCAGCTCGATCGCCCCGGCCGGGATGACCTGCCAGGACACTCCGAAGCGGTCCTTCACCCAGCCGCAGGCCACCTCCTGGCCGCCGCCGGAGGTGAGGGCGTCCCAGTAGTAGTCGGCCTCCGCCTCGTCGGCGCAGTGGATCTGGAACGAGATCGCCTCGTTGAAGATGAACTCGGGGCCGCCGTTGAGGCCGACGAACTTCTGCCCGTTGATCTCGAACTCGACGACCATGACCGATCCGGGCTCGCCGGGGCCGGCGTCGGTGTAGCGGCCGACCCGGCCGCGCCTGCCGTCCTTGAACACCGACAGGTAGTAGTCGACGGCGGCCTCCGCCTGCCCGTCGAACCACAGGCACGTGGTGAAACCGGTGCTGCTCATTTCTGCCTCCAGGTACGGGGGGTCTCCCCCATACAGACCGGTCCCGGGCCCCGAACTCATCGGTGGGGCCCGGGACCTGCCCGGGAAGCACTCGTCCGGCCCAAAGCCGAACCGAAGCCGAACCGAAGACGGCCCGAAGCCCGGCCGGCGGCCGCCGGCCTCGGCCGCTACTTCGTGCCGAGCATCCGGTCGACGACCCGGGCCGCCGCGTCGCCGCGGTCGAGGTCGGCGAACCCGGCCCGGAAGGCGGCCCGCTTCTCCGCGTACTCCGCGCCCAGCGCGTCCGCGTCGCGCACCGCCGCGATCAGGCTGTCCGAGTCCGCCAGCAGCGGACCGGGGGCCTTCTCCTCGAAGTCGAAGGTGAAGCCGCGCAGGGTGTCCCGGTAGTGCGCCAGGTCGTACGTGAACAGCAGGATCGGCTTGTCGGTGAGCGCGAAGTCGCACAGCACGGACGAGTAGTCGCTGATCAGCACGTCGGCCACGAGCAGCAGGTCGGTGGTGTCGGGCCAGCGCGACACGTCCTTGACGAAGCCGTCCCGGACGGCGTCACGGACCTGCTCGCCGACCCGGTAGTGGCCGCGGACCAGCAGGACGTGGTCCTCGCCCAGCTCCCGCCGGGCGGCGTCCAGGTCGATGCGCAGGTCGAGCTTGTAGCCGCCGCTCCAGCCCTCGCGGTTCTCCCGCCAGGTCGGGGCGTACAGGACGATCTTCTTGCCCTCGGGCACGCCCAGCCGGCGGCGGACCTCGGCGGCCCGCTCCTCGTCGCGTTCGACCAGGACGTCCGTACGGGGGCTGCCGACCTCCAGCACCTCGCCCTTGAAGCCGAGGGCGCGGGTGAGCACCGGGGTGGCGAAGCTGCTCGGCGAGGCGAGCAGCGTCCACTGGGCGCTGTCGTGCTCCAGTGCCTCCAGGACGGCGGGGCTGGTGTAGTAGTCGTGGATGTAGTCGAGACCGATCTGCTTGAGCGGCGTGCCGTGCCAGGTCTGTACGACGGTCTGGCCCTCGCGGCGCTCGAACCAGCGCGGAACGCTGTCGTTGGTGACGAAGTACTTGGCGCGGGCCAGCAGTTCCCAGGCCTCCTGCGAGTACGGGTCCACGGCGCGGGCGGTCTCGGGGACCTCGGCGCAGCCGTCGTTGACCAGCCAGACGTGCTCCAGCTGTGCGCCTCGGCGGACCAGCTCCCGGTGAACGGCCAGCGGGGCGTCGCCCACGCCGTTGCCCTGGAAGGTGGAGTAGACGACCACGTCGCGCAGCGGGGCGGTGCGCAGCTTCGGGTAGGTCTCGTCGCGCATGACGCGCTGGTGGAAGCGGGCGCGGTCGTGCGGGCTGCGCAGCGAGTCGGCCACCACGGCCATGCGGTCGAAGAAGCGGGACTGGACGTGGATCCGGCGGCCGTCGACTCCGGCGGTGACCGGGCCGCCGCCCAGGGCCGGGGCGGTCATCTGCACCGGGGCGCCTCGGTCGACGCCGAGCAGGCCCGCGGTGGTCCCGGCCTGGGAGAGCGGGCGGAGGGTCGGCCACCAGCGGCCCTCGGGCAGGGTGGCACGGCCGGCGTAGTGCTCGGGGAGGACCGGTGTGAAGACCGCCTCGAAGCGGCCGTCGGCGGTGCTGACCGGGTGGCTGTACTCCTCGCCGCGCCAGTTGTGCAGGACGAGCTCGAACTCCTCGCCGGCGTGCGCGGCCGGCTTGTGGAAGGTGCCGCTGAGGGTGATCACACCGTTCTCGGTGCTCGCGCGCTCGACCAGCGGGGGCGAGGGCTGCATGGAGAACTGCAGGTGGCCGACGGCGGTGCGCTTGACGAAGAGGGCGCGGCCGGTGGTGTCGCCGGGAACGGGCAGGACCAGGCCGTGGAAACCGCCACGCTCGTCGTGCGCGAGGTCCAGGCGGGTGCCGTCGGCCTTCTCGACGGCGAGGGACCACGGCTCGGGCGTCCAGTGGCCGGGTCCGGCCTCGCGGTCGGGGACGGCGGCCAGCTCGGCGAGCGGGACCCGCACGGTGAAGGGGGTGTGGCCGTTGCCGGCGAGCGCGCCGGGCGTCAGCGGGAAGGTGGCGACGGTGCCGGTGTGCTGGTGCTCGGCGCGCAGCACGGCTCCGTCGCCGGGGTGGTCGGCGAGTTCGCCGGCCAGCTCGAAGGCGTCGCTGTCGGGGGTACGCGCGTCCAGCACGCGGGCCTTGACGTTCTCCACCTTCAGGGACAGGGCGTTCCCGGCGGTCGAGGCGACGATGCGGACGTCGTTGTCGACCCAGTGGGCCGGCGGGGCCTGGGCGCTGTCGTGGTCGCCGGCCTTGAGGCGGGCCTGGTAGGGGATGGCCACGTCCTTGACGACGATGGAGGCGTTCCAGACGCCGTCCTGCCAGCGGCCGCCCTGCTGGAAGGCGGTCGGGTCGAGCACCGCGGTGAAGCCGGCCCAGTCCGCGTGGCGCAGGGTGAGGTGGGCGTGGGTGGCGCTGACCAGCGGGTCGGCGATGGTGCGGGCACCGACGACGACCTTGCGGCGCTGCCCCTTCTCGCGGAAGACCAGCTTCTTGCGGGAGCGCAGCCGGCTCTCGGCGCCGAGCTGGCCGGGGAAGCCGAAGCCGCGGAGGAGCAGCTTGCCGTCGGCCCACTTGACCGTTTCCAGACCGCTGACCAGGCGGCGCTCGCGGCGGCCGACGGCGAGGAGCGGTGCCGGGACCGGCGGGCGGCCCTGGAGGAAGGGGTAGTCGGCGTGCGGGCGGGCGAGGCCCTTGACCGGGATGCTCCAGGAGAAGTCCTCCTGGTGCTTGAGCAGCGCGATGAAGTCCTCGACGCGTCCCTCGCGGGCGAAGTACGCCTTGAGCCGGTCGCCTACGGCGAGGTCGGCCCAGGGCTGGGTGCCGATCTCGCGGACCAGGCCGCCGACGTCCTTGACGAAGGCCGCGCGGAAGTCGGCTCCGCCCTCGGGTACGTACTTGTAGATCAGCGGGAGTTCCTCGACGAGCACGTTGTGGTCGTACTCGCGCAGGTACTTGGCGTAGACCTGGCCTTCCTTGGCCTTGAGGGAATCCCGGACCAGGCGCACGGAGGTGACGCGGTCGGTGAGGGAGACCGGGTCGGTGGAGCGCTGGGTGATGGAGCGCTCGCCGGTCTCGCGGACCCGCCAGTGGTAGACGACGTCGCTGAGGATGTCGACGTTCTCGGCGAAGTAGTGGGCGGGGATGCTGACCGGGGCGTCCTCGTAGAGGATGCCCTCCGGGTACTGGAAGCCGTGCTTGTCCCAGAAGGTGCGGCGGTAGACCTTGTTCCAGGCGGTGCGGTCGGTGACCAGCGGCGCGAACTTCGAGATGTGGGTCTTCAGACGGGTCTTGGCGAAGGGGACCTTGTGCCCCCAGGACTGGTTCATGCCGACCGAGCGGAAGCGGAGCACGTTGCCCGCGACGAAGTCGGAGCCGGTCCCGTCAAGGCTGTCGATCATCAACTGGTAGGCGTTGTCCGGCATGGTGTCGTCGCTGTCGACGAACGCCAGGTACTCGCTGCCCTCGGATATGTGCCGGGCGCCGACGTTGCGGGCGGCGCCGAGGCCCGCGTTCTCCTGCATGACCAGGCGGAACCGCTTGTCCTTGGCGGCGAAGGCCTTCGCGATGACCGCGCTGGAGTCGGTCGAACCGTCGTCGACCATGACGACCTCGAAATCGCGGAACGTCTGGGCGGCCAGGGACTCCAGGCACTCGTCGAGGTAGAGCTCGACGTTGTACACGGGGACGACGATGCTCAGGCGCGGTGACATGAGGTGAGGGCTCTCCAGCGGGCTTTGTCAGTCAATGATCAGCTAAGTACAACATCTTACGCGGTAACGACTTTGTGAAATCTGGACGTAAGCGGACATATGACTGCAGGTCGGCAAGGCGGGCGGCCAGATTTAAGCCGCCCGCCGCTGGACTGTGACCCACCGGTGACAGCTCCGTTGACGACGGTCAGACCTCGAGGCCCGTTTCGATCTGCCGGAGCTGGTGACGGGCCATCGCGAGGTTGGCCCGGTCCTTGGAGAGGGCCAGGTAGAGGAAGAGGCCCTGGGAGTTTCGCCCCTTGAGGAGCCGGATCAGGTGGTACTGACCACCCAGGGTGATCAGGATGTCCTCGATCTCGTCCTTCAGGTTCAGCAGCTCCATCGTGCGGACCTTGGCGCGCACCACGTCGGTGTTGCCTGCCGCGGCCACGTTGAGGTCGAGGTCCTTTCCGCCGCCGGCCGTGCCGAGGGCCATGCCGCTGCTGTAGTCGACGAGGGCCGCGCCGACCGCGCCGTCGATGGTGGTGATGGCTTCCTTGAGGACGGTTTCCACGTTGGCCATGAGGGTTCTCCGTTTCGGTGACGGTGATGTACGGGGACGGTGATGTACGAGGACTGTGATGCAAATGGACAGTTATGTCCGGGTGTGCGGCGTTTCAGAGCCGCCCGCCGGGACCCCGGCGGGCGAGGGTGGCGTCGATCAGTCCGGCGATGTGCAGGCTGGAGCGGCGGGCCTCCAGGTGGAGCCGGCCGACGTTGGCACGGGGCTCGGCGAGCAGGGTGAGGACGGCCGCCTCGCCCGCGGCGTAGGTGGCGATGTAGCCGTGCTCCCCGCGGACGAGCAGTTCACGGAAGGCGCCCTGCCCGGTGGTGTCCGCCAGTCGCTGGGCGACCCCGAGGGCGGCGGCCGTGAGCGCGGCCACCGCCTCGGCCTCGGTGGTCGCGGAGTCCTGGGCCAGCACCAGGCCGTCGGCGCTGGCGGCGAGGGCCCCGGTGAGCTGGGGGACCCGGGCCCGCAGCCGCCGGAGCTCGGCGAGTATCTCGGTCTCGGCTTCGGCGGGAACCGTCACCGTTCTCCTTTCGGGCTGGCGCCGGTCGGCACGCGGCCGCAGCGGGAGCCTCACAGGCTTGCCTCCAGGGCATCGCGGAGCCGGCGGAGCAGGGCCACGTCCGGGCTCTGCGCCTGGGTGACCCAGTCGGGCAGGGGGGGCGCAACCGGTCGGGGGGCCGGCGCGTGCGGGGTCTCGACCAGTCCGGCCGCGGCGAGCCGCCGTACGTCGAGCAGGGTGTGGAAGGCCGGACGGCCGAGCACCCAGGCCAGCTGGGCGGGTGTGCGGAGGCCGTCCGCCTTGCGGAGCAGGATCCGCTGGCGGGTGGTGACCGTCTGGCCGGGGGCGGCCGGCCGGGGCACCACGGGAGCGGCGTCGAGGGCCGGGTAGGGCCAGACCGCGTCGAGCAGTTCGCGGCGCCGCCGGGTCTCGCGCTCGACGGCCTCGGCGGGGACGGAGCGGACCTGGCCCATCCAGTGGGTGGCGCCGCGCCGGAACCGGGACGGGCCGGAGCCCGGAGAGAGGGCGAAGAACGCCGCGTCGTACATGGCGGCGAGGTGGCATATCTCCAGTTCGCCGTCGGCCAGGCCACCGCTGTCCACGAGGAAGCGGGCCACCTGACGGCGGGCTCCGGCCCGGTCCACGGCCTCCCGCCAGCGTTCCGGGGCGAGTCCGCCGCCGGTGGTCAGCAGCACGTCGAGGCCCGGGGTGGCGGGGCTCTCCGCGTGCACGATGCGCCCGTTCTCGAGGAACAGGGTGCCGCGGTCGCGGAGCAGCGCACCGGTGGCGCGCTCGGCGGCGAGCCGGCTCAGCAGGGGCGATACGACCGCGCAGTCGGCGATCTGGCGGGCGCCGCTCATCTCAGCACCAGCCCTTCGGCGAGATCGCGGAGTCTGAGTCTGGCGAGGGCGAGGTTGCCCTCCGTTCTGTCCAGCCAGAGGTGGAGGAAGACGCTGCTGTCGAAGCTGGTGTTCACGAAACGCAGCACGTGGTACCCGGTCCGGGTGGTGACGATCAGGTCCTCGACCGGCGGCCCGTCCGGCACCGCCGCGCCCTTGGCGGCAGCCGCTCCGCCGTCCGCACCCCGCACGGCGGACATGAAGGTAGGCTCGTCCGCGGGCACACCGGCGGACGCGAAGGATTCGTATTCGGCGGCGGCCCGGGCCAGTTCGGCGGTCTCCGCCGCCGTGGTCTCGTGGTCGCCGACGGGCGACTCCCCCACGGTGCCGAGGGCCAGCCCGCTGCTCCAGTCCACCAGCGCGGCGCCCCGGGCACCGGGCAGGGTCATGGCTTGCAACAGGCATTCATCGATCCCGGGCACGCGGGCTCCCCTCCCGGCCAGATGTTCCGTAGCGCACGGTCGTACGGCGGCGACACAGAGGAACTTACTGAACTTCCGTACTACGGAAGGGGGTTCTGGCATTTTCCAGCGGAACATGCGCGGAAGGTGACTCGGATTGGCCGAATCCGGCTGACGGTGGTCACATCGCGAGCGGAAGATCACCGAATCGACCGCCCATCCTGCCCGGACCGGGGCTCGGGACAGGGCCGCACCTGGGGGAGGAACTCTTGAACAGCAGCCGGACGGTCCTCGCGGCACAGCGCGGGAACTGCCCCGGCTGCACCCACGCACGGACCGGATCCGACCGGTTCGTCATCTGGTGCCCCGAGTGCGACCGGAACGTGCATCCGGGTGCGCCGGAGGACGAGCTTGGCCGGATCGAGCGGGTACGGCGGCGGCTCGCGCACCGGCACGGCGAGCAGCTCTTCCCGAGGTGGTCATCCGCGACCACGCCGGCTGAGCCGGTCGGCGGACGCGGACAGCGCCAGGCCCAGCACGGCCATCACCGCGTACCCGAACACCTCCTGACCGGAGGGCACGAGGAACCGGAGGAAGCCGAACAGGCGGATCCAGCCGAGCCATTCGTGCAGCAGGCCGCTGACGGCGCCGAGGAACAGCAGGAACCCGACGGTGCCGAGGAATCCCTTGTTGGACGAGGAGGAGGACGAGGAGGACGAGGAGGAGGAGGAGGTGGGTCGGGGCGTCGGAGAGCTCGATGAGGTCATGAGCCGACGGTAGGGCGGGCCGGGCCCCCGGGGCGTCGGGCTTCGGGTGGCGGAGCGCGTGACGAAAGGCGGCCGTCAGGGTCCCGGTGGGTCGTACTCAAGTACCGGTGCACGCGTCCGAAGTCTCCGGCACGGGACCCGGGACGCCGGAACGCCCACCCCCGGCATAGATTGCCCGGCATGCGCGCCGATCGCCGGGACCGGGCGGCCGACCTGGGACTGTTCCTGCTCGCCGCCTTCGTCGCGGTGCTCAGCACCCGTGCCGTACCGGCCGGCGAGGAGTACGCCGGGGCCTGGGGGACCGCCGACCAGCTGGTCGGCGCGCTGGGCTGTGCCGCGGTGTTCCTGCGCCGCCGGTGGCCGGTGCAGCTGGCCGTGGTGCTGCTCCTCGGGGGCGGTGTGGCGCACTACCTCACGGGGCCGGCGCTGGTCGCGGTGTTCACGGTGGCCGCGAGCCGCTCCTGGCGGGTGACGGCCTGGGTCACCGCCCTGGCGTTCGCTCCGCTGCCGGTCTTCCTGTGGCGGCTGCCGGGCCTGGCGGAGGACCGGGCGGGTTCGGCCGTGACGTACTTCGTGCTGATCGCCGGGGCGCTCGGCTGGGGGCTGTTCCGGCGGTCCCGGCAGCAGTTGATCGCCTCGCTGCGGGAACGGGCCGAGCTGGCGGAGGCCGACGCGGCGCTGCGGGCGGAGCGGGCACAGCGGACGGCGCGGGAGGAGATCGCCCGCGAGATGCACGACGTACTCGGGCACCGGCTGTCACTGCTGAGCCTGCACGCGGGCGCGCTGGAGTTCAATCCGGGGGCGCCCCGGGCCGAGATCGAGCGGGCGGCGGGGGTGATCCGGGAGTCGGCGCACCTCGCGCTGCAGGACCTGCGCGAGGTCATCGGCGTCCTGCGGTCCCCGCCCGGGGGGTTCGGGAGCCGTCCGCAGCCGGGACTGGCCGATGTGGCCGGGCTGGTGGCGGAGTCCCGGCAGGCCGGGATGCACATCGGCTTCGACGGGCCCCCGGAGCGGGACGGCGGGACGCCGGCCCCGCCGGAGCCCTCGCCGGAGCCCTCGCCGGCCGTCGGCCGGGCGGCGTACCGGATCGTCCAGGAGGCGCTGACGAACGCGCGCAGGCACGCACCCGGGACGCCCGTGCGCCTGACGGTGTCTGGCGGACCGGGGGACGGCCTGACCGTCCGGGTGGCCAACCCGCTGCCCGGCCCGGTGTCCGGTCCGGCTTCCGGTCCGGCTTCCGGTCCGCCGCAGGCCGCGGCCGGTGCGGCGGCCGGTGGCGGCGGTCAGGGGCTGGCCGGGCTGGCGGAGCGCGCCCGGCTGGCCGGCGGCCGGTGCGCGTACGGGGCGGTGGACGGGGAGTTCATGATCTCCGCCTGGCTACCCTGGGAGTCTCCCGCGCCGGGACTGTGAGGACTGTGAGGTACCGCCCGTGATACGGCTGCTGCTGGTCGACGACGACCCGATCGTGCGGGCGGGGCTGCGTCTGATGCTGGGCGGGGCCCCGGACCTGGAGGTCGTCGGTGAGGCGGCCGACGGGAGCGAGGTGCCCGCGCTGGTGGCGGCGAACTCCCCCGCGGTGGTGCTGATGGACATCCGGATGCCCGGCACCGACGGACTGGCCGCGACCCAGTCGCTGCGCGCCCGGCCGGGCGCGCCCGAGGTGATCGTGCTGACCACCTTCAACACCGACGAGCACGTGCTGCGGGCCCTGCGTGCCGGGGCTGCGGGATTCCTGCTGAAGGACACCCCGCCGCAGGAGATCGTCACGGCGGTGCGGAAGGTGGCGGCCGGGGAGCCGGTGCTGTCGCCCGCCATCACCCGGCAGCTGATCGACCAGGTCACGGGCGAGGGACGGGACGGCCGGGAGGAGCGCGCCGAGGCCGCCCGCGCCCGCTTGGCCCTGCTCGGCAGCCGGGAGCGGGACGTGGCGCTCGCCGTGGGACGCGGCAGCCCCAACGCGGAGATCGCCCGCGAGCTGTACCTTTCGCTGCCGACGGTGAAGACCCATGTCTCGCGGATCCTGGCCAAGCTGGACCTGAACAACCGGGTGCAGCTCGCCCTGCTCGTGCACGACGCCGGCGAGTCCGGCACGGACTGACGCGGCCCGGACTGACGCGGCCCGGCGGCCGGGTCAGGCCGCGCCGGTCACGAAGGCCGGCAGGAGCGCCTCCGCGACCAGACGGCGCGGCAGCGAGAGCCCGAAGCGGTGTTCCAGCATGGTCAGGGTGCGCCGGTCGCGTTCCTCACCCGGTTCGTGGTCGGGCCTGGCATCGGTGCCGTCGGGGTGGAGTATGCCCGCGGAGACGAGCTCCGGCAGCAGGAAGTCCGGCTCGTGCCCGCCCCGCCACACCTCCTCGCCCAGTCCGAAGCAGCAGACGACCACGCCGTCACGGGCGTACCAGAACTGCTTGGGCGGGTGATCGGGCTGCGGGTCCAGGTGCACGGCCTCGGTGCCGCCACGGCCTATCTCGGCCAGCAGCTCCGCTCCGGCCGGGGCGCCGTGCTCCACCGCGAAGGACCAGTCGCCCCACGTTCCGACCCGGGCCACGCCGTCCCCGTCCACCGCGTCCATCGCGAGGCTCCAGGCATCCGAGGCACCGAGATCACCCGGGCGTATCCCGGGCACCGCGCCGAGCCGGGCGGCGAGCTCCTCGGGGCCGATGCCCCGGGCGAAGGTCAGTCCCGCGTACCAGTCCGGCCAGTCGGCCAGCCATGCGATGCCGTGCTCCACGGTGCCTCCCGAGGTGCGGTCGGTTCCCCGGCACACCACGATACGTCCCGATGCGATCCGGATCGGGTGCCTGTGGATTACGGTTTCGGCGGCAGCGGATCACGGTTGCGCCGCCGCCGGACCTCCGCGGATCACCGCGGATCACCGTTCCGTCGGGAGCAGCCGCCGCACCATGGAGTCGATCAGCCCGTCGACCGGGTACGGATCGAGCAGCGCGGGCACGGTCAGGTCGTCCACGATCAGCCCCAGCATGGCCAGGTACAGCAGCACCACGCCGGTCCGGTCGCCCGGCAGGCCCGCGTCCAGGTGCCAGGTCACGTTGGCCTCGAGCTCGGCCGCCAGGAAGCCGGCCAGCTCCTCCCCGAGCTCGGGGCGCCGGGTGGCCTCCAGCCGCAGCTCCAGCATCGCGATGTGCACGCTGCGCTCACGCCGCATCCGGGCCAGCAGGTCGCGCAGCAGGTGCGCGGTGTCCAGCGGCCCGGTCAGCACGGACTCGTCGGGCACCAGCCGCTCGCGGGTCCGGTGCAGGATCTGGCCGAGCAGCTGGGCCCGGTTGGCGAAGTAGTTCGAGGCGGTGCCGGTGGGTACGCCCGCCTCCTTGTCCACCGCCCGCAGGGTCAGGCCGCGTGAGCCCTCGCGGGCGAGGACCTCGATGGCGGCGTCGAGCAGCGCGGCACGGCGCTCCGGGTTCTGGCGCACGGCGTCCTCCCCTGGTTCGGATCCGGCATGCGCGTGCGGCATGCGGGTACGGTGTGTGAGTACTGCAAGTGCAGTGCTCAGCTCACGTTAGCCCACCCCCGCCCCACTGCTCCCTTCCGTCCTCTCCCCCACCGTCCCCTTCCCCTCCGTCGACGCGGCCGCGGCCACCGCCTCCGGGCCGGGAGGTCCGCTTCGCCGACTCCAGCAGGTAGGGGACGTCGATCACCGCCACCTCCGGGGTGAACAGCAGCCGGGCCTTGAGCCGCAGCGCGCTCTGGTTGTGCAGGGGCTGCTCCCACCAGCGGCCGACCACGAATTCGGGGATCACCACGGACAGCACGCCTCCGGACTCCCGGGCGGCGAGTTCCTGCAGGTGCGTCAGCACCGGGCGGACCACCTCGCGGTAGGGCGAGTGCAGGATCGTGAGCGGGACGCCGGGATCGTGCGCCGCCCACTGCTCGCGCAGCTCGGCGGCCGCGGCCTCGTCGGCGGCCACGCTCAGCGCCGTCAGGGTGTCCGGACGCAGCGCGCCGGCGAACCCGAGGGCCTTGAGGGTGGGTGCGTGCACGGCGGAGACCAGGACCACGACGTGGTGCCGGGCCGGCCTGCGCGGCTTCACCCCGGGGGCGACCGCCACCTGCCGGGCGACCTGGTCGTAGTGCCGTCGTACGGTCTTCATGCCGAGGAACAGCAGCGGCATGGCGATGACCACCAGCCAGGCGCCGTGGGTGAACTTGGTGATCAGGACGATGACCAGGACCACACAGGTCATGGTGGCGCCGACCGCGTTGATCGCGCGGCTGCGGTGGATCCGGACGCGTTCGCCGGCCGGGGTGGCGGGATCGGCGAGCACCCGGTTCCAGTGCCGCACCATTCCGGACTGGGAGAGCGTGAAGGAGACGAAGACGCCGATGATGTAGAGCTGGATCAGGCGGGTCAGACTGGCGTCGAAGGCGACGATCAGCGTGATGGCGGTGAGGGCCAGCAGCACGATGCCGTTGGAGTAGACGAGCCGGTCGCCGCGGTTGGCGAGCTGGCGCGGCGCGTACCGGTCCCGGGCGAGGATCGACGCGAGCATCGGGAAGCCGTTGAAGGCGGTGTTCGCGGCGAGGATCAGCACCCCGGCGGTGGCCGCCTGGAGCAGGTAGAAGAGGAAGTGCCAGTCCCCGAAGGTGGCGCGGCCGATCTGGGCGAGGGCGGTGGAGGTCGGGGTCCCGGGCGGCAGGCCGAGCTCCGTCGGATCCGCAGCCACGTGCACCTGGTACACCATGGCCAGCGCGGTGATGCCGGAGAACATGGTGACCGACAGCGCCCCCATCGCGGTCAGGGTGGTGGCCGCGTTGCGACTCTTGGGCTTGCGGAAGGCGGGCACCCCGTTGCTGATGGCCTCCACGCCGGTGAGCGCGGTGCAGCCCGAGGCAAAGGCGCGCATCGCGAGCAGCACCACGGCCAGTCCGGTGTAGCTGCCGGTCGGGATGATGGGGAGGTCGGCGGATTCGGCGCGGATGGTCTGGCCGGTGCCGAGGCGGACGGCGGCCACGGCGAACATCACGTAGACGATGAGGACGAACCCGTAGGTGGGGATGGCGAAGACCCGTCCCGACTCGCGCACCCCCCGCAGGTTCATCACCGTCAGCAGCACCACGAAGCCGACGGACAGGCCGACTTCGTGGTCGTCCAGGGCGGGGATCGCGGAGGTGATGGCGTCGACCCCGGAGACGACGGAGACGGCGACGGTGAGGACGTAGTCCACGAGCAGGGCGCTCGCGGCGGTCAGCGCGGCGGACTCGCCGAGGTTCTCCTTGCTGACGACGTACGCCCCGCCGCCGTTGGGGTAGGCGTGGCAGGTCTGCCGGTACGAAGCGACGACGACCAGCAGCAGGAAGACGATCGCGGCCGCCGCATACCAGGCGAGGTGGAGCAGCGCCACCCCGCCGAGGGCGAGGATGATCAGGATCTCCTCGGTGGCGTACGCGACCGAGGAGAGTGGGTCGCTGCAGAAGATCGGCAGGGCGAGCCGTTTGGGGAGCAGGGTCTCGCCCAGCCGGGCGGTGTCGAGCGGTTCACCGACCAGCACGCGTTTCGGGTTGATACGCCTCATTCCGGAATGATCGGCGACGATCAGCCCGTTTCGTCTGACCCCGGGTGGTTCAGCGGGTGTGCCACCCGGTGAGTTCCTCGGCCCGATGGGCCAGCCACAGGTCGTGGCGGGCACTGGGCGACTGCAGCAGGGACCGTTCCAGCAGCATCTCGATCCGGGTGAGCCGTTTGCGTACGCCGGGTACGGAGATGCCGAGCGCGGCCGCCGCCGGGACGAGTTGGGCCTCGTGGCGCAGCCAGGCGCGGACCGTGTCCCGGGCGCCGGGCGGTGCGTCGGGCCCGGTCAGCGGGGCCAGGTGGCGGCGGGCCCAGTCGGCCAGGTCGGGGGCGCGCAGTACGTCGTCCAGCCCTGAGCCGACCGGCCCGGAGTCCCCCGCCGGGAAGCCGCCCGGTGCGGACACGGGACCCGGTGCGGACACGGGACCTGGCGCGGCCACGGGACCCGGCGCGGCCACGGGATGCGATGCGGACCCGGCACCCGGCCTGCCGCCGGCGCCCCCGGGGGTCAGGCGGAGGGCCAGCGACAGCGCCGCCTGGTGCCCGAGCCGCGTGAGGTCCAGCCCGAGGATGTCCTCCACCAGCCGCAGCCGGGTGGCCAGGGTGTTCCGGTGGATCCGCAGCAGCCGGGTGGCGTGCGAGGTGAAATTCAGCCAGGCGTGGGCGGTGGCCCGCAGCTCCTGCGCTCCCGGGTCCTGCGGGCGCCTGGGGGCATACGTGTGCAGCGGCGCGAGCAGGGTTTCGGCCCACCCGGCCCCGGCGGCGTGCGCGGCCAGTTCGAGCTCCGGGCCGGGGCCGAAGCGGGCGTGCCGTTCGGCGCGCCCGCGCGCCACGGCCAGGGCGTGGAACGCCTGGGAGTAGGCCGCGGGGGCGTCCCGCAGCGCGGTCTCCTCGCTGACCCCGGTCACGCAGTCGGGAGCGGCCGCGGCCAGCGCCCCGGCCAGTGGGTCCTGGTCGGCGGAGACCGCCGCCACGTCGGTGGGGACCAGCGCGATGAGATGGCGTACGTACACCGGGCAGCGCACCACCCAGGCCCGCCCGCCGGTCAGTTCCGCGCACAGTCGGCCCACCTCCTCCCGGGTCCCGGTGCGGCACTCGACCACGTACATCCGCATCGGGTCGGGCAGCGACGGGGTGAGGGCCTCGGCGACCTGGTGGGCGGTGGACAGCCGGCCGTTCATCAGCAGGTGCAGCACGGCCTCCCGGGCCCGGGACTCCGCCAGCGCGACCCGCTCCTCGCGCCGTGCGGCCTCCTCGGCCCGGCGGACCAGGGCCAGCGGCACGGCCGCGTCGGCCAGCAGCGCGGACGCGCCCGGCGGATAGGGGCGGGGCAGTACGGCGGCCAGCGCGCCGCGCCCGTCCAGCGCGAACAGCAGGGCGGTGGCCGCCGGGCCGTCGACGACGGCGGAGCTGACCTGGCGGGCGGTCAGCTCGGCGGCGGCCCGGGCGGCCAGCCCGGGTTCCGGCCCGGCCGGCGGGCCGCCGGCCTCCAGGACACCGGTCCAGCCGCCCAGCCGGACGGAGAGCCAGCGCAGCAGGGCGGCCGAGCCGCCGGTGTGGGCGAGCCGGTGCGCCTTGAGGATGTCGTCGGAGCGGTTCCAGGGCTGGATGGCGGGGTCCCTTCGGATGGCGGGACCGGTCATTCAACACCGGGACGCACACTGTGCGCAGTGATACCGGTCTCCTTGAACCACTGGGCAGAACGAATCCTGCAACGGACCGCGGACCGGCCTAGGTTGGTGCCCGGGCGGTCGGGTCCCGGTACTCACGGGGGAGCGCCGGGCCCCGCCCCCGAACACGCCCCCTCACGCGCCCCGGGCACGCCTCGGACGCTGCTCCGAGCGCCCTCCCCGCAGGTCGTCACATACGGGCGGCCGCGCTGCGGATCGCCTCGCGGATGCGGACGTACGTGCCGCAGCGGCATATGTTGGCGATGGCGTCGAGGTCCTCGTCGGTGGGATCGGTGGTCCGCTTCAGCAGGGCGACGGCCGCCATGATCTGGCCGGGCTGGCAGAAACCGCACTGGGCGACGTCCTGTTCCAGCCACGCCTCCTGCACGGGGTGCAGGGTGTCCCCGTCGGCGAGTCCTTCGATGGTGGTCACCTCGCGCCCGGCGCACGCCGACACGGGGACCACACAGGGGCGGATGTCGGCACCGTCGAGGTGGCTGGTGCACGCCTTGCAGACGTCCACCCCGCAGCCGTACTTGGGGCCGCGGATGCCCAGGATGTCCCTCAGCACCCACAGCAGCGGCAGGTCGTCGGGAGCGTCGACGGTGACGTTCCGCCCGTTGACGGTGAAGGTGTGCGAGGGCACGCGGGAACTCCAGGATCTCGGAGGGAGCGGGTGGCGGGTGGGGGTCGGCGGGGCCCGGGTCAGCGCGGGTAGGGAGTGAAGTCGATGTCGAAGTCGAGGGGGAAGCTGCGGGGCCTGGTCCCGGTGGCCCGGGCGTAGGCGTTGGCGATTGCGCCGACGGCGGCGGGCACCCCGAGCTCACCGGCTCCGCCCGGCTCGTCGCCCGTGGCGGGCATCACGATCACCTTGACCTCGCGCGGGGTGTCCTGCTGCCTGGCCCAGTGGAACTGGCTGTAACTGCCTTCCACGGGGAGGCCCTTGTCGATGTGCAGCCCGGCCCGGAGGGTGGTCGAGATGGCGTCGACGAGCCCGCCGGCCATCTGCGCCTCCAGCCCGCGCGGGTTGACCGGCAGGCCCACGTCCACCACGATGACCGCCTTGGTGACGCGGACCCGTTCCCGGTCCCGGGCGTCGATCTCCACCAGGCAGGCGGTGCGGGATTTGTACTCCTCGTGGAAGGCGATGCCCTGGGCGCGGCCGGGCTCCATGGCCCGCCCCCAGTCCCCCTCGGCCGCGGCCCTGTCCAGCACCGCGCGCTGGGCCGCGGTCTTCAGGAACGTGCGGCGGAACCGGTACGGGTCCCGGCCGAGCCGGGCGGCGAGTTCGTCGACCACGATCTCCTCGGCGCCGCGGGTGTTGGCGGAGTACACCGAGCGCCAGGACCCGGTGGGGATGCCGGTGGGCACCTCGGTCAGCGCCTGGGTGGTCAGGCCGAAGTGGTACGGGGACTTCACGGTGGTGAGGAACAGGGTCTGGGCGAGCGTGGCGTTGCCGATGCCCAGCGGGAGGTGCGCGGCGGTGGCGGTGATGATCTCGCCCAGGCCGTGCCGGAAGTCGGTCTCCGCGGCGGCCACCCGGTGCTCGAAGCTGAGCACCTCGCCGAGCGCGTAGGTGGCGCGTATGCGGTGGTGGGTGGCGGGACGCATCCGGCCGTGCCGGGTGTCGTCGACCCGGGTCCACATCAGCCGGACCGGCCGCCCGCACGCCTTCGAGACGCGGGCGGCCTCCAGGGCGCCGTCGAAGAAGAGCCTCCGCCCGAAGGAGCCGCCGGCCTGCACCACGTGGACGGCCACCCGGTCCACGGGCAGGCCCAGTTCGGCGGCGATGGTCTGGCGGGCCACGATCGGCGACTTCAGACCGGACCAGATCTCGGCGCGGTCCGCGCGTACGTCGGCGATCGCGCAGTTGGTCTCCAGCGGGGCGTGGCTGACGAAGGCGAAGTCGAACTCGGCGTCCAGGTAAGGGGTGAGCAGCGGCGGCACGAGCAACGGCGGCGTGGCGGCCCGGAGTTTCGCGCGAATCCCGTCGTCCGAGAGGTGGTCCGCGGGTCCGGGACCCCAGGTCACCTGGAGGGCGGCCCTGGCATCAAGGGCCTGACCGAACGTTTCCGCTACGACGGCGACACCGGTGGGGACCGTGACCACGTGGAGCACGCCCGGCATGGCCCGGACGGCCGCCGTGTTGGCGACCGAGACCACGGTGCCGCCGAGGGTGGGCGGTCGGCGCACCACGCAGGGCTTGGCCCCGGGTACGTCCAGGTCGAGGGTGTACTGCTGGCGGCCGGTGACCATGGCGCGGGCGTCCACCCGGGAGGTGGGCCGGCCGACGAGGGTGTGTTCGGCCGCGGGTTTGGGGGTGGCGCCGAGGACGAGCAGCGCGGGGTCGGCGGCCGCCTCGGCGAGCTCGCCGTAGGAGGCGGTCCGGCCGTCGCCGGCGCGGACGGCGCCGTTCTCGGTGGTCAGGAGGGACGGGGCGAGCCCCCAGCGGGCGGCGGCGGCCGCGACCAGCCGGGCCCGGGCGGTGGCGGCGCACTGCCGGACCGGCCCGTAGAGCGAGCGGATGGAGTTGGAACTTCCGGTGAGCTGGTTGAAGAGCAGTTCGGGGCGGGCGTCGTCGAGTTCCACCCGGACCCGGTCCAGCGGGGTGTCGAGTTCCTCCGCGACGAGCATGGCCACGGCGGTGGTCAGGCCCTGGCCGACCTCCTCGCGGGGCAGCCGGAACCGGATGGTGCCGTCCGCCTCCACGGTCAGAACCAGCAGTCCGGCGGTGGGCGCACCGGCGAGGATGAACAGGTCGCCGAGGTCGATCAGGTCGGCGGGGGCGGGCAGGGTGGGGATGACCGCGTGGGCCTGCTGCGGGGCCAGCGTCTCGGCCCCGGCCCGGGTGGCGACGGCCAGCGTCGGCGCCGCGACCAGGTACGTGAGGAAGGTGCGCCGGCTCTGTCTTGTCATCTGTTCTCCGCCTGTTGTGCCGGCACGTGCGCACGGGGAAGTGACGTGCGAGTATCAGCTGATTACCGCCACGTAGAGTAGCGAGCACGGGGGGTGCGGGGAAGCGGAACGGGCGGAAGTGACGGGGTCCCCCGTTCGGGGTGGTTATTCCGGGAACTCCCCAGGTCCCGGCAGTCGTACAGCTCGCCCGCACGTACGGTGCACCCGTTTCGCAGGGACGTTTTCCGGCCATGGGTCGACCATGGAAGGGAGAAGCAAGCACCCGCGAGGAGGAGGTGCGACATGCCCGCGTTCATGGACGTGCACACCGGCATGAAGGGCATCACGAAGGACGAGCTGATGGCCGCCCACAAGGCGGACCTGGCGATCGAAAGCGAACGGGGAGTCCACTTCAAGCAGGCCTGGGCGGACCCCGAGTCCGGCCACGTGTACTGCCTCTCCGAGGCGCCCTCGGCGGAGGCGGTGCAGGCGATCCACCGGCGGACCGGGCATCCCGCGGACGAGATCCACCCCGTTCCGCTCGTCGTCTGATCGTTTTCTGATCCCTGTTTGATCGCATCCGACCGTGCGGACGGTTCCGGGCGGGCCGAGGCCCTGGCCGGAACCGTTCGCACGGCTCAGCTCGGCCGGAAGGCCGTTGGCATATGCCACACGCAAGGACTTAACGGATGTTGCCAAACGCCTTACAGCGTGTCCCGGCCTGTGCCACAGTCGTCACGAGTCCTTCCCTCAGACTTCGCCGTGCCGCGCCTGTATCGGAGTCCCCATGCCGTCCCACCTGTTCGCGGACCGTCCCGCGCAACCGCCCCAGCACGGGTCGGTGGACGCGCTGATCAAGCAGACCCGGCGGCTGCGCGGTGATGTGGACGCGGTGCGCCGCGACACCGTCGTGGACGAACACGACGCCCAGGGCCGCTGGCAGCGCGCTCTCTGCGACCTCGCGGTCCATCAGCTCGACGATCTCGGCGAGCACCTCGGGCAGCTCAAGGAGGGCATCCCGTCCGTGGTCGCCCCCGACCACGAGGCCCTGCCCGAGCCGGCCCCGTACGAGCCGGGCACGGACCTGTCGAGGGTCGGCAGCGCCGAGTGGAACCTGCTCACCGACGAGGTCACCTGGTCGGAGGAGCTGTTCCAGATCTTCGGCCGGTCCCCCGAGGCCGGGCCGCTCTCCCTCGACGAACTGGGCTCCACCCTCTTCTCCGAGGACCAGCCCCTGCTCACCGCGATGGTGACGGCCTGTCTGGTGGACGGGCGGCCGATCGACGGGGAGTTCCGCATCGTCCGCGCCGACGGCCGGGTGCGCACACTCCACATGCGGGGCGAGCCGGCCCTCGACCCCGACGGCTGCACGGCCTCCATGTGGGCCGTGCTGCGCGACGTGAGCGAACTGCGCCGGAGCCAGCGCGCGGTGCGCGAGACCCGCGATTCGCTGCAGCGGCAGCAGGAGATCGCGCGGACCGAGCACCGGCTGGCCGTAGAACTGCAGGAAGCCGTGCTCCCCCCGTGGCGCGGCTCCCTGCGCTTCCCGCACGGAAGCACCGGGGCGCTGGACGTGGCCGCGCACTACCTGCCCTCCGCGAGCAGCGCGCTGATCGGCGGCGACTGGTACGACGCGCTGGAACTCCCCGACCGCTGCTCCCTGCTGACGGTCGGCGACCTGACCGGACACGGCGTCACCGCCACCTCCGGCATGGCCATGCTGCTCGGCGCGCTGCGCGGCATGGCGATGGCCGGCATCGCGCCAGGGCCGCTGATGGGCTGGCTCAACCAGCTGCTGGAGACCTCGGTGCAGCCCGCGCTGGGCTCCGCCGTCTGCTGCCGGTACGAGCCCGTCGGCCGGGTGCTGACCTGGGCCCAGGCCGGGCACCCGGCCCCGCTGTTGTTCCGGCACGGTTCCGGACGCTCGCTCGCCTCACCGGAGGGCATCCTGCTCGGTGCGACCTCCGGGGCGGTCTACGGGCAGGCGGAGGAGCGGCTCGAGGTGGGCGACGTCCTGGTCCTGCACACGGACGGACTGACCCCGCGCAGCATCGAGTTCAGCAAGACCGACGGAACGGAGCGGCTGCTGGCGCTGGCCCCGCTGTTCTCGGCTGCGAAGTCGGCACAGGAATGCGTGCGGCTGGTCATCGAGGAGTTCGGAGAGGGCGAACGCGAGGACGACGCCTGCGTACTCGTCGCCCGCATCGGCGCCTGACCCTCCCGACGGGGCTCACGACCGGCTGACGACCGTGTGGGCCCCTGCCGCCGTGTGGGCAGCCGCACCGCCGTGTGGGCAATCGTGCCGCAGGGCGATGGGGGTACCCCCTGCTCGAGCGAAGTCGAGAGCTTGGGGGTGGGTGGGCACACGGCACCGCAGCGCGCCTCGGCGCCATGAAACCCCGCCTCCCCGAACCCCGCTTTCCCGTACCCGCTCCCCGGATGGGCGAACCGGCTCGCACCGCGCCCCAAAGCCCCGCTGGAACCCCCGTTCCCCCACGGGAACCCCCCGCTCAGACCTCCGTCCCGCGCGCCCCCACACCCGGGCTCCCGGGAAGAGCCTGCGCGATCTCCGCCCGGAGGTCCTCGATCCGGCCGTAGCCCGCGTACTCGCCGGTCAGCCGGTACATCTCGCGCAGCCGGTCCCACGTCCGGTGCGAGGAGGTCTCGTTCATGGAGACCAGCGCCAGCCGGGCGTACCGGTCGGCCTGCTCCGGGTCGTCGGCGATGAAGCAGGCCGAGGCCAGCGAGATGTAGTCGAAGATCTGCGACCGGTTGTGCCCGGAGGCGCGCAGCCGCAGCGCCTCCTTCGCGTGCCGGGCGGCGATCGGCGCCGCCGACGCGTCGTGGTCCGCCAGGGTGCGGTACGCCAGGGCCTGCATGCCGTGCAGGTCGGCCTCGTCGAAGTGCTGCATCCACGAGGGCGGCGGCACGTCGCCCTTGTCGGACACGAAGAGGTCCTCCGCCTCGCCCAGCGTGCGCCGCATGGCCTGGCCCTTGCCCATGGCGGCCTGCGCCCACGCCTCGATGGTGTGCAGCATGGCCCGGGTCCGCGGCAGCGCCTCCTCGCCGGCCCCGGAACGGGCCAGCTTCATCAGGTCCAGGGCCTCGTTCGGCTTGCCCAGATGGACCATCTGGCGGGCGGCCCGCGACAGCGCCTCCCCGGCCCGCGGGCGGTCGCCGCCCTCGCGGGCCGCGTGCGCGGCGATGATGAAGTACTTCTGCGCGGTCGGCTCCAGGCCCACGTCATGGGACATCCAGCCTGCCAGGACCGCCAGGTTGGCCGCCACCCCCCACAGCCGGCGCTGCAGGTGGTCCGGATGGTGGTACGCCAGCATGCCGCCGACCTCGTTCAACTGGCCGACCACCGCCTTCCGCTGCAGGCCCCCGCCTCTGGACGCGTCCCAGGCCCGGAAGACCTCCACCGAGCGCTCCAGCGCCTCGATCTCCTGGGAACCGATGGGGGCCGCCTCGTAGCGGTCGGATCCCGCCTGGTCGGCGTGGTGGGAGTCGGCGAACCGGAGCGGGTCCCGGTCCCGCCGGGGTTCGGTGTGCAGCCAGTCGTACATGGCGTTGCTGAGGGCGGAGCCGCCGGTGAGCACGGCGCTCGCGCCCATCAGACCGCGTCGGTTGAGCATGAGGTCCATTCCCGTGAATTCGGTGAGGACCGCGGCCGTGCGCTCCGGCGCCCAGGGCACACCGTCGGGGTTGTCCTTCACCCCGTCCGGCTGCCGTTTGGCGGTGCGCCTCTGCCGTACGAACCCGAGGTCCTCGATGGTCACGACACGACCGAGCCGCTCGGTGAACAGGGCTGCCAGTACGGTGGGCACCGGTTCGCGCGGGGTCTCCCCCATGTCGATCCAGCGCCGCACCCGCGAGGTGTCCGTGGCCAGCTGGTGGTGGCCCATGGCGGCCGCCTGCCGGTTGACCATCCTCGCCAGCTCGCCCTTCGACCAGCCGGCCAGGCCGAACAGGTCGTTCAGACGGGTGTTTGGTCCTCTGCTCACGTCAAGCCCCCAGGTTCTCGGCTGAGTTGACAGTAACCCCGGGTCAGATGCCGAGCGACTATTCGCCAGGGTTCGCCAGGGCACGCCCGATGTTCCGCCACCCGCGCCGGGGTGTCAGGTAGGAATGCGCCTCCCCGACCCGGTCCCCTGCGGAACTCCCCAGGGTGACGAGGGGATCGGGCGGGGCGGCGTACGCAACTCGTCGGCACACGAAGGGATCCGTATCCACCATGTACGCAGCATCGTCCTCCGTGTCCGCCCCCGTCCGGCCGCACCGCACGCTCCAGGCGGGCGGCGGCCCGTACCTGGAACCCGGCCGCGCCGCCGTCCCGGCGCAGGGCGCCGTTCGGGCGCGGCGGATGCCGGGCGCCGGAGCCCAGCCGCTGAGCGGAAGAATCGACCTGTCGGGGCCGCAGGGAGCGCAACTGCGCACCGCGCTCGCCTCGGTGCAGCGGATCTGTCCGGAGTTCGCTCCGGTTCAGGTGCTCCGCCGGAGCGGACGGTCGGTCCTGCTGGTCGGCACCACCGGGCGGGCGACCGCCGTCGCGAAGGTTTTACTGGACCACTCGCCGGAATGGCGCGAGCGGTACCGGCACGAAATAAGTGCGTACCGGGCGTTCGTCCGGCACCGCCCGCCGGTGCGGGTGCCGAGGCTGATCGCGGCCGACCCGGAGAACTGCACGCTGGTGGTGGAGCGCATGGCGGGCCGGGTGGCCGCCCTGCAGCGCCACCCGATGGAGGCCCCGCCGCGGGGCGACGTACGCGCGGTCCTCGGCGCGGTGTGCCGGGTGAACCAGTGGCGCCCTCCGGGCGACCTGTTCGGCCGGCCGCTGGACTACGCCTCGCGGATCACCCGGTACCACGAGCTGGGGCTGCTGACCGACCGGGACCTGGGAGACCTGCAGAAGCTGCTGCACGGGCTGGCGGTGTCGGGGCCGCAGTGGCAGTTCAACCACGGCGACGCCCTGCTGTCGAACGTGCTGCTGTCGCCCGCCGGTCCGGTGCTGCTGGACTGGGAGCACGCCGGCTGGTACCTGCCCGGGTACGACCTGGCCACGCTGTGGGCGGTGCTGGGCGATGCGCCGGCCGCCCGGTCGAGCATCAGCCGGCTGGCCCAGTCGCAGGGCGCAGCGGCCCGGGACGCCTTCCTGGTGAACCTGATGCTGGTGCTGACCAGGGAGATCCGGATGTCGGAGATGGCCGTCCAGCGCTCGATGCTGTCGACCGCCCCGACGCAGCCACTGCCGGTGGGCGCCCTGTCCTCCGGTGAGGAACAGCGCCTGCTGCTGCGCCGGCTGCACGACGACTGCGGGATGGCCCGCAGAGCGGTGCGGGCGGCGGTCGGCACCCGCTGACCGGGGTCCACCCCACGCCCCGCCCGCCCCGCCCTGAGCCCCCGGGAGCTTTCCTCCGCCCGGGGGCTCAGCGGTGTTCGGGGTTGGGGAAGTCGTAGCGGCAGCCGGCGTCCCACTCCGAGCGCTGGTTGCCGTGGGCGGGGATGCCGCCCGCCTGCTTCAGCATCGCGGCGAGGTGCATCAGGTTCCACGACATGAAGGTCGTGTTCCGGTTGGTGAAGTCGTTCTCCGGGCCGCCGGACCCCGGGTCGAGGTAGGAGGGTCCGGGGCCGGCCTCGCCGATCCATCCGGCGTCGGCCTGCGGCGGGACCGTGTAGCCCAGGTGCTGGAGGCTGTAGAGCACGTTCATGGCGCAGTGCTTGACGCCGTCCTCGTTGCCGGTGATGAGGCACCCGCCGACCCGGCCGTAGTACGCGTACTGGCCCTGCTCGTTGAGCAGGCTCGAACAGGCGTAGAGCCGCTCGATGACCTGCTTCATCACGGAGCTGTTGTCGCCCAGCCAGATGGGGCCGCACAGCACGAGGATCTCGGCGGCCATGATCCGCGAGTACAGGACCGGCCACTCGTCGGTCTCCCAGCCGTGGTCGGTCATGTCCGGCCAGACTCCGGTGGCGATGTCGTGGTCGACGGCCCGGATGAGTTCGGTGGTGACTCCGTTCGCCTCCATGACGGCGCGGCTGCGGGCGATGAGGCCCTCGGTGTTGCTGGCCTCGGGCGAGCGCTTGAGGGTGCAGTTCACGTAGACGGCCCGCAGGCCGGGATAGCGGTACGGGTGCTCCTGGCCGTCCCGGCCCGGCATCTGATCGTCGTTCACCGCTCCAGGGTGTGCCGGGGTCCGGAGGGCCGCCACCCGTGTGGGCCGTACGCGCGGCCCCGGCCGCTCAGACGAATCCCTCGGCGATCAGCTCGGTGGCCTCGGGGGTGACGCGGTGCCGGCGTCCCGAACCGCCGGCCACCCGGCTCCAGCTCTCCACCACGAGGGCCGCGCCGTCGAGCTCCCAGGAGAAGCCCCCGTACATGCCCGGGACCGGGAAGTACATCCTCGGCCGGGTGAGTTCGGTGAGCGGACCCAGCGGCGGCATCCTCAGCCGGTGCCGTTCGGCGAGTCCGCGGCTGTCCGCGGCGATCAGGGCGTGCAGTCGGCGTTCCAGCCCGCCCTGCACGGCCGGCGGCAGGGGGTGGCGCACCACGGGGGTGAGCAGCGGCACCAGGTCGGTGTGGCCGCGGGACAGGGCGATGTCCACGGCGCGTTCGCCGGAGCCGGTGGGCAGGGTGCGCCAGGCCCCGAGGTCCACGAGCCGGCCGGTCACCTCCGGGCCGGCGCCGTGCCAGGCGGCCTGGTGCAGCGGGGAGTATCCGCTCGCGCCTCCGATCCTGGTGGAGTTGACCCGTTCCGGATCCTCGGCCAGCAGTTCGAGCACCTGCTCCCAGCGGCCGTCCCGGGCCGCATCGGCCAGGCGTCCGCGCTTGCGGACGGTGTCGTCGGCGTACACGTCGGCGGTGGTGACACCGTCCCAGTCGGTTCGTTCGTTCGTCGTCACGGCACCTTCCCTCGAACGGCGGCGGGGCGGGGCCCCGCACGCGCCTTGACTTCACATGATCCCCCGAACACTTTTCTGATTCAGCATCAGGTCCCCTCGCCCACTGCCCCTGGAGGCCGCCATGTCCTCTTCACCCGCCCGCCGTACGGTCCTGGCCGCGACCGGCGCCGGGCTGCTCGCCGCCGGCGTCCTGCCCTCCGGTACGGCCCGCGCCGCCGACGCCTCGCCGCTCGGTGCGTACGACGTCGTGGTGGTCGGCTCCGGCGCGGCCGGCATGACCGCGGCGCTGACGGCCGCCACACGCGGTCTGAGCGTGGTCGTGGTCGAGAAGGCCCCGACCTTCGGGGGTTCCGCCGCCCGGTCCGGGGCCGGGATCTGGCTGCCGAACAACTCGGTGATCCTCGCCGCCGGTGTGCCGGACACCCCGCAGAAGGCGGCCGCGTACCTGGCGGCGGTGGTCGGCGGCGAGGTGCCCGCGGACCGGCAGGCCGCGTTCCTCGGCAACGGGCCGCGGATGCTGGACTTCGTGATGGCGAACAGCCCGCTGCGGTTCCGGTTCATGGAGGGCTACAGCGACTACTACCCGGACCTGCCGGGCGGGCTGCCGAACGGCCGGTCCATCGAGCCCGACCAGCTCGACGGGAACGTCCTGGGCGCCGAACTGGCCCGGCTGAACCCGGCGTACATGCCGGTGCCCGCCGGCATGGTGGTGTTCAGCCAGGACTACAAATGGCTGACGCTGGCGGCAGTGAACGCCCGTGGCGCCGCCGTCTCCGCGGAGTGCCTCGCGCGCGGCACGAAGGCGGCGCTGTGCGGGGAGAAGCCGCTGACCATGGGCCAGGCCCTGGCGGCGGGCCTGCGGGCGGGGCTGCAGCGGGCGGGAGTCCCGGTGTGGCTGGACTGCCCGCTGGTCGACCTGGTCCAGGAGGGCGGGGCCGTCACCGGCGTGGTGGTGGAGAAGGCCGGCGTGCGGGGCGTCGTACGGGCCCGACGCGGGGTGATCGTGGGCTCGGGCGGGTTCGAGCACAACGCGGAGATGCGCGCCCGGTACCAGCAGCAGCCCATCGGAACCCAGTGGACGGTGGGCGCGAAGGAGAACACCGGGGACGGGATCCGGGCCGGGGAGCGGGCGGGCGCGGCGCTCGCGCTGATGGAGGACGCCTGGTGGGGTCCGTCGATCCCGCTGCCCGGTGAGCCGTACTTCTGTCTGGCCGAGCGGACGCTGCCGGGCGGGCTGATCGTGAACGCGCGGGGCACCCGCTTCGTCAACGAGGCGGCCCCGTACAGCGACGTGGTGCACGTGATGTACGAGAAGGACCGGGGGGCGCCCGGTTCGCACATCCCGGCGTGGCTGATCGTCGATCAGAACTACCGCAGCAAGTACCTGTTCAAGGACGTGCTGCCGACGTTCGTCTTCCCGGATTCCTGGTACGCGTCGGGCGCGGTGCGGAAGGCGTGGACCTGGGACGCGCTGGCCGGGCAGATCGGGGTGCCGGCCGCCGCCTTCCGGGCGACGTTGAACCGGTTCAACGCGCAGGCCTGGAACGGCACCGATCCGGACTTCGGGCGCGGGAACACGGCGTACGACCACTACTACACCGACCCGGGGGTGCTCCCGAACTCCTGCCTGGCCCCGCTGTGGGCGCCGCCGTTCTACGCCTTCCGGATCGTGCCGGGAGACCTCGGCACGAAGGGCGGGATCGTGACGGACGCACGCGCGCGGGCGCTGCGGCCGGACGGATCGGTGATCCGGGGGCTGTACGCGGCGGGGAACGCGAGCGCGGCGGTGATGGGCCACAGCTACGCGGGGGCGGGTTCGACGATCGGGCCCGCGATGACCTTCGGCTACGTGGCGGCGAACGACATCGCGGACTCCGCCACGTAGGTACCGCCCGGCGGTGACCCGGGGTCTAGCCCTGCTGGAAGAGCTCGGCCGGGAGCGGCTTCAGCAGCGCGTAGAGGTCGTCGGTGATCGGCCGGTCCCAGCTGGCGATGGTGACCAGCACGTTGTCGCTTCGGTCGAACTGGACACAGCTGATCCGGGACTCGGACAGCTTGATCCGGCGGACGATGAGGAGGTTGTCGCCCTGCATGACGGGGCAGTCCTCGACCCCGGTGACCTCGACGTCCTCGTCGTTCTCCAGGGCGTCGAGGAGCTGGGCGACCTCGAAGGGGACCTGCTTCTCGGCGAGCTCCCGGGCCGGCGAGCCCTCGGGCAGGTTGCCGATGATCATCGCGGGGCCGCGGCCGCCGAAGAGGTCGTAGCGGAGGAAGACACCCTGGCAGCTGCCGTCGGCGGCGGGCAGCAGCCCGGCCCCGAGATTGCCCGGCCAGTCCCCCGGATCCATGGCCAGGACGTCGAAGTCCGGGCCTGCGGGTGTGGCGGCGCGGTGGCGGCGGAGGAAGGACATGCGGCAATGGTACGTGGCCGTGTGAGTTTTTCCGGCTCGGGGGCCCGCTTCCGGCCCGGCCCCCGGGCCCGGCCCCGGGCTCGGCCCGGAGCTCGGCCCCGGGCCGGGTCAGGGGCGGAGGGCCGAAGGGCCGGTGCAGGTGGCGCCCAGGACCTCGACCCGGGCGCGCAGCTCCCGGTCGGCGGTGACCACGACGCAGCCGCGGCCGGCGTACTCGGCGGCCAGTTCGACGATGCGGTCATCGCCGCTGCCGGGGGCGCTGTCCACCCGTACGCCGGGGACGGAGGTCACCCCGCGAGCCGCTCCCTCGACCACCAGGACGATCACCGGGGTGGTCTCCGGGGCGCTGCCGGGCAGGGTTCCGGGCGGGGCGGCGGCGAGCCGGTCGCGGAGGCGTTCGGCGGCGCCGCGCCGGTCGCGCCACCAGCCGTCCGGGACGGATCCGACCACGTTGGCGCCGTCCACGATGAGTACGTTCCGCTCCACGGTCCCACTCTGCCAGGCCGCTGCCGGACTCCGGTGGATCACCCCTTGCGGAGGATCCGGTAGCCGAGTGACGGGGAAAGGCGCAGCACGGCTTGCAGCAGCTTGACCCTGCCGATGCGGATCTCCGCGGTCTCGCGGCGGATGCCCCGGATCACGGCCTCGGCCGCCTCCGCCGCGCTGATCTTCCCGTGGCCGCGGCCGCGCGTCATGTCGGTGTCGACCAGCGGCAGCACTGCGTCGATCACCCGGATGCCGGAGGAGGCGTCCTCGCACTGGTAGCGCAGGGCCCGGGTGAACGTCCGCGCGGCCGCCTTGGAGGCGCAGTAGACCGGCGCCGACGCCTTGGGGGCGAGGGCCAGGCCGGAGGTCACGTTGACGATGGCGGCGGATCCCTGGCGGTCCAGGTGCGGCAGCAGTGTGGTGCAGAGGGTGACGACGGAGTCCAGGTTCACGGCCAGCTCCCGCCGGAGGGCGGGGCGGGCGGTGCGCGGGTCGTCCCGGAAGAAGTCGGTGTGCTCCTGAACCCCGGCGTTGTTGATGACCACGGAGAGCTCGGGGTGGCGCCCGGGCAGTTCCTCGGCGAAGGCGTCGACGGCGTGCGCGTCGGCGAGGTCGAGGGTGTGGGTGGTGACGCGCCCGGTGTGCTCGGCGGCGAGGGAGGCGAGCCGGCCGGGGTCGCGGCCGACGGCCACCACGTGGGCGCCCTGCCCGACGAGTTGGTGGGTGAGTTCCCGGCCGATGCCGCGGGCGCCGCCCGTGACGAGGACGGTTCTGCCGCTGAGGTTCATGCGGTTCCCTTCATGGCGTGGGATCGGCGGGTCGTGCGGGTGAAGGCCGCCCGGTAGGCCGCCGGGGTGATGGCGGTACGCCGTTTGAAGTCGCGGGTGAAGTGCGACTGGTCGGTGTAGCCGCAGGCGAATCCGACGATGCACAGGGCGTGCCGGCTGTTCATGAGGAGGTCGGCGGCGGCCTCGGCGCGGGCGGTGGCGATCAGTCCCCGGAAGCCGCCGGCCGGGTGGAGGCGGCGCTGCAGGGTGCGGGAGGACACGCCCAGGCCCGCGGCGAGGGCGTCCAGGCTCCAGCGGCGTCCGAGGTCTCCGTCCAGGAGCCTGCGGGCGCGGGAGACCGGGTCCTGGGAGGGGCAGGTGGGGCCGCCCGGCCGGGCCGGCGGCCGGGTCTCGGCCGTCCAGGTGAACCGCCAGTGCGCGAGGTCCGCTCCGTGCGCCGGCCGGGTGAAGGCGCCGTCGGCGTAGACGCGGACCGGGGGCCGGCCGGCCGTGGCGGCTCCGGCCGTGACCGTGACCTCCTGCAGGCCGATGGCCCTGAGCAGCTCCGTGAGCGCCCCGAGGACGAGGGCGTCGGCCGCGGGTTCGGGCGGTGATCCGGGCGGGCCGGCGTGCCGGGCGCGTATCTCCCGTTCTCCGGTCCCGGCGAGTACGACCCGGTTCCGCGAGTGGGTGAACCGTTCCAGCCGGCCCCAGCGCTCGAACAGGTCGAGCGGGGTGCCGGCGTGCAGGAGTGCCGAGACGGCCGGGTCGGATCCCATCCGCGGCAGTACGCGGCCGACCCGCAGCAGGGGCAGCAGCCCGTGGCGCGCCGCGATGCCGGTGAGGTACCGGCGTTTGGCCTCGAAGGGCAGCAGGGCTCCGTTCACCGGTGGTGCCGCGGCGGTGATGCCGTCCTCGGCGAGTGCCCGCTGCACCGCCGTGACCAGCGTGGAACTCCCGTATTCGTGCATGGTCTTCTTCCCCGTCGTTCTCTGACGGGGAAGACGTTATGGCCGGCGCCCGCCGGGCGTCTTGAACGTTCACGCCACGGACGCCGGGCTCCTTCTCAGGGGCGGGCGGAGCCCGCGCCGGCGGCGGCGAGGGCTTCGGCGAGGCCGGCCCGGTCGGTGCCGAGCTTGCGGTAGACGGCCGAGAGCAGGGCGTCCGCGGGGCGCTGCGGGTGGTCGAGGATGACCAGGGGCGGCGGGGTGGTGCGGACGGCGAGCTCCGCCACCTCCCGTTCGTCCTCGGTCAGGCCCTCCTCGGCGGCGAATCTGCAGGGGAAGTCGCCGCCGAGCCGGAGCAGGGCGTTCACGGCCTGCTCCTCCAGGCCGTCGGCTCCGCATTCGCGGGCCGTGACCACGGCCCGGGTCAGCAGTTCGGTGTCGCCGAGTTCCGTGCCGAGCGCGGCGAGGGCGCAGGCCAGTTCGTAGCCGGCCGGGGAGGCGGAGAGCAGCTGGACGGACTCCGTCAGCAGCGGGATCCGGTCGGCCTCCGGAGCCACTTCGGCCGCGTACCGGAGGGCCTGTCCGATGGCGGAGGGGGCGCCGAACGCCCGGGCCCGGCGGAGGGCTTCGGCCGTCAGGTCGCGGGCCCGTGCGGGGTCGTCGGGGGCCACCGCGCGGGCCAGGTGGAGCCGCCAGGGGCACCAGGACGGGTTCTGGATGCCGCGCGGGGTCAGCCGCCGGTCCACCGCCTCGAGTTCGGCGGCGGCCGCCTTGCGGTCGCCGCGGGCGAGGAGGAGTTCGGCGTAGACGGTCTGGGAGTCGGGGAAGACCACGGCGGCCGGGAAGGGTTCTCCGTACTCGTGCTCCCGGGCGAGTTCCCAGGCGTCGCCGGTCCGCCCGCGGGCGAGCAGGATCTCGACGAGGATGGCGACGGCGTACCAGTGGACGGGGGTGCGGCGGCCCACGCGCTCGGCGAGGCAGAGGCCGGCCCTGGCCAGTTCCTCGGCCTCGGCGAGCCGGCCGCGCCGGAAGCGTATGTAGGCGTGCAGGTTGTACGCGAAGGACAGGTGGGCGCCGCGCCAGCCGCGGCGTTCGAATTCGGCGGTGCCCGCCTCGAAGAGCTCCTCGGCACGGCCGGGGCGGTCGGCGTAGAGGTGGGTGAGGGCGACGAGGACGGGGACTTCGAAGCCGCGGTCCTCCTCGGCCCAGCTGAGCCGGTCCCCGAGGGCCCGGCGGGAGTGGTGGAGGACCACGTCGACGGGTTCGCCGCGCAGGGTGGCGTCCCAGGCGCGCAGGCCGATGACGTACCGCTCGGTGAGGTCGCGGCCGGTGAGCCGGTCGGCGAGGCGGGCGAGGCGGCGGGAGCGGGCCGGGGAGTCGGGTTCGTCGGAGCGGAAGGCGTCCCACATGAACTGTTCGGAGGTCAGGCGGAGTTTGCTGCGGGAGTCCGCGGTGTGCGGGATCTCGGCGGCGAGTGCCTCGGAGGCTTCGGCGAGGCGGTCGCTGTGGGCGAGGACCTGGGCGAGCCGGATGACGATGCCCTGGCGGAGGGCGGGGTCGTCGAAGGGTTCGTCCAGGGCGGCGCGCAGGTGGTTGACGGTGTTGGCGGGTTCGGTGAGCAGGGAGGCGCAGCCGAGTTCGTAGAGCACGGCGGCGCGTTCGCCGAAGTCGGGTGGTTCGAGCAGGGCGCGGGCGAGCTGGCGGCGGGCGGCTTCGGGGGCGCCGGCCCGGAGGTTCTCGCGGGCGGCCTCGCGGAGGGTGCGGACGACCCAGGGGTCGTTCTCCGGGTGGGTTTCGAGGAGGTGGCGGGCGGCGGCGGAGGCGCCGAGCCCGGCATCGACGACGGCTGCCGCGGCCTTGCCGTGCAGGGCGGTCCGGAGGGCTTCGGGGATGGAGCGGTAGAGGGCGGTGGCGATGAGCGGGTGGACGAATTCGAGGCCCTCGTCGTCCTCTCCGGCGGCGGAGAGGATGCGGGCGGCGCGCAGCCGGGCGGTGGCGGCGGACGTCTCCGCGGTACCGAGGGCGGCGATCCGGGCGGCGATCTCGTGCGGGATGGCGGTGCCGAGTACGGCGCAGGCCCAGGCGAACCGGACGGTGGCGGGGCCGAGGCTGTGCAGCCGGGCGACGAGTCCGTCGCCCTGCTGGGCGGCGGCGAGATCGCGGAGCAGGGGTGCGCTGGATTCCACGGGGGCGATGGCGAGGGCGCGGACCTTGGCGGTGAGTTCGACGGCCTCGAAGGGGTTTCCGGCGGTGACGGTCCAGGCTTCCCGGCAGAAGACCTCGTCGGCGTGGGTGCCGACGGTCTCCCGGACCAGGGTGCGGACGGCGTCGGCGGTGAGGGGTTCGAGGGTGAGGGGGCGCTGCCCGGCTCGGCCGGGGAGGGTACGGAACGCCTCGGCGTGGGCGGGGAGTTCGTCGGGCCGGTAGGCGACGACCAGCAGCAGCGGAAGGTGTTCGGCGCGCGGGGCGAAGGCGGCGAGCCAGCCGAGCGATTCGGGGTCGGCCCAGTGGGCGTCGTCGAGGACGAGGACCATGGGGGCGCGCTGGACGGCGAGGTGGGTGAGCACCCAGTCGAGGCCGTCGCGCAGGCCCTGCGGGTCGGGCGGACCGCCTTCCTCGGGTGCGCACAGTCCGAGGGCGGGTCCGACGATGGTGTACCAGGAGCCGAGGGCGGATCGGAGTTCCTCCTCGCCGGCGCCGGCCAGGTGGGGCTGGAGGAGCTGGCGGGCGACGTGGAAGGGCTGGCTCTGTTCCTGTTCGCCGCCGCGGGCGGAGAGCACGGTGCAGTGCCGGGCGTGGGCGCGGCGTCGGAACTCGGCGAGCAGGGTGGTCTTGCCGAGGCCGGCCGGGCCGGAGAAGGCGAGCAGGGCTCCGCCTCCGTCGGCCTCGGGACCGGCGAGCCGGTCCAGGGCATCGTCGACGGTGACCAGTTCGGCCTCGCGTTCGAGCATGGTGCGCCGCATCTGCGTCCGGCGCCGGTGGTCCGTCATCGCTGGTTACCCCCCGGCCTGTTCGGAGGTTCAGCGTACGCCCGCGCACGCGCGGGTGGAGCCATCTGTCCGCGAAAGATCGGATCTTCATCGGAGCGATCGGAGGGGGTGCCTCCGATGACACGACGCGGCAGGCCCGGACATCCCCGGACCGGCCATATCGGGCGGCGGTCCGCAGGGCGGACCGAGCCCTGGGCCGAGCCCCGGGCCGGCCCAGGGCCGAGTGTTCGTCAGATCATGCCGTCACGTGGGACTTCGACCTCCAGGAGCCGGTGGGAAGAGGCGAAGCCGTGCCGGGCGTAGGCGGCCACGGCGCGTTCGGTGGAGTGCACGACCACTCGTTCGATACCGAGCTCCCGGGCCTGTTCGAGGACCGCGTCGATCAGCTCCCCGCCCACGCCCCGGTCCCGCTCCTCCGGCGTGACGTAGACACACTGCAGGTCGCCCGAAGCCCGCTCGAACGCCCGCGTGTGCGGCACCCGCCGGGTGACCGCCAGCCAGGCCATTCCGATGACGCGGCCGTCCCGGACGGCCACCGTGCACCGGTGCGTGCGCTCGTTCTCCCGCGCCCAGGCGGTGAACCGGGGAACGAACTCCTCCACCGGGGCTCCGCCCGGTCCGTACATCTCTTCCATCCAGCGCCACCGCAGCTCGGCGACGGCGGCCAGTTCTCCGGGCCCGGCGGGGCGGAACGTCATGTCGGTCATGCACGACATCCTGGCGCACCGGAGCCGCGCGGCTCCCGCGCGGGCAGGGGGCCCCGGCCGGAACCCACCGGTCCGTCCGGGAGCCCCGGTCACCGCACTAGGTGAGGTCGAACTCACCGCCGCGGGCGCCGAGGACGAACGCCCGCCACTCGTCCGGCGCGAAGATCAGCGAGGGGCTCTCGGGGCGCTCGCTGTTGCGCATGGCGATGAAGCCCTCGACGAAGGCGATCTGTACGTCGCCCGTTCCCTGGCTGCTCGACTGCCAGTCCGCCCCGGTCAGATCGAGCTCCGGCTTGCCCCAGCCGGCGAGGGGCTGCGAAGTCATGCTCTCGGCCACGTGGTGCTCCTCCCGTACCGCGTACGTCGTCCGGGGGCCAGGTTAACCACAGCGGCCGGTGCCGGACAGGCCACGGTGCGTCACTCGCGTCCCACGTGGCCGGTCCGTTCCCGCCGTCCCGAATTCCCTTTCCGTCCCGATCGGTTGGCGTTCGTCCCGCCGTACCGCGCCCGTTCCGGCCGCGGCTCCGCTCAGGAGGCCGGGGGCTCGGCACCCACCAGCCACATCGCGAAGAACTGGGCGCCGCCGCCGTACGCGTGGCCCAGCGCCCGGCGCGCCCCCGGCACCTGGTGCTCGCCGGCCTGCCCGCGGACCTGGAGGGCGGCCTCGGCGAAGCGGATCATGCCGGAGGCCCCGATGGGGTTGGTGGAGAGGACCCCGCCCGACGGATTCACCGGGAGGTCGCCGTCGAGTTCCGTCACCCCGGCCTCGGTGAGCTTCCAGCCCTCGCCCTCCTCCGCGAAGCCGAGGTTCTCCAGCCACATCGGCTCGTACCAGGAGAACGGCACGTACATCTCGACCGCGTCGATCTGCCGGCGCGGGTCGGTGATGCCCGCCTGCCGGTAGACGTCGGCGGCGCAGTCCTTGCCCGCCTGCGGGGAGACGAAGTCCTTCCCGGCGAAGAGGGTGGGCTCGCTGCGCATCGCGCCGCCGTGCAGCCAGGCCGGCGGGCGCGGGGAACGGGCCGCGCCCGCCCGGTCGGTGAGGACCATCGCGCAGGCGCCGTCCGAGGAGGGGCAGGTCTCGGAGTACCGGATCGGGTCCCACAGCATCGGGGAGGACTGGACCTTCTCCAGTGTGATGCCGCGCTCGTGCAGGTGCGCGTACGGGTTCTTCAGCGCGTTGCGGCGGTCCTTGTACGCGACGAGGGAGCCGACGCTGTCGGGGGCTCCGGTGCGCCGCATGTACGCCCGCACGTGCGGGGCGAAGAAGCCGCCCGCGCCGGCCAGCAGCGGCTGCTGGAAGGGCACGGGCAGGGAGAGTCCCCACATGGCGTTGGACTCGGACTGCTTCTCGAAGGCGAGGGTGAGGACGGTCCGGTGGACCCGCGCGGCGGCCAGGTTGGCGGCCACCAGGGCCGTGGAGCCGCCGACGGAGCCGGCCGTGTGCACGCGCAGCATCGGCTTGCCGACGGCGCCGAGGGCGTCCGCGAGGTACAGCTCGGGCATCATGACGCCCTCGAAGAAGTCCGGGGCCTTGCCGATGACGACGGCGTCGATGTCGGCCCAGGTCAGCTCGGCGTCCGCGAGGGCCCTGGTGGCGGCCTCGCGGACCAGTCCGGCGATGGACACGTCGTGGCGGGCGGCGACGTGCTTGGTCTGGCCGATGCCGACGACGGCCACCGGCTCCTTCCCCGCCGCCCGTGCCGCCGGTGCCGTGGTCTTGCTCATGACTCCCCCTCGAGGACGGCGACCAGGTTCTGCTGGAGGCACGGGCCGGACGTGGCGTGGGCGACGGCCCGGTCGGACGCGCCGCGGTGGATGCGGGCGGCGGCCTCGCCGATCCGGATCAGGCCGGCCGCCATCACGGGGTTGGCGGCCAGGGCGCCGCCCGAGGGGTTGACGGTGACCGTGTCGTCCAGCCGGAGGGCCTTGCGGAGCACCACCTCCTGCGCGGTGAACGGCGCGTGGAGTTCGGCCGTGTCGACGGGCCCGTCGAAGAGCCCGGCGTGTTCGGCGGCGGTCCGGACCGACGGCGAGTCGGTGAGGTCGCGCAGGCCGAGGGAGTGGGCCTCGATGCGGTGGTCGATGCCGGTGATCCAGGCGGGGCGACGGCACAGCCGGCGGGCGGCGTCGCCGGCCGCGAGGACCACGGCGGCGGCGCCGTCGCCGACCGGCGGGCAGTCCCCGGTGCGCAGCGGCCGGACCTGGTAGTCGCCCTGCGGAACGGTGCCGCGGAGCTGGGCGTGCGGGTTGGCCTCGGCGGCCGACCGGCTGCGGGCGCCGATGGCGGCGAGGGCGGCTTCGTCGGTCTCGCCCGCGTCGATGAGGGCCTGCGCCTGGAGCGCGGCCAGGGCAACCGAGTCGGGCCACAGCGGGGCGAGGTAGTACGGGTCGAGCTGCCGGGTGAGGACGTCGCGGAGCGGTCCGGGCGAGGACTTCCCGTACGAGTAGACGAGCGCGGTGTCGGCCTCGCCGGTCTGGAGCTTCACCCATGCCTCGTAGAGGGCCCAGGCGCCGTCCATCTCCACGTGGGACTCGGAGATGGGCGGCCAGGCGCCGACGCCGTCGAGGGTCATGGTGAAGGAGAAGGCGCGCCCGGCGAGGTAGTCGGAGGACCCGGAGCAGGTGAACCCGATCTCCCCGGCCTTCAGGCCGGTCTGCCGCAGGACCTCCTGCAGCACCGGCATGACCATCTCGACCTCGCTGAGCTCGTCGGTGCGGCGCAGGTGGTCGCTCTGCGCGAAGGCGACGACCGCGACCTCGCGCGCGTATCGGTTCCGGTTCCGGGGCGCGTCGGTCACAGCAGCTCCTTGTACGTGTCGTACTCGGCGTCGGGTTCGCCGTTGGGGCGGTAGTGGTCGGGGTAACGGCCGCCTTCGGTCCAGACGGGTTCGACGCGGAGGCCCATCCGGACCTGGTCGTAGGGGATGCCGCCGATCCGCCCGTGGAGGGCGAGGCCTGCTCCGTCCAGGGCGATGTGCGCGTAGACGTACGGCACCTCTATGTCGAGGTTCTTCGCCTTGATGTTGACGATGCAGAAGGTGGTGACCGTGCCGGCCGGGCCGACCTCCACCCGGTCGGTGGTGGCGATCCCGCAGGTGGGGCAGGCGCCGCGGGGCGGGACGTACACCTTGTGGCAGGAGGGGCAGCGCTCGCCGACGGTCCGCCGCTCGGAGAGGGCGGCGATGTACGCGGTCTGGGCGCGGCCGGGGCTGTACGTGTAGTCGAGCCGGGCGGGGGCGACGATGCCGGTGACGGGGTCGGTGAAGGTGCCGTCGTGCGGAGCGGGTTCCGCCGCGGGGGCGGGAGCGTCCCCGGGCTCGAAGCAGGCGATGTCGGTGATGGCACCGGTGCGTTCGGCGGCCCAGCGGATCCGGACCCGCATGCCGGTGCGCACGGCGTCCGGGCCGGGCGCGTCGAGGGCGTGCAGGAGGGCGGTGCCGGCGCCGTCGAGCCGTACGAGGACCCAGGCGAAGGGGGTGGCCAGGGGCTGGTTCGGGCGGGGGTGGTCGTTCCAGGCGTAGGTGGTGACGGTGCCGGTGGGGGCGATCTCGACGAGTTCGCGGAGCTCCTCGGCGGTGGTCGGGTCGTATTCGACGGGCGGGACCATCACGGTGCCGTCGGAGGTCTTCACGCCGAGCACGGTGCGTTCGCGCAGGCCGGTGAGGAAGGCGCTCTGGACGGGTCCGAGGGAGCGGGTGAAGGGGAACTCGACGACGAGCGGGGCGCGGAGCAGGTCGGGCGGGGGCGCGGCTTGCGTCATGGGGCTCTCCGAATCTGCGGGGCGTACGGCGGCGGGTGGAGTGCGGCGCGGGGTGCGGGCGTACGGCGCGGGGTTCAGGCGCGGCGGTACACCGGGGGGCGCTTCTCCGCGAAGGCGCGGGCGCCTTCCCTGGCGTCGGCCGTGTCGAAGACGGGCCAGCCGCGGGCGAGTTCGGCGGCGAGGCCGTCGGTCTCGGTCAGCTCGGCGGTCTCGTAGACCGAGGCCTTGACGGCCTCGACGGCCAGCGGACCGCAGGCGTTGATCTGCTCGGCGATCTCCAGGGCCTTGGCCAGGGCGGTGCCGTCCGGGACGACGTGACCGACCAGGCCGACGCGGGCGGCCTCCCCGGCGCTGTACGGGCGGCCGGTGAGCAGCATCTCCAGCGCGTGGGTGCGCGGGATCTGGCGCTGCAGGCGGACCGTGGAGCCGCCGATCGGGAACAGGCCGCGCCTGACCTCGAAGAGGCCGAAGGTGGCGCCCGCGCCCGCGACGCGGATGTCGGTGCCCTGGAGGATCTCGGTGCCGCCGGCCACGCAGTAGCCCTCGACCGCGGCGATCACCGGTTTGCGCGGGCGGTGGTGGCGCAGCATCGCCTTCCAGTGCAGGTCCGGGTCGGCCTTCAGGCGGTCCCGGTAGTGGTCGCCGTCCATGCCCCGGCCTGCGAGGGCCTTCAGGTCCATGCCCGCGCAGAAGTCCCCTCCGGCGCCGGTGAGCACGATCGAGCGGACCTCGTCGTCCTCGTCGGCCTCCAGCCAGCCGTCGTACAGGCCGACCAGCAGGGGAAGCGAGAGCGCGTTCTTGGCCTCGGGCCTGTTCATGGTGAGCACCAGTGTGGCGCCCTGCCGTTCCACGGTCAGGTGTTCCGTCCCACCCATTGCCGTCCTCCCGTCTCAAGACTAGAACAGGTTGCAGGAGGGGCGGGTGCAGTTCAATAGCTTTCTGACGGCCAGTCAGATCAATTTCTCCGGGCCCCTTCCCTGTTGGGGTGGGCGGCGCTCTAATGACCGCCATCGCAGGCCGAGGGCAACCGGGACAACCCAGGGCACGGGATCAGGAGGAACGGTGGAGTACAACCTGGCCGACCTGTTCGAGTCGGTGGTCGACGTGGTGCCGGACCGCGAGGCCCTCGTGTACGTGGACCACCCCGGCACCGGAGCCGAGAGCAGGCTGACGTACCGGGAACTGGACGACGCGGCCAACCGCCTCGCCCACCACCTGCTGGACAGCGGGCTGCAGGCCGGCGAGCACCTGGGGCTGCACCTGTACAACGGCGTCGAGTACCTGCAGACGGTGCTCGCCTGCCTCAAGGCGCGGCTGGTGCCGGTGAATGTGAACTACCGCTACGTGGAGGAGGAACTGGTCTACCTCTACGCCGACGCCGACCTGGCCGCGCTCGTCTTCGACGCGGAGTTCACCGGGCGGGTGGCGGCGGCGCTGCCGCAGACGACGAAGCTGCGGCATCTGGTCCGGGTGGGGGAACCGCCCGCGGACGCACCCGCCCTGGAGGTGGTGGAGTTCGCCGCGGCCGAGACGGCCGGCTCGCCGGAGCGCGGCTTCGCACCGCGCTCGGCCGACGACCTGTTCATCATCTACACGGGCGGCACCACCGGCATGCCGAAGGGCGTGATGTGGCGCCAGGAGGACCTGTTCTTCGCCGGGCTGTTCGGCGGAGCGCCGTCCGGAGAGCCCGTGAAGCGGCCGGAGGAACTGGCGGAACGGGTGGCCGCGGGCGGCGCCGGGCTGACCTTCTTCCCCGCTCCCCCGCTGATGCACGGCACGTCGACACTGACCTCGTTCGTCGCCTTCAACTACGGGCAGCGGATCGTCATCCACCGCAAGTACGCGCCCGAGGAGGTGCTGCGCACCATCGAGAAGGAGAAGGTCTCGAGCATCTCCCTGGTCGGCGACGCGATGCTGCGGCCCCTGATCGACGCCCTGCGCGGGCCGTTGCGGGGCACGGACACGTCCTCCCTGTTCAGCATCTCCTCGTCCGGGGCGATCATGTCGGACACGGTGCGCGCCGAACTCCGGGAGCTGGTGCCGAACGCCCTGCTGCTGAACAACTTCGGCTCCTCGGAGTCGGGTTCCAACGGGAAGGCGACGGAGGACTCCGGACCGGAGAAGGGCTTCCGCCTGGAGGTGAACGAACGCACGGCGGTGGTCGACCCGGTGACGCACGAGCCGGTCGCGGTCGGCGAACCCGGACGCCTGGCCCAGCGCGGCCACGTACCGCTGGGCTACTACAACGACCCGGCGAAGACCGCGGAGACCTTCTTCCAGCGGAACGGGGAGCGGTGGGTCCTGCTGGGCGACATGGCGACGGTCGACGAGGAGGGCATCGTCACGGTGCTGGGCCGCGGGTCGCAGTGCATCAACACCGGTGGGGAGAAGGTGTATCCGGAGGAGGTCGAACAGGCCCTGAAGGCACACCCGGACGTCTACGACGCGCTGGTCGCCGGGGTTCCGGACGCGAAGTGGGGCAACCACGTCGCGGCGGTGGTGCAGGTCCGCCCGGGCGCCGCGGCCCCGACCCTGGAGCAGATCCAGACCCACTGCCGCACGAAGCTCGCCGGGTACAAGATCCCCCGCCAGCTGGTCATCACCCCGGAGATCCACCGCTCCCCGAGCGGCAAGGCGGACTACCGCTGGGCCAAGGCGGTCGCCGCCGAGGCCGACCGCCCCGGCGCCGACGCCGGCCCGTAGCCACGCCCTGCCGTCCGCCGAGGGAGGACCGCACCGGCCCCAGTGCTCACGCAGCCGCCGTACCTGTTCCCCGGGCCGCCGGAACGAGGCCGAGGCAGCGGCCTTCTAGAGCTTGCCTCGGAGTTCGGCGGCCAGGTTGCGCGTGCGTTCGGCCAGTTCCTGCCGGTCCGCGGACGAGCCGGCCAGCGCTCGTACCTGCGCGTCGGTGAGCCGGTCGGGCCCGGTGTCCTCCAGCAGCCGGGAGACCTCGGCCAGCATGCCGACGAGCCGGCGCGCGTCAGAGGCACCCAGGTGGACGGAGACCGCGGGGTCGATGACGGACATCGCCGCTCCTCCCTTCGGCGGTGGTCTCCCTTCCGACGGTACGCCGGGCGCGCGGCCACCGCCCGCCGCCGGACGTTCTACTCGAGGCCTTCCGCCAGGAAGCGCTCCGCGCGGGCGGCGAACCACGCCGGGTCGTCCAGGAACGGGAAGTGGGCGGCGCCCGGCTGGACCGCGACGGCGCCCCGGGGGAAGACCGCGGCGATCTCCTCCGCGAGCACGGGCGGCGGGTTGCCGTCGAACTCCCCCGCCAGGACCAGCACCTCCGCGGTCACGGCCCGGAGCGCCTCACGGGTCGCGGGCGGGTCGAAGGCGCCCGGCCCGGAGTAGGCGGCGGCCGCCTTCTCGTTCTGCTGCCGGGCGCCCGCCTCCACGTCCGCCCGTGCGTTCTCGTCCCAGCGGCCGTAGAACACCGGCATCGCCCGGTCCCACAGCGCGTCGTCCTCGTCCTCCCCCGCGAGGATCCGCTCGTACGCCGCCACCGCCGCGTCGAAGCCGGGCACCGTGTGCTGCCGCAGCCGCGCCGCCGCCAGCCGGTGTGCGGGGGTGGCGGGAAGGCCGAGGGCCGTGGCGTTGGGCGTGACCATCAGGAGGCGCCGCAGCCGCCCGGGGTGAGCGGCGGCGTACAGCTGGGCGAGGAGGCCGCCGGCCGAGTGGGACAGCAGGTCCATGCGCTCCAGGCCGAGGTGGGCGCGGAGCGCCTCCACGTCCGCGACCTGGCGGTCCACCCGGTACGTGCCCTCGTCGGCCGGGGCGGCCGAGTCGCCGGTACCGCGCAGGTCCAGCAGGATCAGGCGCCGGGTCGCGGCAAGTCCGCCCAGGTCTCCCAGGTACTCGGCGGCCCGCATCGGCCCTCCGGGCAGGCAGATCAGGGGATCGCCCTGCCCCTCGACCCGGTAGGCGAGGCGGGTTCCGTCATGTGTGGTGAAGATCGGCATGGGGTCATCAAAGCAGCGATCACTCGTTCGAGTCATTGAATAAGCGGGCCCGGTCCGGCAAGCTACCGAATGATCGGTCGGTTGGCGCGAGGGGGCGACGGCATGGACGAGGGCAAGGACGAGGGCGAGCGGCTCAGCCGTGACGAGCTGGCGGCGCTGCAGCTGGAGCGGCTGCGGGCGACCCTGCGCAGGGTCTACGACCGGGTGCCGTTCTACCGCCAGTCCTTCGACAAGGCGGGCGTGCATCCGGAGGACTGCCGGTCCCTGGCCGACCTGTCCCGTTTCCCCTTCACCACCAAGGCGGACCTCCGGGACAACTACCCCTTCGGGATGTTCGCCGTGCCGCGGACGGAGGTCCGGCGCATCCACGCCTCCAGCGGCACCACCGGCCGCCCCACGGTGGTCGGCTATACGGAGCACGACCTGGAGGTCTGGGCCGACGTGGTGGCGCGGGCGATCCGCGCGGCCGGCGGCCGGCCCGGGGACGTGGTGCACATCGCCTACGGGTACGGACTGTTCACCGGCGGCCTCGGCGCGCACTACGGCGCCGAGCGGCTCGGCTGCACGGTCGTGCCCGCGTCCGGCGGGATGACGGACCGCCAGGTCCGGCTGATCCAGGACTTCCGGCCCGGGATCATCATGGTCACGCCGTCCTACATGCTGACCCTGCTGGACGAGATGGAGCGCCAGGGCATCGACCCGCGCGCGACCTCGCTGCGGACGGGCATCTTCGGGGCGGAGCCCTGGACCGAGGAGATGCGCCGGGAGATCGAGGAACGGCTCGGCATCGACGCGGTGGACATATACGGGCTGTCCGAGGTGATCGGCCCCGGTGTCGCGCAGGAGTACGCGGAGACCAAGGACGGGCTGCACGTCTTCGAGGACCACTTCCTGCCCGAGGTGGTGGACCCGGTGACCGGCGAGGTGCTCCCGGAAGGCGAGCCCGGCGAGCTGGTGTTCACCTCCCTGACCAAGGAGGCGATGCCAGTGGTCCGGTACCGCACCCGCGACCTCACGCGGCTGCTGCCGGGCACGGCCCGGCCGGCGTTCCGCCGGATGGAGCGGGTCACCGGGCGTACCGACGACATGATCATCCTGCGCGGGGTCAACCTCTACCCGTCGAACATCGAGGAGATCCTGCTCCGCACGGCGGGGGTGGCCCCGCACTTCCAGCTCCGGCTGACCCGGGAAGGCCGGATGGACGCCCTGACGGTCCGCGCGGAGGCCCGCGCCGGGCTGGGTGCCGCAGAGCGGGAGATCGCGGCGGCGTCCGTGGTGCGCGCGGTGAAGGAGGGCATCGGGGTCTCGGTGGCGGTGGAGATCCTCGACCCGGGGACCCTGGAGCGGTCGATCGGCAAGATCAAGCGGATCGTGGACCTGCGGGACGCGTAGCCGCGGCGGGAGAGGTCGTGGTGGCCACCGCGGGAGGGGTGGCCGAGGCAGGTGCCGGGACCATGGCCGGAGCCGGAGCCGGAGCCGTGGCCGTGGCCGTGGCCGTGGCCGCCGCCGGAACCGCGGCCGGTGCCGTGGCCGCTTCGGGGCGCGCGGCCGCCGGTCGGTAGTCGGGCAGGGCGACCGTGTTGGTGGCCTTCCTGCCCTGCTCCATCATCCAGCGGAGGATCCGGGGCCGCCGGAGCAGGGCGTTGCGGGCGAGCAGGCCCCCGCGGGTGCCGGGGGCGAGGAAGGGGCCCGTGCGGTCGCCGCCCTTCTGGCAGCCCTCCGCGTAGGGGCGGATCAGCTGCTCGTAGCGGGCGAACGCGGTCCGGTGGTCGGGGGTGGCGGCCAGTTCGCCCGCCAGGACGTAGGCGGCGACGACGCCCGTGCCGGTGCCCATGCCACCGATGGTGGCACCGCAGGCCGCATCACCGACCAGGGCGATCCGGCCGGCCGACCAGGAGTCCACGTCGGCCCGGCTGATGGAGTCGAAGTACACCTCGGGCGCCTCCTCCAGGGACTCCAGGAGCCTCGGGACCTCCCAGCCGAGGCCGGCGAAAGCCTCGGCGATCAGGGCCTTCTGCCGGCCGAGGTCATGGCGGTCGTACACCGGCTCCGGGGCGGCGAACACGAAGAAGGCGCGTGCCCGGTCGGGGCGCAGGTGGTCGGTGCCGACACTGGCGAGCCGGCCGGGGCCGTTGAGGCCCACGGAGCCCTCGCCGGGGCCGAGGCCGAGGTGGTTGGGCAGGCTCCAGGTGGCCGCGCAGTAGCCGAGGTGGCGCACGTACCGCTCCTCCGGGCCGAACGCGAGGCGGCGTACGTGCGAGTGCAGGCCGTCGGCTCCGATCACGAGGTCGTACAGGGCCGGCTCCGCGTGGCGGAAGGTGACGTGGACCCCGTCCCCGGTGTCCCTCAGCGAGGTGATCGAGTCGCCGAAGCGGTAGTCCGCGTACGGGAGGCTGTGCTCGTACAGCACCCGGGCGAGGTCCCCGCGCAGGACCTCGATGTCGCCGCCCGCGAACTCGGCGGGCAGGTGCAGCAGTTCCCTGCCGCGCTCGTCGACGAAGCGCATGGGGCTGCCGCCGGTCTCCACGGCCCGCAGCCGGTCGAGCACTCCCGTCCGTTCCAGCACGGTGAAGTGGGTCTCGCCACGGAAGTCCACCGCCTGACCGCCCTCGCGCGGACCGGGGGCGACCTCCACGACGGTGACCTCGAAGCCGTGGCGGCCCAGCCAGTGGGCGAGGGTGGGGCCGGCGATGCCGGCGCCGGAGACGAGGACGGTACGGGCGCTGCGGGTCATGAACGCTCCTCGGTCGGGATCACATTAACCGTGTCCCAGGGACACAGTTTCTATATGTGTACCGTAGACACAGTTTTTGACCCTCGCAAGGGAGGTAGCGGTGACGGAAGAGACGGTGCGGCTGCTGTGGGGTCCGCCGGCCGGACCGCGACGGGGGCCCAAGCCGGCGCTGAGCCTGGACCGGATCGCCGCGGCCGGGATCGAGGTCGCCGACGCCGAGGGGCTGTCCGCGCTGTCCATGCAGCGCGTGGCCGAACTGCTCGGCAAGACCAAGATGTCCCTCTACCGCTACGTCCCCGGCCGGGCCGAACTGGTCGCACTGATGGTCGAGTCGGCGATCGGCGACCCACCGGGAGCGACCGGGGTAAGCGCGGCGGGCGAGGGCTGGCGCGGGCGGCTCGGCCACTGGGCCCGGTCCCTGGCGGCGGTCTTCCGGCAGCACCCCTGGCTGCTGGACGCCACGCTCGGAGCCCGGGTGGCGGGCCCCAGGGAACTCGACTGGACGGAGGAGGCGCTCGGCGCGCTGGACGGGACCGGCCTGACCGGGGCCGAGCGGCTGGACGCGGTGGTCCTGCTCACCGGCCACGTCCGGGGCATCGCCCAGCAGACCCGCGCCCTGTCGGGCTCCGGCGAGGACCCGGAGGAACAGCTGGCCTCGGTGATGGGCCGGCTGACGGCCGAACACGCGGACCGCTACCCTGCCCTGACCTCCGCCCTGAGCGGGGCCGCGAACCGGCCGGAGGAGCGGAACCAGGCTCTGGAGTTCGGCCTCGAACGCATCCTCGACGGCCTGGACGCGCTCGTCACCGCGCGGAGGTAGCCGTACGGGGCGGACTCCGGCCCGGCCGGCGGCCCGGGGTGCGGCCGCGACGGCACGCACGGCCGGATGCACCCCTTCGGGCGCTCTTGCCGCCCGGTCCCGCGGACCGCGGCCGGACGGCGGGTAGGGCACCTGGTGTGACCTCGATGTTCCGGCACCTGTACGACAGGCTCCTGGCCTCCCGGATCGGTCTGGCCTGGAGCCGTGGCCGGGAGATCGAGCTCATGCACCGGGCGATGGGGTTCGCCGCGCTCGGCTTCCTCACCCTGGTGCCGCTGCTGATCGTCGTGGCGGCGGCCGCGCCCGGCAGCGGCGAGAACTTCGGCCGCTGGTTCGCGCAGGCCCTCGGGGTCACACGGTCCTCGCGGGCGGAGCTGGAGGCCCTGTTCGGCTCGGCCGACCTGGCCCTGGAACGCACCACCGCGTTCGGCCTGGCCGCCGTCACCGTCTTCGGCCTGACCTTCGGCTCGGCCGTCCAGACCTGCTACGAGAAGATCTGGGACGTACCCACGGCGCGCTGGCACACCATGTGGCGGCACGTCGTCTGGCTGGCCCTGCTGTGCTGCTACCTGGGCCTGCTGGTCCTGATCCCGGCCCCGCCCCACAACACCTTCGGCACCGTCTCGGGCACCCTCGGGGACCTCATCGGCACCTGCCTGTTCTTCTGGGTCTCGCAACGCGTCCTGCTCGGCGGCCGGGTGCGGTGGCGGGCGCTGCTGCCGGGCGCGGTGGCGACCAGCCTCGGCCTGCTGGGGCTCCGCATCTTCTCCCAGCTGGTGTTCTCGCCGCTCATCGCGTCGAACGCCGTCACGTACGGTCCCTTCGGCACCCTCCTGGTCGTCCAGTCCTGGCTGGTCGGCGTCGGCTTCGTGGTCTACGGCGGGGCGATGGTGGGCCGCATGATGCACGAGCACCTCACCCTCCGCCAGCTCCGGCGGACGGGTGTACTCCCCCACGACTGACTCCCCCGGCCGGCCTCCGGGACCGCTCGAACCCACCGGGACCTGCCAGGACCCGCCGGAACCCTCCGGGTACGGTGATCACACGATCACCCGAATGGAGTAGTCCCTTGCCCAGTTGGCGCCGCACCCTCACCTCGGCCGACGTGACCGGCCCGGCCCTGCGGGCCGACTACACCGCCGCCGCCCGACGGGTGCTGAGCCGCGAGAAGGCCCCCTACCTGGCCCTGCGCCTGCTGGCCGCGCCGCCCCTGGTCCCGTATCTGACGGCGGGTCTGGCCTTCATGAACCTGGTCGACGACATCGCCGAGAACGGCACGGCGGAGGAACGTTCCTCCGGCCTCGCCTCGCTGGCCGAGCGGCTCGCCGCCGGCGGCGGCACGGATCCGGTCCTGCGCGCCTACGCGCACGCCGTGTCGGTGCGCGGGCTGCCCGACCACTGGATCAAGAGTTTCCTCGCGGGGGCGGAGACCGCCGAGGCGGGGTTCACCGGCTTCGCCACCGAGGCCGATTTCCAGGCGTACGTGGAGGCCTATGCCTGGCCGGGGATCACAGTCTTCACCGGACTGCAGTACCCGGGCGGACCGGACGCGGAACAGGCCGCGGCCTGGCGCCGTTTCGTGGACGCCGCGCAGCGGGTCGATTTCCTCGCCGATCTGGCGGGCGACCTGGCCTCGGGCCGCCTGTGCCTGCCGCTGGACCGGCTGGACGGGCACGGGGTGACCCGTACCGACCTCGAACAGGGGCGCGACACCACCGGGGTGCGGGCGCTCCTGGCCGGTGAGTGCGCCCTCGCCCGGGCCGCGCTCGACGCCGCGCGGGACGTGGTCGGCCACTCCGACCCGGGTCTGCGCCGGGTCGGCCGCACCATGCTGGAGCTGATGGCCCACCAGCTCACGCTGGTCGAACGCGCCGGACCCGCGGCCCTGAGCCAGGACATCGGCTACGGCACACTGGCCCCCCTGCGCATCCTGGCCCGCGCCGCCACCGGCCGCTGACAGCCGGACGCCACCCGCCGTCCGCCGTCCGCCGTCCGCCGTCCGCCGCTAACGGAATTCGTGCACGACCTCGATCCTGCCGACGATGTGCGCGTTGAACTCGGCCAGCTCCTCCGCCGGCACCCACAGCTCCAGGATCGTCCGTCCCCCCGCCTGCCGCACCGGGTACAGGGCGGCGAACTCCGACTCGACCTCGAATCGGGTCACGTACCCCACGCCGCTGTGCTTGACGTTCCAGTCCCGCGCGATCCTGATCGCGTAGTCCTCGTTCAGGACCGGATAGAAGATCGGCTGGTCGGGCAGCCGCGGCGGCCAGGCGCGCCAGTCCGACTCCCGGACCAGCTCCAGCTCCTCGGGCCCGGTGGGCCGCCACAGGGTCGTCGTAGGTCGCCGGTCGGTCATCGTCATCGCTCTCCGCGCTGGGCGGGCCACTGGAACGGCCCGCGGGAGACCGGACGCTACCGGTCTCCCGAGCCCGTCGGCCACGGGATTTCCCCTGGTCTCCGGCGTGTCAGCCGGTGAAGCGGGTGCGGAGTTCGCGTTTGAGGATCTTGCCGCTGGCGTTGCGCGGGAGGGAGTCGACGAAGAGGACGCGCTTGGGGGCCTTGAAGTGGGCCAGGCGTTCGCGGGCATGGGTGAGGAGTTCCTCCTCCGTCACCGTGCCGCGCGGGACGACGACCGCGGTGACGGCCTCGATCCACCGGTCGTCCGGCAGGCCGATCACGGCCGCCTCCGCCACGCCCGCATGGGTGTAGAGGGCGTCCTCGACCTGCCGGGAGGCGACCAGGACGCCACCCGAGTTGATGACGTCCTTCACCCGGTCGACGACGGTGTAGTAGCCCTCCGCGTCGCGGACCGCCAGGTCGCCCGAGCGGAACCAGCCCTCGCGGAAGGCCTGTCCGGTGGCGGCGGGGTCGTTCCAGTAGCCCTGGCACAGCTGCCGGGAGCGGTACACCACCTCGCCGGGCGTGCCGTCGGGGACGTCCGCCCCCTCCTCGTCGACGACCTTCGCCTCCACGTGCCGTACGGGGCGGCCGCAGGAGTCCATCCGGCCCTCGTGCTCGTCCGGCCCGAGGACGGTGGCGAGCGGGCCGATCTCGGACTGGCCGAAGCAGTTGTAGAAGGCCAGGCCCGGCAGCCGGCTCCGGAGCCGTTCCAGGACGGGGACGGGCATGATCGAGGCGCCGTAGTACGCCTTGCGCAACGCGCCCAGGTCGCGGACGGTGAACTCCGGGTGGTTGGCCAGGCCGATCCACACGGTGGGCGGGGCGAACAGGCTGTCCGCGCGGCCCTCCTCCACCAGGTCGAAGATCCGCTCGGCGACCGGGGCGTCCAGGATGGTGTTCTCCGCGCCGACGGCCAGGTAGGGCAGCAGGAAGACGTGCATCTGCGCCGAGTGGTAGAGCGGGAGGGAGTGGACCGGGCGGTCCCCTTCCGCCAGGTCGAGGGCCTCGATGGCGCTCTCGTACTCGTGACACAGCGCCTCGTGCGTCATCATCGCCCCCTTGGGGAGCGCGGTGGTCCCGGAGGTGTAGAGCAGCTGCAGCAGCACGGTGGGGTCGGCGGACGGGTCGTACGGGGCCGGGGGCGCGGCCGTCACGGCCTGCAGCGGACGCACCGGGTACCCGGCGGGGACCTTCCCGGCGAGCTCCGGGTCGGCGAGGACCAGGGAGCTGCCGGAGTTGCCCAGGATGTGCTCCAGGTCCTCGCCCGTCAGGTTCTGATTGACGGGTACGTGCACCAGCCCGGCCCGCGCGCAGGCCAGATAGGCGACCAGGTAGGCGTCGGAGTTGTGGGCGAAGGTGGCGACGCGGTCGCCCGCGGCCAGTCCCCAGGGCCCGCGGAACAGGGCGGCCGCGGCGGAGACCGCCGCGTCGAGTCCGGCGTACGTCCAGCACCGGTCCCGGTAGCGGACGGCCGTCCGGTCCGGGACCCGGGCCGCACTGTCCCGGACCAGGCCGTCGACGGTGTGGTGCCGGACCTGCTGCTTCGTCACGCCGACCTCGTCTCACCGATGGGATGTCAAGCCGGATGCTGGCAGATCCGGGCGTCTTCCGGCAGGGCTCCGGACCGTCAGGGACTCACCGCGAGGAAGAGGTAGGCGGCGAGGATGACCAGGTGGACGCCGCCCTGGAGGAGGGTGGCCCGGCCGGGGACCACGGTCAGCGCGCCGACGACCACGGTCAGGGCGAGCAGCACCATGTGGGTCGGACCGAGCCCGAGGACCAGCGGCCCGGACAGCCATACGGAGGCCAGGGCGATGGCGGGGATGGTGAGGCCGATGCTGGCGATGGCGGAGCCGTAGGCCAGGTTGAGGCTGGTCTGGACCCGGTTGCGGCGGGCGGCGCGGACGGCGGCCAGGGTCTCGGGAAGCAGCACCAGCAGGGCGATGATCACGCCGACGACGGCCTGTGGGAGGCCGGCGCCGGCGACGGCGGACTCGATGGTGGGCGAGACGGCCTTGGCGTCGCCGACCACCGCGACCAGGGCCACCAGCAGCAGGCCGAAGCTGAGCACGGCGGCGCGGAGGGCGGGCGGCTCGGCGTGATCGTCTTCGGAGGAGGTGCCGCCGGTCTCCACCGGGAGGAAGTAGTCCCGGTGCCGGACGGTCTGGACGCCGATGAACAGCGCGTAGAGGGCGAGCGAGGCCACTGCGGCGAAGGCCAGTTGGGGCGTGGAGAACTCGGGGCCGGGCTTGCTGGTGGTGAAGGTGGGCAGGACGAGGCTCAGCACGGCGAGGGTGGCGACGGTGGCGAGGGCGGCGCCGGAGCCCTCCGCGTGGAAGACGGCGACCCGGTTGCGCAGGGCCCCGACGAGCAGGGACAGGCCGACGATGCCGTTGCAGGTGATCATCACCGCGGCGAAGACGGTGTCGCGGGCGAGGGTGGCGGTCTTGGGACCGCCGTCGGCCATCAGGGTGACGATCAGGGCCACTTCGATGACGGTGACGGCGACGGCGAGGACCAGCGAGCCGAAGGGTTCGCCGACCCGGTGGGCCACCACCTCGGCGTGGTGGACGGCGGCCAGGACGGCACCGGCCAGGCAGAGCGCCACCAGTCCCACCGCCCAGCCGGGCAGGGCCCGCCCCCAGCTCAGGATCAGCGCGACGAGCGCCACGAGGGGGACCAGCAGGGTCCAGTCGGTCAGGGGGGATCTCCGCGTTGCCGTACTCATGCCCCCAAACCTGCCATGACGTGGACAGCCGGGACGAACCCGACACCTCGTGGAGGGCCGGGTCCGCCCCCGGGCTCCCGGTCCCCGGGTCACATCGGGCGGTCGTGGCCCTCCCAGTAGGGGTCGCGCAGTCGGCGCTTGTACAGCTTTCCGTTGGGGTCGCGCGGCATGGCGGCGATGAAGTCCACGCTCCTGGGGCGTTTGTAGCCGGCGAGACGGCGTGCGCAGTGGGCCAGGATCTCGGCGGACAGGGCGGGTCCGGCGGTGAAGCCCTCGGCGGGCTCGACGACCGCCTTGACCTCCTCGCCCCAGTCGGCGTGCGGGATGCCGAAGGCGGCGGCGTCGGCCACGGCGGGGTGGGTGAGCAGCGCGGACTCGATCTCGGCGGGGTAGATGTTGACCCCGCCCGAGATGATCATGTCGATCTTGCGGTCGCGGAGGAACAGGTATCCCTCCTCGTCGAGGACCCCGAGGTCGCCGACGGTGAAGAAGTCCCCGATGCGGTTCTTCCGGGTCTTGCCCTCGTCCTTGTGGTAGCTGAAGCCGCCGGTGCTCATCTTCATGTAGACGGTGCCGAGTTCACCGGCGGGCAGCCGGTTGCCCTCGTCGTCGAAGACGGCGAGCTCGCTGATCGGCCATGCCTTGCCGACGGTCCCGGGCCTCTTGAGCCATTCCTCGGCGGTGGCGAACGCGCCGCCTCCCTCGCTGGCCGCGTAGTACTCCTCGACGCAGTGGCCCCACCACTCGATCATGGCCCGCTTGACGTGGTCGGGGCAGGGCGCGGCGCCGTGGATGGCGTGCCGCATGGAGGACACGTCGTACGCGTCCCTGGTCTGCTGCGGGAGCGCGAGCAGGCGGTGGAACTGGGTGGGCACCATGTGGGTGTGGGTGGCCCGGTGGGCGTCGATGAGGCGGAGCATCTCCTCGGGGGTCCACCTGTCCATCAGCACCAGCGGGTGGCCGATGTGCAGGGACGCCCCGGCGAACTGAAGGACGGCCGTGTGGTACAGCGGCGAGCACACCAGGTGGACGTTGTCGTCGAAGGGGCGGATGCCGAAGATGGCGAGGAAGCCGCCGAGGTAAGTCTCCTCCGGAAGCCTGCCGGGCAGGGGGCGGCGGATGCCGCGCGGCCGGCCGGTGGTGCCGGAGGTGTAGTTCATCACCCAGCCGAGGGTGCGCTCGGCGGGGGCGGTGTCCGGCCGGCCGTCGAGGAGTCCGGCGTACGGGCGGAAGCCGGCGACGGTTCCGACGGCGTAGCGGTGGCTCGCGGGCAGGGCCGCCTCGTCGGCGGCGGCTCCGGCGGCCTCGGCGAACCGCTCGTGGGCGATCAGCACCTTGGCGCCGGAGTCGGAGACGATCCAGGCGATCTCGGGGCCGACCAGGTGGTGGTTGACGGGGACGAGGTAGAAGCCGGCCTGTGAGGCGGCGAGGTAGGCGGTGAAGAACTCGACGCCGTTGGGGAGGACGACGGCGAAGGCGTCGCCGCGTTCCAGACCGGCGGCGCGCAGGCCGTGCACGAGGCGGTTGGCGTCGGCGTGGAGGCGGCCGGCGGACCACTGCTCTCCGTTCGGAGCGGTGAGCACGATCCGGTCGGGGTCGGCGGCGGCCTGGGCCCAGAATCCGTTCGGCACCTTGGTGGCGGTCTCGGTCTCGGCGGGCTCGGTCTTGGCGGGCTCGGTCATGGCGGGCTCGCTCCTCCTCAGGCTCGGCCGGCGATGCGGTTGATGCGGTCGACCGCCCGCTCGAATCCGCGGGTGAGGTCGTCGAACACGGCCCGGACGCTGCGTTCGCTGTTCATCCGGCCGACGATCTGGCCTACGGGGGTGCCGAGCAGGGGCTGGACCTCGTACTTCTGGATGCGGGAGACGGCGTCGGCGACGAGGAGGCCCTGGAGCGGCATGGGGAGGGCTCCCGGGCCGTTCGGGTCGTCCCAGGCGTCGGTCCACTCGGTGCGGAGCTGGCGGGCGGGCTTGCCGGTGAGGGCGCGGGAGCGGACGGTGTCTCCGCTGCCGGCGGCGAGCAGCTTCTCGGTGAGGGCCCGGGAGTGCAGGTCGGCCTCGGTGGTGGTGAGCCAGAGGGAGCCGAGCCAGACGCCCTGGGCGCCCAGGGCCAGGCCGGCGGCGACCTGTTCGCCGCTGCCGATGCCGCCGGCGGCGAGCACCGGCAGCGGGGCCACGGCCTCGGCGATCTCGGGGACCAGGACCATGGTGGCGATGTCGCCGGTGTGGCCGCCGGCCTCGTAGCCCTGCGCGACGACGATGTCGATGCCGGCCTCGGCGTGCCGGCGGGCGTGCTTGGCGCTGCCGGCCAGGGCGGCGACGAGCACGCCGTGGTCGTGGGCGCGGGCGATGACGTCGGCGGGCGGCGAGCCCAGGGCGTTGGCGAGGAGCTTGATGGGATAGTCGAAGGCGACGTCGAGCTGGTTGCGGGCGACCTGTTCCATCCAGCCGGTGATGCGCCAGCCGGAGGCCTCGCCCTCGGGGAGCACGGGGACGTCGTGCTTGGCGAGGGTGTCGCGGACGAACTCGCGGTGCCCGGCGGGGATCATCGCCTCGATGTCGGCCTCGGTGACACCGTCCACGGCCTTCTTGGCGGGCATGACGACGTCCAGGCCGTAGGGCTTGCCGTCGGTGTGGGCCTGTATCCAGTCGAGATCGCGCCTGAGCTCGTCAGGGGCGGTGTAGCGCACCGCACCCAGGACGCCGAAGCCGCCGGCGCGGGTGATGGCAGCGGCGACCGCCGGGAAGGGCGTGAAGCCGAAGATGGCGTGCTCGACTCCCAGTTTCTTGCTCAGCTCCGTCTCCATGGGGCGCAGGATGCCGCAGCGCGGCAGCCGAGGGAAGAGGTTTTCTGATGCAGCGTCAGATTCTTTGCGGGCCGGTCGGGGCGCCAGGTGCCGGGCGGGCGGGCAGATAACCGTTAGCGTGCGCGAGGACGGACAGGAGGACGGCTCATGGACGGGGAGACGGGGGCGTGCGAAGGGGCGTGCGCGGGGGCGCACCAGGGGCCGGCGGCCGGCCTCCCCGGCGGGTCGGGCAGGACGGGCGCACCGTCCGGGGCGGCCGCCCCGGACGGGATCCCCACGGCCCGGGCAGCGGATGCCGCCGGGGGCCCGGCCGACGACGGCCGGACGAGCCCCTGCGGGCACGGAAGTTGGCGGGGCGACCGGGACGGCGGCGGCACGCGCACGAGCGGCCTCCGCGGCCGCGGGCGCGGAGGGACGGATGCCGCGGCCGGGGATGCCCCGCACCGGAGCGGGGGCGAGGACTGCGCGCCTGCGGCGGGCGGGCACGGAGGCGGGCGCCCGGGCGCGGCCGGAGGCGGGCTGAGCCGGAGGCGGCTCGGGGCGCGCCTGCTGGCCCTCGGCGGGGTGGTGCTGCTCGGGGCCGCGCTGCCCGGGAGTGCCGGGGCGGCGGGCGGGCCGGCCGAGCGGCGGGCGTTGCAGGGGCTGCGGCTGCGGTACGGATCGGCCCGGCAGGCGGGACTGGTGGAGCGGCACCTGGAGGCGGTGGCGGACGCGGCCCGGCGTTTCCTCGGTCCTTCGCCGGAGCACCCCTACTACGCCGGTGCCGTGGTGCTCGCGGGACGGGGGCGTACGGTCGCCCTGCACCGGGCGATGGGGGACGCGGTCCGGTACGCCGACTACGACGGCCGGACCGACCGGCCGCGCGAGTTCCCCGCCGCGGAGCGGATCGCGGTGGCGGAGGACACCGTCTTCGACCTGGCCTCGCTGACCAAGCTGTTCACCTCGGTGCTCGCGGTGCAGCAGATGGAACGCGGCCGGCTGGATCTGGAGGCCCGGGTCGACCGGTACCTCCCCGAGTTCACCGGCGGCGGCAAGGAGCGGATCACGGTCCGTCAGCTGCTCACCCACACCTCGGGGCTGCGCTCGTGGGCGCCCTTCTACCACGAGTCCACCCGGGAGGGCCGGCTGCGGCTGCTGTGGTCGGTGCAGCCTCAGGAGACGCCCGGGAGCGTGTACAGGTACTCGGACCTGAACCTGATCGCGCTGCAGCTGCTCTTGGAACGGATCACCGGTCGCACCCTGGACACCCTGCTCCACGACGAGATCACCGCTCCGCTCGGAATGCACCGCACGCGCTACAACCCACCGCTCTCCTGGCGCCGGATCACCGCAGCCACCGAGGTGCAGCGCCCGCCCTGGTCCGGCGTGGACCGCGGCCTGGTCTGGGGCGCGGTCCACGACGAGAACGCGTACGCCCTGGGCGGGGTCGCCGGCCACGCCGGCATCTTCGGCACCGCCTGGGACCTGGCCGTCCTCGCCCGCGCGCTGCTCGACGGGGGCGCCTACGCCGGCAAGCGGATCCTCCGCCCCGCCTCCGTCGAGCTGCTGTTCACCGACTTCAACACCGCCTTCCCCGGCCACGACCACGGCCTCGGCTTCGAGCTCTACCAGCACTGGTACATGGGCGCGATGGCCACCCCGCAGTCCGCCGGCCACACCGGCTTCACCGGCACCTCCCTGGTGCTGGACCCGTCCACCGACTCCTTCCTCATCCTGCTCGGCAACTCCGTCCACCCGGTGCGCACCTGGCGGGCCGGCAGCGCTCCCCGCGTCGCCGCCGGCAACGCCTTCGCCCGCGCCGTACCGGTCCGCACCCGGCACGGCGGGGCCGCCTGGTTCTCCGGAATGACCCCCGGCGGATCCGGCACCCTCACCCTCCCCCCGGTCACCCCCTCCGGCGACGGTGCCCGCCTGCGCTGCGCCGTCTGGTGGGACACGGTGCCCGGCGAGGGCTCGCTGACCCTCGAAGCCTCGGCCGACGGTGTGGCATGGACCCCCGTGCCCTTCACCACCGTCCGCACCACCGGAGGCAGCCCGGAGGAGTGGCCGGGCGGCACCGTGGGCGGCTGGTCCGGACGGATCTGGCACCGCCTGGAGGCGTCCCTCGCCGCCTGGGCGGGACGGGAGGTCCGGGTCCGCTTCCGCCACACGGCCACCGGCCGGTACGTGGGGCGCGGGGTGTACCTGGACGTGCTGCGGATCTCGGAGCGGGCCGGGGCACCGCTGTTCGCCGAGGACCGCCCGCAGGACGCCGCCCGCATCGAGGCGGCCGGCTGGACCCGCTCGGCCGACTGAACCGGAACGACCGGAACGGACAGAAGGAGGCCGAGGGACCGTGCAGCCGCCCCAGCCACCGCAACCGGACGAGCAGCCGGCCCGGCCGCCCGCCGGGCAGCCCGGCCCTGCCCGGACCTTCGGGCGCCCGCTGACGGCCCTCGCCGCGCTGATGGCCGTCCTCACCGTGGTCACCGGCCTGGTCGAAGCGGCCAGCCTGCTCGCGCTCGGCACCGTGTTCACCGGCATGCAGACCGGGAACGTGCTGTTCCTCGCCTTCGGCACGCTCGGCGCGGGCGGGCTGTCGGTCGTGGGCCCCGCCACCTCCCTCGGCGCGTTCGCTGTCGGCGCGCTGGCCGGAGCCCGCCTGGAGCGGCAGCTGGAGGCACACCGGCAGCGCTGGTTCGTCATCGCCCTGCTCATCGAGGCCGCGCTGATGTCCGTGGCCGCCGTGATCGCCTGGGACCTGGAGCCGGTGCGCTCCTCCCCCACCGGCCGCCACCTCGCCACCATCGCCCTGCTGGCCGCGACCATGGGCATGCGCAACGTCACCGCGATGCGGGTCAGCGTTCCCGACATGCCGACCACCTTGGTGACCCGTGCCATGACCGCGTTCGTCGGCGGTTCGCCGCTCGGTCACGACCCGGCGTTCGGGCACGTGCGGGGCGCCACCGCCCGGCGGGCCGGGTCGGTCGTCGCCATGTTCGCCGGCGGCCTGGCCGGAGCGGCGTACCTCCGTCTGGGCTGGCCGTTGCAGGCACTCCTGCTCACCGCCGCCGCGCTGGTGCTGCTGGCCGCCCTCGTGCGCGTACCGCAGCCGCGGCTGACCACGACCCGCTGACCGCGGGCGGGGCGGTCTCCGGCCGCACCGCCCGAAGGTCAGGGCAGCGTCCAGATCTGCCGTGTCACGAGGTAGAAGACCACGACCCAGAACACGGTCACCGCGGCGACGGTGCCGAGGCCGATGAGGTTGGTCCTCGTGGCCGGTTCGTCCGGGCGCGGCCACAGCCACCGCCTGAGCAGCCGGTTCACGTAGTAGGGCATCGTGAAGAAGCTCATGATGAAGCTCGACAGCAGGTTGCCCACGAGCAGCCCGAACCAGAGGGGCCACTTCAGCGGCGACAGCAGGAGCGTCAGCAGGACGACGGTCGGGTACAGGCCGACCCAGACCGCGACGGCGGTCTTGGTCTCCGAGGGCGGGGGCGCTTCCTTGCCGTTCTCCTCGAAGGCGAACCAGCTGCCGAACGAGTTGTCGATCGTGTGCAGTTTGAAGTCGTTGAACTTCTTGCCCTCGGCGAGGAGTTCCTGCCGCGTCGCCGAGGTCAGCCAGGCATCCAGGTGCTCGGCGTTGTCGTACCGGTACAGGGTGGTCCACTCGTCCTGGAGTCCCTCGACCGGGCGGAAGACCTCGGTCCCCCGGAACCCTTCGAACTTGCTCTCCTCCTCGGTCATGTGGTTCTGCCAGGCGAGGAAGTCGTCCACGTGGTGCGGGGGGACGCGGTGGGTGACCACCACGGTGACGAGCGGGTCCGCCGGCTGCGTACCGCCGCTGATCACCTGCTGCGTCCCGGGACCGTCGAAGTACTTCTCGCCGCTGTCGAGGAGTCTCTGCCTGGTCGCACCGTTGATCCATGCCTGGAGATGGGCGATCGAGTCGAACCGGTAGACGACGACCCAGTCGGGCTGCAGGTCCGTCGGCGGGGACACCTCGGCGCCGAGGTGTCCGGGGTACCGGGAGGCAGCGGCGTTGACGTCCTCCTGCCACTTCGCGTACTCGTGCTCCATTCCGGGCCGGATCTTGTGGCCGATGATGACCGTCGCCGCGGCGTCCATGTGTTTCTCGGCGTGCTTCTCGGTGGTCATCGTCCCGTGCCCGTCCGCGCCCACTGGCTCTCACCGATCCGGCTGTAGATGCGCTCCGGGGTGAGGGGCAGTTCGCGGTAGCGGACGCCCGTGGCGTCGCGGAGCGCGTTCGCCAGGGCGGGGGCCACCGGGTTGATGCAGCATTCCGCCATACCCTTCGCCCGCATGGGTCCGACGGAGTCCGACGAGCCCACCAGCAGGAGTTCGGTGCGGGGGACGTCCGCGTAGGTGGGAATCCGGTAGTTGCGGAGGTTCGGGTTGACCATGGCACCGTCCGCGTCGACCTGGTAGTTCTCGGTCAGGGCGAATCCGATGCCCTGGGCGACACCACCGTCCACCTGTCCCCGGACCTGCTCGGGGTTGATCAGCACTCCTGCGTCGGCCGCGTGCACGCTGTACAGGACGCGGATCTCCCCCGTCACCTGGTGGACGGCGATGCGGAACCCCTGGGTGTTGGAGGTCACGCTGCGGGGCGAGCCGTAGGCCTTGCGGGCCGCGGTGAAGCGGATGCCGCGCGCCTGGGCGAGGGCGACGAGCTCGGCCAGCGCGACGCGATCGTCCCCACAGACCACGTACTCGTCGTCCATCGTGCACATCACGACGTGGACACCCGTGTGCGCGGCGGCGAACTCCAGGATGCGGTCGCGTACCGCGTTGGCCGCGCGGAGGACCGCGTTGCCCGCCACGAACAGTCCGGCACTGGCGAACGCACCGGTGTCGAATCCGGTACGGTCGGTGTCGGACTGCACCAGGCGGATCCGCGACGGGGTCGTACCCAGCTGGTTGGCCGCGATCTGCACGTGGGCGGTGGACGTGCCCTCGCCGAATTCGACGGTGCCGACGGCCAGCTCGTAGACGAGGTCGTCGCCGAGGGTGATCCAGGCCTCGGAGATGTGGTCGGTCGGAGGCGCGGTCTCGTGCAGGGAACTCGCCACCCCGACCCCGACGAGCCACCCCGGGCCGGGGGACGGCTGGTCGGAGGTACGGGCAAGGGCGCCCGCCACGAGGTCGATGCACTTGGACAGCCCGTCCTCGTTGAACATCACGTCGTCGGGACCGTCGTGCATGGCGACGAGGGAGTCACCGGGGCGCACGATGTTGCGGCGTCGCAGGTCGAGCGGATCCATGTGCAGGGCGAGGGCCAGTTCGTCCATCGCCGATTCCACGGCGAACGCCGGCTGGGTCATCCCGTACCCGCGCAGCGCCCCGCTCGGAACGGTGTTGGTGTAGACGGAGTAGGCGTCGTACTTCTTGTTGGGGCAGCGGTAGATCATGACGGCGGCGCCGCCCGCGTACAGCGTCTCGCCGCCGTGGTTGCCGTAGGCGCCGGTGTTGGAGACGTTGCGCACCTCGAACGCGGTGAGCGTGCCGTCCGCCTTCGCGCCGAGCTTGACCGTCAGCTTCATCGGGTGCCGGGGCGAGGCGGTGGTGAACTCCTCCTCGCGCGTGTACTCGAAGCAGACGGGCCGCCCGGTGTCGAGGGCGGCGAGCGCGGCGAGGTCTTCCGAGATGACCTCCTGCTTGCCGCCGAACCCGCCGCCGACGCGCGTGCAGAACACGCGGAGCTGGTCCGGGCGGAGCGCGAAGAGGTAGGCCAGTTTGACCTTGGCGATCGACGGCGACTGCGAACTGGTGCGGACGTTCAGCCGGCCATCCTCCATCCAGGCGATCGAGCCATGGGTTTCGAGGTGCGCGTGCTGCACGCGCGGGGAGAAGTAGGTGCCTTCGTGGATCACGTCGGCGGCGGCGAAACCCGCGTCGACGTCGCCGATGTGCGAGTGGAGTTCCAGCAGGATGTTGCGGGCCGGGTCGCGGGCGAACGGGTCGTCGGAGCTGTGCAGTTGGGGCGCGCCGTCGGCCATGGCCTGCTCGGGGTCGAGAACCGCCGGCAGCACCTCGTACTCCACGTTCACCTTGCGGCAGCCCTCCTCCGCCGCGCCGACCGTGTCGGCGAGGACCGCGACGACGCGCTGGCCGACGAAGCGGACCGTGGCGTCGAGGATGTGGGTGTCGTCCGGGTCGACGAGGTGGTCGGTGTGGATCGCCGTGGTGAACCGTTTGCGCGGTACGTCCTCCCAGGTGTAGACGCGGTGCACGCCGGGCACCGCGAGCGCGGCGGTCTTGTCGATGGAGGCGATCCGGGCGTGGGCGTGGGGCGAGTGCAGCACCTTGAGGTGCAGCATGCCCTCCATGTGGGTGTCCATGGTGAACTCGGCGCGGCCGGTCACCACGTCCTCGGCGGCCGGCGCGCCGACGCTCGTCCCGACCGCCCTTCCCGGCCCGGGCGTTTCGATACCGGTGATGCCCTTCACGGCGTCCTCGATCTCCCGGTAGCCGGTGCAGCGGCACAGGTTGCCCTTCAGCGCCCGCGGCAGGTCCTGCTTCTGGGCCTCGGTGAAGGTGGCCGAGGTCATGATCATCCCGGCGGTGCAGAAGCCGCACTGGAACCCCGGGGCGTCGCGGAACCGCCGCTGTACGGGATGCAGGCTCCCTGGTGATCCCAGCCCCTCGATCGTGGTCACCTCACGGCCGTCCGCCCGGAAGGCGGGGGTGATGCAGCTGTGCACCGGTACGCCGTCCAGCCAGACGGTGCACGCACCGCAGTCTCCGGCGTCGCAGCCCTTCTTGACGCCGTAGTGGCCGAGTGACCGCAGGAAGGTCCGCAGGCACTGGCCGGGGGCCGGCTCCTCGTCGAAGCTCCTGCCGTTCACGGTGTACGTCATGGCAGGTCTCCGGACATCAGTTCCCGGCGGATCTCTTCGGCGAAGTGCTTCGTCAGGTGGCGGCGGTGGTCGGGGGTGCCGTTCGGATCGGCGAACCAGACGTCGGCGGCGATGACGTCGATGCTCTGCTGCAGGGTGCCCGCGTCTGGCATGGTGTCGAAGGCCAGGCGCACGGGCCGTGTGGTACCCGCCGTGACGGTGAGCATCAGGTCGCTCGTTCCCCGCGTATGCGTACCGATGAGGAACACCGTCGATCGGCCGAGGCGGGTGAGCGAGAAGCGCCGGTGCGTGACACGTTTACGCAGGGCGCGCGCAGGGATGCGGACCCGTCGCAGGATCTCCCCGGGAGTGAGGACGTTCAGGTGGTTGCCGGTCACGAAGTCGAGGGCGTCGACCGTGCGCACGGATCCGTCCGGGGCCCACAGCTCGTACTCGGCCTCCAGGGCGACCGTCAGCGTGATCATCGGACCGGCCGGCAAGGACATGCAGATGTTGCCGCCGACGGTGGCGGAGTTCCAGACCTTGAACGAGGACAGGAACGCCTCGCAGCTCTTCGCGATGAGGCCGCCCGCGGTCCAGTGGGCGGGCGGCTCGAATGCGTACAGGTCGCGGATGGTGCACGTGGCGCCGATCTCCAGGCCCGCCTCACTCGGGACGAGGGAGTCCCAGGACAGCGCCGTCAGGTCGACCAGGCGGTGCAGGTCCGGCTGCTCGGCGGAGAACAGCCAGGTCCCGCCCGCGAGCCAGGCGTCGCCTTCGCGCCAGACCTCGCCCGGCCGGTCGGGCGGGCGCCGGACGACTTCGGTGATCGTGTTGAGGTCCATGGGTATTGCTCTCCCTCACGACGACACTGTGCGAGGGACCGCCTACGGGCACGGCCCACCGGCGCGCGGTGCCGCTCGCAGGCCCGGCGATGCCGAAGGAAGGGTCCGGTATGTGCTGAAGGTGGCACGGCCTCGGAAGACAGAACCGACGGTGTCCGCTCCGATCGGACCATGTCGGGAGGGCTGTGTGCCCGGAGATTCCCTTCCAGCGTATGCAGAACGGACCCGTACCGCCCAGTCGAGGCTTCGCAGCGCCCATTCCGGAGGCCGCCCGCACATCCCGGAGGGCACCCTGGCCCGAGCCGTCTCAGGAGCCCTCCAGCACCGCCATCGCCGCGTTGTGGCCCGGGATGCCGCTGACGCCGCCGCCGCGCACGGCGCCCGCGCCGCACAGCAGCACGGTGCGGTGCCGCGTCTCCACGCCCCACCGGCCCGCCGCGCCCACCGCGCCCGCCGTTCCCTCCGCGTCCCGCTCCGCCGCGTACGGCCAGGACAGTTCGCGGTGGAAGATGTTGCCGCCGGGCAGCCGCAGGTCGCGGTCCAGGTCCAGGGGGGTCCTGGCCTCGATGCAGGGGCGGCCGTCCTCGTCCTCCGCCAGGCAGTCCATCAGCGGCTCGGCGAGGTGGGCGTCGAGCTGGGCGATGGTCCCGGCCAGCAGCACCTCCCGGGTCTCCTCGTTGGCCCGTTCGAACAGCCGGGCGGGGGTGTGCAGTCCGAACAGGGTCAGCGTCTGGTAGCCGCGCTCCACCAGTTCCGGGCCGAGGATCGAGGGGTCGGTCAGCGAGTGGCAGTAGATCTCCGAGGGCGGTGCGGCCGGCAGCTCCCCCGAGGCGGCCTGCGCGTAGGCGCGGGCGAGTTCGGCGTACCCCTCCCCGATGTGGAAGGTCCCCGCGAACGCCTCGTGCGGGTCGACGGCGGAGTCGCGGAGCCTGGGCAGCCGCCGCAGCAGCATGTTCACCTTCAGCTGGGCGCCCTCGGCCGCGGGTGCGGGCGGTTCCTCGCCCAGCAGCCGGCCGAGTTCCCGGGGCGAGGCGCCCACCAGCACCCGGCGGCAGGCGACGCGGCCCTCGCCCGAGGCCGTACGGAACGTCACCTCGGCGGAGTCCACGCCGTCGGTGTCGATCCGTACCGCCTCGTGCCCGGTGGCGATCTCCACCCCGGCCGCCCGGGCGGCCCCGGCCAGCGCGTCCGTCAGGGCGCCCATCCCGCCGACGGGCACGTCCCAGTCCCCCGTGCCGCCGCCGATCACGTGGTAGAGGAAGCAGCGGTTCTGTGCCAGCGACGGGTCGTGGGCGTCGGCGAAGGTGCCGATCAGACCGTCGGTCAGCACCACGCCCCGCACCAGGTCGTCGGTGAAGCGCTCCTCCAGCGCCACCCCGAGCGGCTCCTCGAACAGGGCCCGCCAGGCGGTCTCGTCGTCGATCCGCTTGCGCAGTTCCGCCCGGTCCGGCAGCGGTTCGGTGAGCGTGGGGAACACCTGCCGCGCGACCCGCCCGGTCATGGCGTAGAACTCGCGCCAGCGCTCGTACTCCCGGTCCGAGCCGGTCAGCCGGGCGAAGGACTCCCGGGTCCGCTCCTCCCCGCCGCCGACCAGCAGTCCGGTGGCCCGGCCGTCACGGACCGCCGGGGTGTAGGAGGAGACCGTGCGCTTGCGCACCGCGAAGTCCAGTCCCAGGTCGCTCACGATCTTCGGCGGCAGCAGCGAGACCAGGTACGAGTAGCGGGAGAGCCGGGCATCGACGCCCGCGAACGGGCGGGTGGAGACGGCGGCGCCGCCGGTGTGCCCGAGCCGTTCGAGGAGCAGTACGGAGTGCCCGGCGCGGGCCAGGTAGGCGGCCGCCACCAGCCCGTTGTGTCCACCGCCGACGATCACGGCGTCGTACAGGTCCGTCCGGAAGCCATGAGTCCTGTTCATGGCCCTTCCTAACACGGCACCAATCTCCGGGCCAGGGGGCGTGCGGAGGCCCGGGGTCTCGTGGCCGAAACCGGTCCGCCGGGGCGCCGCCGTCCGTCGCACCCTGTGCTCTTCGCCCCGGCACCGTCCGGGTTCGTTCCTTGCGGGCGAGTTCGTCACCGCATCGGCCGACCCTCGCGTGTCCCGCCCCGGGCCGCCGACCCGACCCGTCCAAGGTGTGCTGCGACCGGTTGCCGGAGAGCCGGGGTCGGCCCGACCCCACCGGGCAGCCGCGCACGGGAGGCATCATGGTCGGTGGGAAGAAGCAGGCCGCGGGCGGAAGAGTGAACGGAACCCGGCTGAGGCGTGCCTCGGTCTTCCTCGCCGCGCTCGCGGTTCCCGTGGTGCTGTCCGCCGCGCCGGCACACTCCCAGTCGGCCGACCTGTTCTTCACCGAGTACGTGGAGGGCACGGGGAACAACAAGGCACTGGAGATCTTCAACAACACCGGTGCCCCGGTCAGCCTGACCGGCTACAGCGTGCAGTACTTCTTCAACGGGAGCGCCACGGCGGGTCTGACCATCAACCTCACCGGCACCGTCGCCCAGGGCGACGTCTTCGTGCTGGCGCAGGCCCTGGCGGACCCGGCGATCCTCGCCGTGGCCGACCAGACCAACACCGGTGCCTGGTACAACGGCAACGACGCCGTCGTGCTCCGCAACGGCACCACGGTCATCGACTCCATCGGTCAGGTCGGCGTGGATCCGGGCGTGGAGTGGGGAACCGGCCTGCAGAGCACCATGGACAACACCCTGCGGCGCAAGGCCGCGATCACGACCGGCGACCCGAACCCGTCGGACGCGTTCAACCCCGCGGCCGAATGGGACGGTTTCCCCGTCGACACCTTCGGCGGCCTCGGGGTTCCACCGTCCGGCAACAGCGCCCCGAGCGTGGCCGTGACGCCCGGTGGCGCGTGCGGCATCAGGTCCGGCACGCTGAACCTCCTGGTGTCCGACCCTGACAGCGACCCGGGCGACCTGATCCTCTCCGCCGTGTCGTCCAACCCGGGCCTCGTGCCCCCCGGCAACGTGACCTTCGCCGGGGCCGGGGCGAACCGCACCGTCACCGCCACCGCCCTCCCGGATCAGACCGGCACGGCGGTGCTGACCATCACCGTCAGCGACGGCCAGGACACCGGGACGGCCACGGCCGTGGTGAAGGTCGGCGGCGACGCGAGCGAGACCCTGACGGGTACCGCGGGTCCGGACGTCCTGCTCGGTCAGGGCGGCAGCGACAACCTGGACGGTGGCTCCGGCCACGACCTCCTGTGCGGCGCGGGCGGCAACGACGTCCTCAACGGGCAGGACGGCGAGGACACCCTCGACGGCGGTGGCGGCAACGACGGTCTGCTGGGCGGCAACGGCAACGACACCCTCGCGGGCGAGGGCGGCAACGACGTGCTGTCGGGCGGCAACGGCGACGACGTCCTCGGCGGCGGCCCCGGCAACGACGGGCTCACCGGCGGCGCGGGCGCCGACGCCATGACCGGTGGCCCCGGCAACGACGTCGTCCTCGACTTCACACCCGTCGACGGGGACACCAGCTCGCCCTGACCGCGGGACATGGCCCTGAAGACACCCTCAGGCGCCGGGCGCGCCGACCGCCGGCGGCAGGGCGCTGCCGTAGGTGAAGCCCTGGCCGCGCAGTTCGACGGCACGGGCCCGGACGGTGGCGGCCTCGGCCTCCCGGCCGAGCCGGTCCAGGCAGTACGCCTCGTCGCCGAGGGCGTCCAGGGTCTCGGGGTGGTCGGGGCCCAGCGCGCGCTCGCGCGCCCCGGCGATCTCCCGGTAGATCGGCAGTGCCTCGCCCCAGCGGCCGAGCCAGCCGAGCCCGACGGCGACCTCGCGGCGGCTGACCAGTGTGTCGGGGTGGTCGGCGCCCAGCACCTTGGCGCGCAGCCCGCCCACCTGGCGGGCCTCGGCCACGGCCTCGTCCCAGCGGGCCAGCCGGCCCAGGTTGACGCCGAGGACGTGGCGGGCCCGCAGGGTCTCCGGGTCGGTGGCGCCGTACGCCCGGGTGCGGTCGCGGACCAGGGAGCGGAACAGGTCGAGGGCCTCGGTGCCGCGGCCGAGCCGGCCGAGCGCGATGCCCACCTCGTAGCGGGCGGCCAGGGTGCCGGGGTGGTCGCGGCCCAGGGTCCGTTCCCGGGCGGCGGCCACCTGCCGGTAGCCGTCGAGGGCGTCCTCCCAGCAGCCGAGCTGGCCCAGCGCGTACGCCGCCTCGTAGCGGGTCAGCAGGGTGTCCGGATGGTCGGGGCCGAGGGCCCGGGCCCGGGCGGCGGCCACCTCTTCGGCGGTGATGTGGGCCTCGGCGTACCGGCCGAGGCGGCCGAGCGCGCAGACCAGGTTGTGCCGGCACAGGAGGGTGTCGGGGTGGTCGGCGCCCATGGTCCGGATCCGGGCGGCGAGCACTTCCTCGTACGCCTCCCGGGCCTGCTGGTAGCGGCCGAGCTGGCCCAGGACGTACGCGGTCTCCTGGCGCGCGGCGAGGCTGTCGGGGTGGTCGGGGCCGAGCACGCGGGCGCGGGCGGCGGCGACCGCGCGGTGTTCGGCGAGCGCGTCGGCGGGGCGGCCGGAGTGGCTCAGGGCGCAGGCCGCCTCGAAGCGGGCGGTGAGGGTGTCGGGGTGCTCGGGGTCGGCGTCGCCGGGCGGGCGCGGCACGCCGTAGGGGGCGGTGAGGCGAGGGTCCTCGGAGGCGGCCGGCCGGGCCGGCACGGCAGGTACGACCGGTACCGCCGGCACGGCAGGCACGGCAGGCACGGCAGGCACGGCACCGGGGGTCGGCTTGGCGACCGTCCAGGCACCGGTCAGCACCGTCCACGCGCCGCTCGCCGGGCGGGCGTCGATGCCCGCCGGGCGGCCGCCGGTCATGCCCCGCGCCCAGGCGGGCAGGGGCAGCTCGACCGGGCCCGTGACGGGCAGCGGACCGCGGCGGGCCGCGAGCAGGCCCTCGTGCAGCCGGCGGGCGTCGGCCGGGCGCTCCTCGGGGCACTTGGCGAGCAGGTCGAGCACCACCTGCTCGAAGTAGGCGGGCAGTTCGGGCCGGTGCTGCCGGGGCGGCACGGGCGGGGTGTCCCGGTGGCCGACCAGCACCGACCAGGAGTCGCCCAGGTCGAAGGGCGGCGCGCCGGTGGCGATCTCGTAGAGCACGCAGCCCAGCGAGTAGAGGTCGCTGCTGTGGTCGACCTCGCCGCCGGCGATCTGCTCGGGGGACATGTAGTGCGGGGTGCCCATGGCCATGCCGCCGCCGGTCAGTTTGGCGGTGAAGCCGATGTCGTGGGCGAGCCGGGCGATGCCGAAGTCGCAGATCTTCACGGTGCCGTCGGTGAGCCGCATGATGTTCGCCGGCTTCAGGTCGCGGTGCACCACGCCCTGCTCGTGCGTGTAAGCGAGGGCGGCAGCGACCTGTTCGGCGATGTCCACGACCACGTCCACGGGCAGCGGGCGGCGGCCGTTGTCCTCCATCAGCTGGCTGAGGTTGCGGCCCTCCAGCAGCTCCATGACCAGGTAGAGCATGCCGCCGGAGGCGCTCTCGTCGCCGAAGTCGTGGACGACGGTGACGCCGCGGTGCTGGAGCGAGGCCGCGACCCGCGCCTCGCGCCGGAAGCGCTCGCGCAGCACCTGGGTGAAGTGGGCGTCCTGTTCCGGTCCGAGCGGTTTGAGGCACTTGACGGCGACATGACGGCCGAGGGATTCGTCGCGGGCGCGCCACACCTCACCCATGCCGCCCCGGCCGATCAGGTCCAGTGACCGGTATCGGCCATGGATCAGTCTGCTCTCCGCCATCTTTCGGTGCCGCCCCCGTTGTCGTGCTGTGCCGTCATTCCCTCCCCGGCCCTCCCCCTGCCTTCGGCGGAAGAACCTCAAGTATGGCCGCCGCTCTGCGCAGTGTGTACGCCGAGGGGCGACTGGAGGAGCCCATGCGGCGCATTGCTCTCAAGATGTGACCTGGCGGCATCTGCCAGCGCAGACCTGCGGGAATGGTGCGCAGCAGGCGTCCGGTGAGGCGCAGGCGCCGGGTGACGGCGCGTGGGGCGGGGGCCGGTCTGCCGTACAGGCGGTGCGCCCAGCCGGGCAGTGAGCCGTAGGCGAGGGCGGCCACCGGGCGCCACAGCAGGGGGCGGGCGGGCCGCAGCAGGGGATGGACGGGCGGGCGGCGCAGGAAGGCGTCGACGGCGTGGGCGTCGGGGCCGGCGGCCAGTTCGGGACGGATCCGCTCGAAGTACGCGGCCAGGGCGGCGGTGTCGGCGGGCACCCGGTCCGGGTCGAGGCCGACGAGGCGGGCGCCCGCCACGTTCTCCGCGACGTAACGGTCGGCCTGTGCCCCCGTGAGCGGTACGCCCGACCTGCGCAGGACGTGCAGGAAGGAGTCGATCTGGGCGCAGTGCACCCACAGGAGCAGTTCGGGGTCGTCGACGCGGAAGCGTTCGCCGGTGGCCGGGTCGGTGGCGGTGAGGGTGCGGTGGATGGCGCGGACCCGGGCGCCGGCCCGTTCGGCGGCCCCGGTGGTTCCGTAGGTGAGGGTGCCGACGAAGTCGGCGGTGCGCAGCAGGCGTCCCCAGGCGTCGCGCCTGCCCCCCTTGTCCTGGAATGCGGCGGAGTTCTCCATGACGCCGCGCACGGCGCGGGGGTGCAGGGCCTGGAGGTACAGCGCGCGGACCCCGGCGATCCACATCATCGGGTCGCCGTGGCAGTTCCAGGTGACCGACGCGGGTCCGTAGAGCCCGGGGTCGGGATCACTGTCGGTGGCCGTTCCCGGATCGCTCCGCATCGTTCCAGCGTACTGACGGGAGCGTGTTCCGGAAGTACGCCTGCGGGGGTGTCCCCGGCAGCGAGTAGCGGAGTCATGGCGTCCGGGCTGCACGCCCGGGAGCCCTTCGTCATGCTGGAAGGGGGCGTTCCGGGCCAGTCCCGTGCGAAGGAGTTGATCGCATGACCACCCCCAACGGCTTCACTCCCGTGCCCGGCGGGGGTCGTCCCGTCGTCGTGTCGGCGCGCCTGGACGATCCGCTGTCGCGCTGGCTCTGGCTGCTCAAGTGGATCCTGGTCATCCCGCACTACATCGTGCTGCTGTTCCTGTGGATCGCCTTCTTCTTCGTCTCGGTGGTCGCGTTCTTCGCCATCCTGTTCACGGAGCGGTATCCGCGGGCGCTGTTCGACTTCAATCTGGGCGTGCTGCGCTGGTCGTGGCGGGTGGGGTTCTACGCGTACAGCGCGCTGGGCACGGACCGGTACCCTCCGTTCAGCCTCGGCCCGGAGCCCGACTACCCGGCCCGGCTGGACATCGCGTACCCCGAGCGGCTCTCGCGCGGCCTGGTGCTGGTGAAGTGGTGGCTGCTGGTCATCCCGCAGTACCTGGTCATCGCGTTCTTCACCGGCGGCTACCGGACGTACGGCTGGGGCCTGGTCAACGTGCTGGTGATCATCGCGGCGGTCGTCCTGCTGTTCCGGGGGAAGTACCCGCGGGACATCTTCGACCTGGTCGTCGGCCTGGACCGGTGGGTCCTGCGGGTCGCCGCGTACGCCGCCCTGATGACCGACGTCTACCCGCCGTTCCGGCTCGACCAGGGCGGCGACGAGCCGCTCGCCGCGGGTACGGGCGACGGCCTCTGGGACCGCGACTGAGGGCCGCGCCTCCGCCGGTCCCGCGCCCGTCCGGCCGCGCGCCTATCCGATGGTGACCACCCGGGCCCAGTCGGGCGGGGCGTCGGGCTCGTAGTCGGGATCGTTCTCCATGCGGCGCAGCCGGCGGGTCGAGAGCTCCCGGGGGAACAGTCCCACCACCGTCCGGCACGGCGGCCGCCGTGCCGGCCAGGGTGTCTGGCCGTCGGTGAGGGCCACGATGACGTCGGGCTGCGGGCGTGTCCTCAGCGCTTGCGCGAAGCCCTCGCGCAGGTCGGTGCCCCCGCCGCCCACCAGGGGGATCCCCTCGGCCCGGCAGAGCGGGTGGGCCACGCCGGCCGCGGCGTCACAGCTCAGTACGGTGACCAGGTCGCGGCGGCCGCCCACTGCCCGCGCGATCGCGGCGACCTCCAGGAGCGCGCTGCCGAGCTCGGCGTCGCTGACCGATCCGGAGGTGTCGATGACGACGGAGACCCGGGGCGGCCGGCGCCGCAGGCTGGGCAGGACGGCCCCGCGCACCGCGGCCGACCGCCGCGACGGGCGGCCGTAGCTGTAGTCCTGGCCTGCGCCCGAGCCGGAGGCCGCCGAGCGGATCGCCGCTCCGAGGAGCTGCCGCCAGGGCTGGGGCGGGTGGAACGCCTCCTCCGCCCACCGCTCCCAGGTTTCCGGGGCGTCCCCCGGGCGGGCCTTGATGCCCTCCGCCACCCGGAACCGGACCGCGTCGCGTTCCCGGTCGCTCAGCCCGTGCGCGCCGTCCGGTCCGAGGTCCCACTCCCGTTCCAGTCCGTCGGCGCCGCTGCCGCAGTCCAGCCAGGCGAGGTCCTCGGTGATCGGGCCGAGCCGGAACCGGCGGAGGTAGTCCTCCATGAGTTCCCCGGGCGACAGCATCAGCTTCTCCGGGGTGACCGCGCCCCCGGGCCGGACCAGGCCGTCCCCGAAGGCGTCGTCGTTGATCTCGCAGTCGGCGGCGATGTTCATCCGGAGCCGCTCCCCCGGGCCGGTGAGCCCTTGCTGCCGCGCCACCCGGTCGCTCCGCCCGTGGTGGTCCCGCAGCAGGTGCGAGACCTCGTGCACCCATACGGAGGCCAGCTCCTCCACCGGGGTCCGGTCCACGAAGCCCGGGGCGACGTAGCACCGCCAGTGGCGGTCGACGGCCATCGTCGGCACCCGTCGTGACGCGACGGTGTGCAGGGCGAAGAGCGCCGTCGCGAGGTAGGGCCGGGCGCGAGCGGCCTGCAGCCGGGCGGCGTAGAGCTTGTCGAGGTCCAGTGCCCCGGGTGTGGGGGCGGTCATCGGCCGGTCTTCGCGGCGAGGGCGGTCCGGGCCGCCGCCCGGTCGGCCCGGCGGGAGAGGGTCACCACTCCGGCGAGCCTCTCGATCGTCTCCGGGACGTCCCAGTCGTCGCGGCGCAGCGCGGCGAGGGTGGTGGCGGGTACGACCACCAGGTCGGGGGCGCCGGTCTCCAGCGCCCGTACCAGGAGGGTCCAGGCCGCGTCCCAGCGGGCCTTGCCGGGGCGGTTGCGGACCGCCGCGACCACTCCGTCGAGCACGGCCTGGCGCAGGTCGCCCCGTTCGGGCAGGACGGCGGCCGCGGGGTCGGCGAGCACCTCCTCGGGGTCCGGGAGGTCCATCCGGTCCAGGCTCGCCAGCAGCTCCAGCCCGGGCCCGTCCCCCACGGTGCCCCTGACCAGCAGGGAGAGGACGTCGCGGGAGGAGCCGGCCGCGGTGGCGAAGGCGATCAGGCGCAGGGTCATCTCCCAGCTGCGCGGGGACGGCCAGGCGCCGCCGCGCCGCGTCTCGCTGCCGGGCAGCCGGTGCACGAGGGCGGGGCGGGCGGACAGGAGTCCGCACACGGCCCGGCGGGCGAGGTCCACCGCCTCCGGCAGCCTCGCGGGGTCGAGCCGCGGCAGGGTCGCCCGGGGCCAGGTGCCGCCGAGGCCGCGTACGACGACCTCCTGGTCGTGGGTCCACTGGAGGTGGACGAACCGGTTGGCCAGCGGCGGGCTCAGTTCCCAGCCGTCGGCCGCCGAGGAACGGGGGTTCGCCGCCGCCACGATCCGTACGCCGGGCGGCAGTTGCAGCGCGCCGATGCGGCGTTCGAGGACCAGGCGGAGGAGAGCCGCCTGCACGGCCGGCGGCGCGGTGGACAGTTCGTCCAGGAAGAGCAGCCCGCGGCCGGCCCGCACCAGGCGTACGGCCCAGTCCGGCGGGGCCATCGGGACGCCCTGCACGGCGGGCTCGTCTCCGATGACGGGGAGGCCCGAGAAGTCGGACGGCTCGTGCACGCTGGCGATCACCGTGGTGAGGGGGAGGTCCAGGTTCTCGGCGAGCTGGGTCAGGGCGGCGGTCTTGCCGATGCCGGGCTCGCCCCACAGGAGGACGGGCAGGTCCGCGGCCACGGCCAGGGTCAGGGCCTCCAGCTGCATGTCGGGGCGCGGTTCGGTGGTGGTGTCGCGGAGCAGGGCCAGCAGTTCGGCGGCGACGTCGAGCTGGGAGTGCGCGGGCAGGGTGGACGGCGTGGCAGAAGGCATGGGTGATCACCTGTGGGTTCGTCGGTGAGGCGAGTGAGGCGAGTGAGGTGGGTGAAGCCAGTGAGGTGGGTGAAGCCGATGAGGTGGTGATGCAGGTGAGGTGGTGATGCAGGTGAGGTGCTAGCGACCGGTGGCCTGGCGGGGGTGGTTGCGCGTGCCGTGCGGTCGGCGCGGCGGGCGCGGGTATACGTAGGTCGCCGGGCCGCGTCCGGGCCCGGGGCCGAGCAGCCCGGTCCTGAACAGGCCGTAGGTGATGCGCTGTTCCGCCGCCGCTTCCAGCTCGTCCCGGAGCGCGCCGTCGCGCAGCACCGCCGCGGGACCGAGCAGTCCCTCGACGACGGCCAGCGCTCCGGCGGTGTCGCCGTGGACGAGGCGTTCACGGATGCCGGTGAGCGACTCGGGGCTGCGGTGCGCCCGGTCGATCTCGCGCAGGCAGGGCAGCGGCGTCCCGGACAGTGCGACGAGCAGTTCCTCGCGCCGGATCTCGTCCGGGTCGTGGTCGAGCGGGACCAGGATCCCGTCGACCAGGCCGATCCGGTGGCGGGCGCCCCGGCAGTCCACGAGCCGGGGTTCGCCCGCAGGATCCGGGGCGGCCCCCGGACCGGCGGGCACGTGGCCGGGCACGAGCGACCGCGCCACGAGCGGGTGCAGCCGGTCGGCCTCGATCAGGCCGGCCCGCAGCAGCTCGAGGTCCGGTGGCACCCAGGTCGCCGCGTCGGGCAGGACCGGCAGCGCGGAGGCGCCGGCGGAGGGTGCCCGCGCGCCGGGTGCCGCCGGCGGGCCGGCGCCCGCGTCGAGGACCAGCCGGTGCCTGCCGCCGAGGCGGACCTCGACGGGGCCGGGCGGCAGCCCTTCGGCGGCGAGCAGCAGTCCGGCTTCCGCCGCCCAGCGGTCCACGGCGCAGCTGTGCACCGACGACGCCGGTGTCCCCGGCAGCACCGGGACCGCGCCGGGCGGTGGGTCGCCGGGTGGCCGGTCGGCGCCCGACCGGTGCCGGAGCTCGCCCGCCCTGCGCGCGTCCCAGAGGTGCCGGTGCAGGTCGAGGCGGAAGCGCCGGCTGGGCCGGGGGTGCGGGTGGACCCGTGTCCCGGTGTCGGAGCGGGATCCGTCCCACAGGGTGAGGACGATCCGCTGACCGGCGTCCGCCCAGGCGGGCGCGGTCCGGGCGACGAGGAACACCGGGTCCTCGCCGTCCCGCCCCGTGCCGTCGTACCGCGCCAGGGCCACGGTGAGGCCGGGGCGCAGCAGTCCGTCGGGGGCGATCCTGGGCATGTGCCAGCGCAGGAGGTCGGGTGCCAGATGGCGGAGGTCGGCCCGCAGCCGAGCGGCGCGTTCCCGGCCGTGGGTGCGCGCCACGGAGGGCAGGTGCAGATCGATGTCGAAGCCCGCGGCGGCGCAGGCCCCCGCCCAGTCGCCGACGGACCGGCGGGCGGTCGCGGTCTCGATCATGGAGGGTGGCACGGCGTACTCGCGCACGCGCAGCCAGAGCGAAAGACGGGAATCCTCGTCCGTCAGGTGAGGGTGCATCAGCACTCACCTTGCGTGGACGGGTCCCCCAATCTGTACAGAGGAGAAGTGTTCATCATGGTGATCGTACTGCGCGTCTCCCGGGGCCGCCAGCGATTACCGGGGCGGTCCCGGCGCCCGGCGTTCAGCCGCCGACCAGGGCCACCAGCCTGATGAAGACCAGCTCCGGGCCGCCGGTCAGATCCACGACCTCGTCGAGCTCCTCGACCTGCCGGTCGCCGGCCAGGACGAAGAACCCGTTGGCCAGGAAGGCACGTTCGGCGATCGCGGCCTGGCGCTCCCAGTCGACGAGGCGGGGCTCGCCGTGCCGCCGGCCGTTCAGTGCCGTCTCCGCGTCGACGGGGCGGACGAGGCCGTTGAAGCGGCCGCCCGGGGCGGCGTTGTGCCGGGTGACCTCCTCGCGGACCCGGAGCCTGATCAGCTCCCCCACGGTCATCCGGTCCGGCAGGCCGTCGACCCGCCACTCGGTGACCGGCTTGCCGGTAGCGGTCTCGTCCCGGAACGTCACGGTCGCCATCAGGCACCTCGCTTGATCTGCACGAGGATGGACTCGTCGGTGATCTCCGTGTCCGCGGCGAGCAGGAACGCCTTGCTGAGGATGAGGGAGAGCCGTTCGTCCTCGAACGGCAGGAACACCTTCCCGTCCCCCTTCCCGTCGCCCTTGCCGCGTGCCGGGACGATGCACAGGTAGGCGTCGTTCGGCTCCATCAGGACGTTGGCGGAGCCGAGATGGATCCGGTACGTGCGCAGATCGCCGCGGACGACCAGGAACCGCCCGTCGAGCGAGCACCGGTCGGCGATCCTCAGGCGCGGCAGGATCCGTTCCAGGGCCTCCCTGCGCACCTCGGCGCTCGCCGTCAGGTCGCCGAAGGTGTTGCTCCGCCAGTACGCCGCACGGCGTTCCTCGCCCAGGTCGGTCCAGGCGGGGTCCGCGACGATCGAGGTCACTCCGACGAACAGGTCGACGTCCCGCATCGCCTCGCTGAACACCAGCGGCGGCACTTCGGCGAGCGGTGCCTCGCGCCAGTCGCCCTCCTCCCGGCGGTCGAACCGCACCTGGTCGGTCGAGGCCAGTTCGTCGTCACCCGAATAGTCGGACCAGGTGTGGAAGAAGCGGACCCGCCACGCCCCGGCCGCGAGCACGCGGTCCGCGGCGTCGCCGTCCCCGCAGTCCCAGTGGCCGAGCAGGCGGCTGCTCCATCCCCGGGCACGGAACAGGGCGAACATCCTCCGGTAGTGGACGAGGTGCGCGGCGAAGCGGTTGGAGTAGACGCGGGTCTGCTCCTCGGCCGGGGTGAGCAGGTAGATCTCGCGGAACGCCTGCTTGAAGGGCTGTCGTACGCACCGCTCGGTGAGCAGGTCGCGCCAGGCCCGTACGGTGTCGGGATCGGAGCGGAGCGGGTGCCAGAGGCGCACGCGGGCGTCGTCGGGCGCGTCCGGGAGGTGCCCGTCGGTCTCCGGCAGGACGGCCCGCCAGTCGCCGGGGGCCACCTCGATCTCCCAGATCAGCCGGCGTACCAGGGTCCGGGCGAGGGGGTGCCCGGCCAGCTCGGTGCGCCACCGGCCGTAGGAGTGAACGGCATCGCCGGTGAAGCCGCCCTCCAGTGCCCGGACGAGGGTGACGAGATGGGCGTCGACCCGTTTCACCAGCTCACGCAGCTCCTTGAGCAGGGCAGGATGCTCGCGACGGACCGGTGCCGGGACGGAGCGCAGCGGGCGGCCCTCCTTCTCCCAGGTCAGCGTGGCGGTGTCGGTGACCGTGAGGACGGCCTCGTAGTCGCCCGCGGTGCGGCGCATCACACCGCTCGCGCCGGAGACCGTCCCGGTTTCGGTCCCGGCCACGGTTTCGAAGCCCAGCCGCGGCAGCCTGAGCGCCACCTCGGTGCGCTCGGCCAGGGCCGCCTCGACCTTCTTGAGCTGCTTGTCGAGCTGCCTGGGGACGCCCGCGTGCCGGACCGTCCGGCGTACGGTGCGAATGGCGGTCACCAGCTCGGGCGTGGGGAACTCCTCGGCGGCGCGCACCACTTCGTACAGCATGGCCTGCGAGGGAAGCGTCCTGGCGGTCGTCGGGGCGAGGGCGATGCCGGGCAGCAGCCGCTCGATCAGCTCCGGCAGCCAGGGCTCGTCGCGGAGCAGCGCCACCCGCAGGGCCTGACCGAGCGACATGACCTCCCGGTCCGTGAACGCCTTGTCCGCCCGGTAGGGGATCTCTCCGGCCCGGATCGCGTCGGTGCGGGCGGCCGCCGCTTCCAGCGCACGGCGGGCGAACGCCGCGTAGGCGGGGTTGTCGGCCGCAGTGCGCCACATGTCCGCGTGCGGCGTGGTGAATCTGTCCTCCCTGTCGATGCCGGACAGCTGCCGCTGTTCGGCGGGGGTGAGTCCGGCGATCGCGGCGATCTCGTCCGTGACGATGGGGCCCATGTTGCGCGTGAGGTGCTCCATGGTCTCGCGCAGGGTCGGCTCACCGGCCAGCGCGGCGACCCCGAGCAGCGCGTACGGCCGGCGTACGGTGTCCTGGCCGAGCCAGAACCCGACCAGGGAGCGGGCCTGTACGGACACGTCGGGCAGCGGTCCCGTGCAGTGGTGCAGGAAGTCCAGGCCCAGGGTCAGGTCTGCCCGGCCGTGCTCCTCGCAGTGCTCGACGAGCACCTCGAACATCCGGCGGCATGCATCGGGTGTATAGCGCGGCTGCCGTTCCCGGACCGCTCCCTCGACCGCGAAACAGAGCCTTCGCACGGCCGGCGGGACCGGGACGGCGCCGATCCGGTGGGCCGCCACGAACAGGGTGCCGAGCTCCTCGTCGGACACCTGCGACAGGTCCGGGTTTCCGGGCTCGTCGCCGAAGGGGCGGTCCGGGTGGGTCAGCGCGCGCAGCAGCCGGGCTGCGAGGCCGGTCAAGGCGTCGTAGGACATGCCCGGATGATGGCAGGGAGCACTGACAGGACCCCTACCGCGGTTCCAGGGCCGCGGCGCGGCAGGCGCCGGTGGCGGCGCCGCCCGGCACCCCGGCGTCGGTCAGACCGGTCACGCAGGTCTGCAGGTCCCCGACCACACCGCGGGTGCAGGCTGCCGTGACCGCGTCGGTGATCTGGACACCGGTCTGCGCGACCATCTGCGTGCAGGCGGGGATGTCCGCGTGGGCCGCGGGCGCGACCAGGGCCGTACCGCCCAGCGCGAGGGTCAGGCCGGTGAGGACAGCGGCGGTTCGGGTCGACGTGCGCATGCGCATGGGACGCACCTGCTCTCGGGATCCTGCTCGGGGAAGAGGGGGATGCGGCGTGACCGTTACTCAGGGGCGACCCGGCAGGCGCTCACCGCGGTCCCGTTGGTGACACCGCTGCCCGTCAGGTCGGACACGCACCGTTCGTTGTCGCCGGTCAGGCCGACGTAACACGCCATCCGGACGGAGTCCGGGGCCTCACCGCCCTGCAGTTCGCGTTCGACCTGGTTGATGCAGGCCGTGACGTCCGCGTGGGCGGCGGGTGCCGTGAACGCGGCGCCGCCGAGTACGAGGGTCAGGCCGGTGAGGACACCGGCGATGCGGGTCGACGTCGACGTGCGCATGGAACACACCTGCCTTCCGGGACTTCCGTCCGCTAGCGGGACTGGACGGCGAAGAGCTGGACGGCGTACTCACCGTTCGTCCCGATCCCGGTTTCCTTGTACTGGCAGTTGAGGATGGCCTCCTTGTGGCCCCTGGTGCTGGCCATCCAGCCGTCGACATGGGACTTCGAGGAGGTGTGGCCGGGCCCCGAGACGTTCTCCGAGGACGGGCCCGCGGGCGAGTAGCCGGCCCGCTCCATCCGGATCAGGTCCGTGGACCCGTCCGAGCCGGTGTGCGCGGTGAGCCCGTTCGCCGCCATGTCGTCGGCGTGTGCCTGTGCGGCCCGCATGAGCCGCGGCTCCTCCGTCAGCGGCTCGCAATTGGCCTTGGCCCGCTCGGCGTTCACCAGGGCGAGGATCTCGCTGGCCGACGACTGCTGCACGGCTCGGGTGACGGAGGGCGGTGCGACGCCGGCCGCCGCCGGGACGGCGATCGCGCTGCCTGCGCCGCCCAGCACGAGCAGCGGGGCGGTACAGGCCGCGGCACACACGCGGCGGATCCGGTGGTTCTCGGTGCGCATGGGATTTCCCGTTCGTCGGGGTGTGGGCCGCTCACGGCACCCGGCCCCCGGGGCGGCCGCACGGCAGCGGCCGCAGGGCGGTGCACGGCCCGCGGCGAGACGGACGCCACCGCACGGTTCGGCGGGGGCGCGCCTCCTGCTGCTTCCACCGTACGACCGGGGGCGCCGCACGACGACCCGGCCGCGAGGCCGTGTCCGCAAAGTCTCGGCGGCGCCTGCTACGCCCCGGTGTCGGCCCGCTCGGGGCCGCCGCCGGATTCCAGGGCGGCGACGGTGAGGCAGACCACGGCTCCGAACCCCAGGGCGAAGAAGACCGGGTTGACGTAGCCGGGGACGGAGGTGGGGTAGTCGCCGATGTCCTCGGCCTCGCACACGAACCGCAGGGGCAGGTACTCCACCCGGTAGCCGGCGATCGCTTCCCCCCGGTACTCCCAGCCCGGGGTACGGCAGGGCTGAAGGGGAAGGGAGTTCGTCCCGCCGTCCTCCGCCGACACGACCGCGCCGGTGACGTGCAGCAGACCCCACCCGTACGCGCCCACCGCGATCGCCGCCTGGGCCAGGCCGGCCGTCCGCAGCCAGGCCCGGCTGTCGGCACGCCCCGGCCCGCCGGCCAGGGCCAGGACCCGGACGGCCCGGACCGCGAGCACGAACGGAAGGATCAGGCAGGCCGGAACGAGAAGCAACAGGAAGTACGCCACCGCCCCACTCCAGCAGCCCGGCGGAGCGCACGCAGTGCCGTGGGCCACAACTCCTGCAACAGCCCGGTAACCGCTGGACAGTTCGGCCCGCTGGGCTCCGACGGCGTAGTCGGCCTTGGCGACCTCGTACAGGATGCCCGGGGCCAGGAGGAGTTGACGGCGGCGGTGTGGGGTGAAGCCCGCGAGTGGGCCGGCCGCTACGGGCCTCGCTCACGCAGGCGGAAGCCGGTGACCAGGTCGGGCCTGATCCGTACGGCGCCCGAAGCAGTGCCCTCGGCCCAGGGCCTCAGGTGGTGTGCGTAGCGCTCGATCTCGTCGGGGTCGGTGACGGCGGTGGCGTAGCCGGTGGCGACCACGCTCCAGCCCAGGCGGTCGCCCGGATCTATGGCGTCGGCTTCATAGGCGACGACCACGCCCGCCCCTTCGCAGGTGGCCAGCAGGGCCGCCAGCGTGGAGCCGTCCTGGACCCGGACGATGATGTCGCCGGCGTCCAGCAGGTGGTTGACCGGGCGCACGGCGGGCAGCGCCTGACGGGTGAAGACGATGCGGCCCAGTTCGACCGTGCCGAGCAGGCCCAGTGCCTCGTCGGCGGTGAGTTCTTCCAGCCGGCGTCCCGGCCTGCCGGCAGCGGGCGGACCGCTGGTCGGAGCGGCCGAGTGGGTCTTCATCATCGGCACCCTTGGTCGAGCGGACGGGTCCACCGTGTCACGTGCCCGCGGTCGGCGGGCTTTCTGCTGCCAGGATCTCCGGCTCCGCCGGGCCCCGGCATGGGCCGTTCGGGCCCCGGAGGGGACCACAGGGCCCATGCCCGGAGCCGGGGCGAGGCTCCGGTCCGTGACCACGGGTTCGACACGGCGCGCTTGTGGATGCCGCCGTCCCCACCATGGGGTGCGCTCAGCACCTTCCTGAGACAATTCGGGTGAGACCGAACGGCGCACGCAGACCGAACCGGGGGTGGTCATGTCCGGCGATCCGAGCACCTCCGCGGAGGCTCCGATCAAGGTGTTCCTCCTCGACGACCACGAGGTGGTCCGCCGCGGGCTGCGCGACCTCCTCGATGCCGAGCCGGACATCACCGTCGTCGGCGAGGCCGGCACGGCCGATCAGGCGCTGGCCCGCGGGCCGGCGCTGCGCCCGGACGTAGCCGTCCTCGACGTACGGCTCCCCGACGGCGACGGCATCACCGTCTGCCGGGAGCTGCGCTCGCGCATGCCGGATCTGGCCTGCCTGATGCTGACGTCCTTCGACGACGAGGATGCCCTCCTGGACGCGATCATGGCCGGGGCCGCGGGATACGTACTGAAGCAGATCAAGGGCTCCGACCTGGTGGCCGCCGTACGCACGGTCGCCACCGGCCAGTCCATGCTCGACCCGGCCACCACCGCCCGCCTCATGCGCTCCCTGCGGGACCCGGAACCGGCCGGGGAGGCGGAGGACGCCCGGCTGGGGGCGCTGTCCGAGCGCGAACGGGCCGTTCTCGGACTCATCCGTGAGGGACTCACCAACCGGCAGATCGCCAAGCGGCTGTACCTGTCCGAGAAGACGGTCAAGAACCACATCTCCCGGCTGCTGGGCAAGCTGGGCGTCGAGCGGCGGGTCCAGGCGGCCGTGATCGCCGCGCAGGTGCACGAGCACGGCACCGGCACCGGCACCGGCACCGGCACCGGCACACCGAAGCCGTAGGCCAGAAGGACGAGCGGGGGGACGGGGACGGGACGAGGACGACGCCCGTCACGCCGAGGGGACCAGCGGCACCTGCCACTGCAGACGGGTGCCCCGTTCCCCCTCCCCCCGCGCGGCCACCGCCATGGTTCCGCCGAGCTTCCCGGCACGTTCGGCGAGGTTGCGCAGTCCGCTGCGGCGCCCGCCCTCGGGCAGGCCGATGCCGTCGTCCGTCACGGTGACGGACAGGACCCCGCCGGCTGCGGCGATGGAGACTTCCACGGCCGTCGCCCGGGCGTGCCGGGCGACGTTGGCCAGGGCTTCTCCGACCACGGCGAGGACCTCGTCCGCGACGGCCGGAGGTACGTCTGTGTCGATCAGCCCCTCCATCCGCAGGGCGGGGGCGAAGCCGAGTGCGCCCGCGGCCTCGTCCACGGCCCGGACGGCGCGGAGGCGCAGGCCGGGGGCCTCGCCGGGTGCCCCGTGCTCGCGGAGCCCGAAGATCGTCGACCGGATGATCTTGATGGTGGCGTCCAGGTCGTCGACGGCCCGGGCGAGCCGTTCGGACGCTTCGGGGTGCTCGACGAACCGCTGGGCGCTCTGCAGGGTCATCCCGGTGGCGAACAGGCGCTGGATGGCGAGGTCGTGCAGGTCACGGGCGATGCGGTCATGGTCTTCGAGCAGGCTCATCTGCTCGGCGTCACGGCGTCGGTCGGCGAGCTCCAGGGCCAGTGCGGCCTGGCCGGCGAATCCGGGCAGTGCGGCGACTTCGGCGGCGGCGAACAGGGGGCGGCCGCGCCGCCGGGCCAGGATCAGGACGCCGCTGAGCTTCTCCCGGGTGCCCACGGTGACGGCGACGGCCGGCCCGAAGCCCGCCCAGCGTTCCGGCTGGACCTTGACGCGGGCGTCGCTCGCCACGTCGCTGACCGTGATCAGGCCGTCCCGGCCCAGGGCGGCTTCGGCCAGGGTTCCCCGGATGCTGGGCAGGACGATCCCGCGGTGCGCCTCGGCCCCCTCGCCGAGGGCGAGCGAGCCCCTCAGTTCACCGGCCGGGCCGAGGAGGTAGAAGACACCCGTGTCGGCGCCGGTGATGTCCCTGGCCCGCTCCAGCATCCCTTCGAGGACATCGGTCTCGGGCGCCCCGGACAGCAGGGAGCTGGTGATGTCGGAGCTCGCCGCCAGCCAGCGCTCGCGCAGGCGGACCTCCTCGAAGAGACGGGCGTTCTCGATGGCGATGCCCGCGGCGACGGCGAGGGTGGACAGAACCGCCTCGTCCTCCTCGTCGAAGTCGGCTCCCCCGCGCTTCTCGGTGAGGTAGAGGTCACCGAAGACGTCCTCACGGACCCGGATGGGGACTCCGAGGAAGGAGTGCATCGGCGGGTGGTGGGGCGGGAAACCGTACGAGGCCGGGTGTTCGGACAGCTCGGACAGGCGCAGGGGTTCCGGGTGGCGGATCAGCTCGCCGAGGATGCCGTGGCCGGAGGGCAGGTCCCCGATCCGGGCACGGAGCTCGTCGCTGATGCCGACGGGCAGGAACTGGGCGAGCTTCCTGTCGTCGCCGATCACGCCGAGAGCGCCGTACTCGGCGTCCACGAGGACCACGGCGGCCTCCACGATGCCGCGCAGCACCTGGGGCAGGTCCAGTTCCCGGCCCACGGACATGACGGCTTCCAGCAGGCCGTTCAGCCGGTCCCGGGTGCCCCTGACCTCGTCGATCCGGGCTTGGAGCTCATCGAGCAGTTCGTCCAGCCGCAGCCGTGGAACACCGCTCCGGGCGGGCCGATCGCCTGCGCTCATGCCCACCTCCGGCCGGCGACGACGGTACGAGGGCCATCGCCTCCACGGTAGCCGCGGCGGGGGCGGCTTTCCCGCTCAGCGAGCGGGGTCCGCCCGTGGGATGAGGAGCACGGGGCAGTGCGCGTGGTGCAGCACGCTGTGCGTGGCCTTGCCCAGGTTGGGGCCGAATCCCAGGGATCCGGGAGCCCGGCGGCCGCCCATGACCAGGAGGTCGGCCTGACGGGACGCTTCGACGAGGACTCCGGCGACGGAGACGCTCTTCTCGGCGTCCGCGTGGACCTCCAGCTCGGGGAACTCGTCACAGATGGTGTCCGTGACGGCCTTCAGGGCGTCGGCGTGCTCGCCCGCGATCCCGTCGATGCTGTCGAGCCTGGTCACGACGCTGCCCACCGACTGGAGCATGTTCCACACGTGGAGCAGTCGCAGGGACGCCTTGCGGAGCTCGGCCTCCCGGGCGGCGTACCGGGCGCAGACGATGTCGTCCGCGTCGCGCACGGCGGCGAGGACGGTGCCGCGTTCCTCCCCGTCGTCGAGGCCGCGGACGACGATGACCGGGGTCTTCGCGCCCGCCACCGTGCCGATGCCGACCGAGCCGAGCATGAGCGAGTTGAAGCCGCCCAGTCCGCGGTTGCCCACCACGATCGTGCCGTACAGCGCGGCGGCGCGGTGCAGGCTGGTGACGGCGCCCGCACGGCTGAACTCGGTGGTCATCTGCAGACCGGGGAACTCGGCGGCCACGGCCTTCGCCGTGTCCTCCAGCACCTCCCGGCCCTCGGTGCGGACCTTCTCGATGGTCTCCGCCGACAGGTAGAGGGCTCGCCCTTCGGTGTCGGCACCGTGGACGAGGTGGAGGGGGCGGCCACGGCGTGCCGCCTCCGCGGCGGCCCACAGGGCTGCCCGGCGCGCGGGCTCCGAGCCGTCCACACCGACGATGACCGAGCTGGTGTCCGGGGTACGGATGGCGCTTTCCACGGTGACTCCCAACCGAGAGGCCGATGAGGGGCACCACCCACGGTGGCACGGGCGGGGCGGGGAGTGGAGGGCCGATCGGTCCCCGAGTGGGCCGATCGGTCCTACCCGGGAGCCCGGTCGACGGCAGAGCCTGGAAGCAGCCGAGCGTCCGGCCGAGAGGAGAACCGGACCCCACCACCTCACCGGTCGCGGTCGGGGCACACGGCACGACCGGGAACGCGCACACAGACAGGACCAGTCCCGTGACCGCAGCACTCCTCGACCCCGACACCGTCGCCCGGCTCGTCGGCGACGCCGTCACCGCCCCGTCCATGCACAACGCCCAGCCGTGGAGGTTCGTCCACCGCGCGGGCGGCAACGTCATCGAACTGCACGGCGATCCGGAGCGCGCCATGACGCGGACCGACCCCGATCACCGGTCCCTCCACGTCGGTTGCGCCGCAGCCCTGTTCAACCTGCGGGTGTCCGCGGCCTGGCACGGCCGCCAGGCCCTGGTGCGGCTGCTGCCCGACGCGTCCGAACCATGGCTGCTGGCCACGGCGACTCTCACCGAACCCACGGGCGAGCAGCACGAGCTGGCCGCCCTGCATGCCGTTCTGCGACGCCGGCACACCAGCCGGCAGCCGTTCACCGACGAGCCCGTGCCGGAGGCCCTGCTGGACGGGTTGCGGGCCGCCGCCCTCCTGGAGGGCTGCCGGCTCGCCGTTCCGGGCGACTGGCACCTCGACACGGTGCTCCGGCTCGTGCGGGACGCCGAACACCGGGAGGAGATCGATCCGCTCGTCCGGGCGGAGACCGCCGCCTGGACCACCCCCGCCGAGGACGAGAACGGCACGCGCCGCGACGGCATCCCCGGCACGGCCTTCGGCCCGCGGAGTTCCGGAGGGTCCGCACCCGTCCGCGACTTCGGCCGGACCCGGCCGTTGCCGGATCGAGGCTGGGCGGTGTTCGAGAAGCGGCCTCAGCTGGCCCTGCTCGGCACTCCCGGGGACACTCCGCTCGACTGGCTGCGGGCCGGTCAGGCGCTGGAGCGGATCCTGCTCCAGGCCACTGCCGACGGCCTCTCCACCTCGATGACCTCCCAGCCCCTGGAGTGGCCGGAACTCCGGTGGACGGTCCGCGACCCGGCCGAGGCCATGGGCCACGTCCAGATGATCCTCCGCCTCGGCTACGGGCCCGAGGGGGCAGCCACACCCCGTCGGCCGGTACCGGAAGTGCTCGACGTCCGATGACCGTGCAGGGACGGATTCCGTTCCACGCCGGTATCGGGGAGGGACTACTCGACAGTGACGTCCGGGCGGACGATGGTCACCGGGCAGGGTGCGTGGAGCGCCACCTGCTGGCTCACCGAGCCCAGGAGGGCCCGGCGGAAGCCGCCGCGTCCGCGGCTGCCCACGACCAGCATGTCGGCACCCTCGGCGGCGTCCACGAGGACCTCGGCCGGGTGGCCGTGCACCAGGCGCTCGTGCACCGCGGAGGCTCCGTCCTGGCCGAGGACCGTGCGCACCTCGTCCACCAGGAGGCGCTCCGCCTCCTCCTCGTCGAAGGTGGCGTCCACGGCCGGCGCCGACCACGACGCTTCACCGGGAACCTCCCAGGCCGTGACCACGTCCACCGTCCCGGTCACGAGACCGGCGTACCGGACTGCCCAGCGCAGCGCCGCCTGGGACGAGGGCGACCCGTCGACGCCCACCACGATCCGCGGAGCCCCTTGCTGCCTGTCCATGCCGTTCCACCCTTTCGACGTCCTACGTCCACAGTGTGGGAAGTGCGGATCCGGCGCCACGCGGGGCGGCCGGACCTCGTGCCCCACCCGGCCTCAGTTCTGCGGCAGGCGCAACCACCGTTCGTGCCCCGTGGCGACCCATTCCTGCCGGTTCCCGGGGAGGACCAGGGCCACCGGGCCCAGGTGGGACGGCGGGACGCGGATGCCCAGTCTGCCCGGGCGGAACCGGATGCGGACGTCGCGGTGGCCGAAGTAGGCGAGGGAGAACGCGGAGCCGGGGATCTCGGAGAGCGGCACCGGGTCGATGCGCAGGCCGTCGGGTCCGGGGGCGAGTCCGACGATGCCGCGTCCGACGAGGTCGAGCGTGCCCGCCATGGCTCCGAGGTGGATCCCTTCGCCGGTGGTGCCGCCCTGGACGTCGGTGATGTCGCCGAGCAGGGCTTCCTGGCAGTAGCGCCAGGCGTCGCGGCCCTGCCGGCGGGCGAGGACCCAGCCGTGGACGAGGCTGCTGAGGGTCGAGCCGTGGCAGGTGCGCCCGAGGTAGTAGGCGACCGTCCTGTGCCAGAGCTCGTCATCGAGGTGGTGGCCGAGCCGGGCGAGGATCAGGGCGAGTTCGGTGGGCCGGAAGAGGTAGCCGAGCATGAGGGTGTCGGCCTGCTTGGACGCCTGGTAGCGGTTGGGCGTGTCGCCCTCGGCCTCCAGGATGCGGTCCAGGCGGCGGATGTCGTGGTAGCGGGCGCGGTAGGTGTCCCAGTCGAGTTCGGCGAGGTCGCCGTAGCCGTGGAACTGGCTGATCACGCCGCGGTGGAAGGGCACGTACATGAGGTGTGAGACGTCCTCCCAGGCTGCGAGGTCCTCCGCTCCGCAGCCCAGTTGGGCGAGGAGCTCGGCACGCCGGGCCGCGGGGAGTTCCCCGTACAGGTCGAGGGCCCGGGCGAGCACCCAGGACGCGGTGACGTTGGTGTAGGCGTTGTCGTCGATGCCGGGCACGGTGGCGTCCGGGTAGGCGTCGTGGTATTCGTCCGGGCCGACGACGCCGCGGATCCGGTAGCGGCCGAGGCCGGCGTCCCAGGCGGCGGTGTCGGCCCAGAAGCGGGCGATCTGCAGGAGGAGTTCGGCGCCGGGCCCGTGCATGAAGGCGGTGTCGCCGGTGGCGAGCCCGTACTGCCAGACGTTCCAGGCGATGGCCGAGCCGACGTGGCGCTGGAGGTGCGAGTGGTCGGGCAGCCAGCGGCCGGAGGACGGGTTGAGGTGCAGCCGCTGCGACTCCTCGAAGCCCGAACTTCCGCTCTGCCAGGGGAACATCGCTCCCTTCGCCCCGGCCCGGGCCGCTGCCTCCCGGGCCGCGGGCAGCCGCCGGTGCCGGTACATGAGCAGGGCGCGAGCGGTCTCGGGGAAGTGGAGGGCGAGGTAGGGCAGGACGAACAGCTCGTCCCAGAAGACGTGCCCCCGGTAGGCCTCCCCGTGCAGTCCCCGGGCCGGAACACCGGTGTCGAGCTCCGCGGTGTGCGGCGAGAGGGTCTGCAGGACGTGGAAGGCGTGCAGGCGCAGGATCCGCCCGGTCTCGCCGGGCACCCTCAACTCGCCTTCGTCCCAGAGGCGTTGCCAGGAGGCACGATGGGAGGCCAGCAGGGACGCGAAGTCCGGGGCTCGTCCCGCGTCCTCGATGCTGCGCCGTACCGGGTCGGCGAGGGGACGGTCGAGCGAGGTGAACAGGGCGGCGGTCTTCACGATCACCACCGGCCGGCCGCGGCTGATCGGCAGGACGGATGCCTGCCTGGCGGTGGTGGCCGTGCACGCCCGGTCCATTGCGGCCACCGGGTGGGACGACGTCCGGACCGCGAGCCCGATCCGTATCCGGGAGACGGACGTGGTGCAGGAGAGCCAGGCGGTGCCCTCGGCCTCCACTCCTGCCCGGTGGTCGAGGAGGTGCCGCCCGGCCAGGGCTCGGTAGCGGTCGACGCCTGCGTTGAGGATGTCGCCGTCGAGTACGGAGGCGGCTTCGATCCGGCCGCTCCAGCCGTAGGCGCGCAGCACGGTGCGCTGCGCGGCCAGGTACGGGTCGCCCATGTGGACCAGGCGTGTGTGGGTGACGCCCAGCCGGCGGCCTTCGGCGTCACGGAAGAGCATGCGGCGGGTGAGTGTCCCGGCTCGCAGGTCGAGGCATACGCGGTAGTGGCGCAGGGTCGGGTGGTCCGGTCCGAGCCACTCGCCGGGCGGTGCGCCGTCGGGCAGGCAGCGGTAGCGCAGGGCCGTCCAGTCCGGCAGCCGGACCAGGTCCTCGTTGGAGACCGTGTGTCCTGCGACGGTGGAGGTCAGCCGGTTGTAGCAGCCTGCCAGGTAGGTCGCCGGGTAGTGGATCTCGTCGGCGGTGGTCTCCGGGGCCGATCCGCGGGTGGCGAAGCGGCCGTTGCCGAGGGTGCACAGGGACTCGACCAGCCGCTCGGTCTTGGGGTCGTAGTGGTCGTACTCCCAGTACCAGGAGGTGTTCACGGCCGGCGGCATGCATCAGCCGTGGACCACGCGGCGGCCGGTGAGCCGCTTGGGAGTCAGTTTCATCCAGTGGGAGCGGGTGCCGCCGGCCCATGGCCCGGAGCGGGCCGTGACGGCCAGGTGCCGGCGTTCGCCGGCGTCGGTGACGGCTTCGAGTTCACCCACGGCCAGCACGCTCCAGCCCTCGGCCGTCACGTCGTCGATGTGGTCGATCTCGAAGGCCGCCTCGGTCCCCCTCGCCCGCGCGGCGGCCGTGTCCGCGGAGGTGCGGAAGGCGATGGCAGGGCCTGCGACCAGGTAGTTGACGGGGAGGACGGCCGGCCCTTCGGTGGTGAAGACCGCGATCCTGCCCACACCGTGGGTGCCCAGGAGCCGTCGGCATTCGGCCTCGTCCAGTGGTACGAGCGCCGTGTCGCGCCGGGCGGCCGACCGGCCCGGCGCCCGGTCGGCGCTCGCACCGGTCAGGTCGTCCACGGTCAGTCCGAGCGCGTCGGCGACCTTGACGAGGGTACCGATGGACGGCGCGGCCGCGTGCTCCTCCAGGTAGGCGATGTAGTGGCCGTCCGCTCCGCACCGCCGGCCGAGTTCCGCCCGGCTCAGACCGAGGGCGTTGCGGCGGGCCGCCAGGCGGCGGCCCAGGTCGGTGCGGCCGGTCGTCCCGCCGGACGCCGGGGTCGGGGTATGAGAGGTGCTCTGCATGGTGATCACTGCTCCTTGGCGGGCACGGCCACCGTGTCGTGCTGGGGTCCGCCGAGGACGACCTTGAGGGCCCCGGTGTCGCCGGCCCGGGAGAACACGTCGTACGCCTCCTCCATCTGGTCCAGCTCGAAGCGGTGGGTGACCATCGCGGCCCCGGGCAGCCGGCCCGCGGCCATCATCCTCAGCAGCATGGGCGTCGAGTGGGTGTCGACGAGGCCGGTGGTGAGGGTGACGTCCTTGATCCACAGGTCCTCGAGGTGGAGGGTGGCGGGCTTGCCGTGGACGCCGATGTTGGCGACGTGGCCGCCGGGGCGCACCATGCGGGTGCACAGCTCGAACGCCTCCGGCACGCCGACGGCCTCGATGACCACATCGGCGCCCAGCCCGTCGGTCAGATCGTCCACCAGGCTCTCGGGCTCCTCCTGCGCGCTGACGGTCGCGTCGGCACCGAGGCCGCGGGCAGCCGCGAGCCGGGACGCGGCGAGATCGACGGCAATGGTCCGGAACGGGCTGTAGAGCCCGGCGGTCGCGATGGCGGCCAGCCCGATGGGGCCGGCCCCGACCACGACGACCGTGTCACCGGGGCGGACACCGCCGCTGAGGACACCGACCTCGTACGACGTGGGGAAGATGTCCGCGAGCAGGACCGCCTCGTGGCTCGCCAGGGCACTGGGCAGTGCGTGGACGGAGAGGTCGGCGAAGGGGACGCGGACGTACTCGGCCTGGGTACCGTCGATGGTGTGGCCGAGGACCCAGCCGCCGCCTCCGCGGCACTGGCCGTAGCGGGCTTCGCGGCAGAACCGGCAGCGCCCGCAGGCGGAGATGCAGGAGATCAGGACGCGGTCCCCGGGGCGGACCGTGCGAACGTCGCCGCCGGTCTCGACGACGGTTCCGACCGCTTCGTGGCCCAGGATCCGGCCCGGGGTCACCTCAGGGACGTCGCCCTTGATGATGTGCAGGTCGGTGCCGCAGATGGTGACGGCATCGACCCGGACGATCGCGTCGGCGGCGTCCTTGACCGAGGGGTCCGGGACGTCCTCCCAGGAGGTCTGCCCGGGCCCGTGGAAGACGAGTGCCTTCATGGTGCGGCCTTCTCTCTCTGTAGTGCTGTGCGGGGGGGGGCACCGCCAGGCTGGCCCGCCCGCTCCCTGCCCCGCTTGGGCCGGTCGGCCCCTGCCGGGGACCGGTCGGACCCCTCCTCGCATGCGTTCCGGGTACGACGGTGGAGGCGGGCGCCCGTCCCGGAAGGAGGGCTTCGGTCGAGAGCGACCACGCCCGGGTCCTCGTCGACCGCGGGCTCTTCCAGGGTGTCGCGGACCCGCGCCGCCGCAACCGGGCCGTGCCGCCCCACGCCGGCGCCGACGTCCGTCGCCGTGGGGCCGGACGGTCCCCACGGCCTGCACCGCCCGGCCCTCCCACCGCCCGTGGCCGCCGGGGCAGGGTGAAGACAAGTGGTTGGAGGCGCATCATGAACACCAGGCACGCCGGGGACCCGGCCATGCCCTACCCGCCCTACACCGTCGCCGACGTCATGACCACCGAGGTCATCGCCGTCACCCCGTCGACCGGCTTCAAGGACATCGCCGGCGCGATGGAACGGTGGAAGGTGACCGCCCTCCCCGTCGTCGAGGGCGAGGGCCGCGTCGTCGGCGTGGTCTCCGAGGCCGACCTCCTGCTCAAGGAGGAGTTCCACGAGCACCGGCCGGGCATGATCGGGCAGATGCGCCGCCTCGGCGACACCGCCAAGGCCGGCTCCACCCGCGCCGAAGACCTCATGACCACGCCGGCCGTCACGATCCGCCCCGACGCCACGCTCCCCCAGGCCGCCCGCCTCATGGCCGGCCGGCACATCAAGCGCCTCCCGGTCGTCGACGCGAACGGCACCCTCAGGGGCATCGTCAGCCGCACCGACCTCCTGAAGGTCTTCCTCCGCTCCGACGAGGACCTGGCCGCCGAGATCCGCCGGAGCGTCGTCCAGCACCTGTTCCCGCTGTCCCGGGAGGCCGTCAAGGTCACCGTCACCCAGGGAATCGCCACCCTGACGGGCGAGGTCAGGGACGGGAGCCTGATCCCCCTGGCCGAACGCCTCACCCGCTCCGTCGAAGGCGTCGTGGACGTCCGCTGCCGTTTGAAGGAGTGGGCCGCCGCATGAACGGTTTCAGCGGCGGACGCGGGGCATGCCCAGGCCGATCCAGGAGATGATCTCGCGCTGGATCTCGTTGTTGCCGCCGCCGAAGGTGAAGATGACGGCGCTGCGGTAACCGCGTTCGAGTTCGCCGTGCAGGACCGCGCCCGCCGAGCCGTCCTTCAGGGGTCCCGCGGCGGCGGCGACCTCCATCAGCCACGCGTAGGCGTCGCGCCGGGCCTCGGAGCCGTAGACCTTGACGGCGGAGGCGTCCTGCGGGGTGAGGGTGCCGTCCTGGACGGCGTTGACCATCTGCCAGTTGAGCAGCTTCATCGCGTCGAGGCGGGCGTGGGTGCGGGCGAGCCGGCCGCGGACCCAGCCCAGGTCGATGACGCGGCGGCCGTCGGCGAGTTTGGTGTGCGCGGCCCAGCGCTGGACGTCGTGCAGGGCGCGGATCGCCATGGTGCCGTGTGCGGCGAGGGTCACGCGTTCGTGGTTGAGCTGGTTGGTGATGAGCCGCCAGCCCTTGTTCTCCCGGCCCACGCGGCGGCTCGCGGGCACCCGGATGTCCTCGTAGTAGCTGGCGGTGGTGTCGTGGGAGGCGAGGGTGTTGATGAGGGTGCAGGAGTAACCGGGGTCGGAGGTCGGGACGAGGAGCATGGTGATGCCCTTGTGGGCGGGGGCCTCCGGGTCGGTGCGGACGGCGAGCCAGACCCAGTCGGCGGTGTCCCCGTTGGTGGTCCAGATCTTCTGTCCGTTGACGACGTAGGTGCCGGTCTCCTCGTCGCCCTCGCGGACCGCCTTGCACTTCAGGGCGGCCAGGTCGGTGCCGGCGTCCGGCTCGCTGTAGCCGATGGCGAAGTCGATCTCGCCGGAGAGGATGCGGGGCAGGAAGTACGCCTTCTGCTCGTCGGTGCCGAACTGCATGATCGTGGGGCCCACGGTATTCAGCGCCATCAGCGGCAGCGGGACGACGGCCTGGGCGGCCTCGTCGAAGAAGATGAACTGGTCCATCGGGGTCATCCCGCGCCCGCCGTACTCGACGGGCCAGCCGACGCCGAGCCAGCCGTCCGCGCCGAGCCGCCGGATCGTCTCGCGGTAGAACCGCTTCTGCGCGGCCGGGTCCTCGTAGCGGCCGTAGACCTCGTCGGGTACGAGCTCGGCGAAGTAGGCACGCAGCTCGGCGCGCAACTGCTGCTGCTCAGGCGTGTATTCGAGGTGCACGGCCCCTCCGGAAGGCTGGCTGCGGGACTGCGGCATTGCGGTATTACGCGACCGCCATGACTGCGGCGCACAGGCTAGAACCTGTTTCAAGAATCCGGAAGGGCCGCGGCGGATGCGGCCGTGCCGCCGGGCGCCTGCGCCCGCAGCTCCGGCCCCTCAGACCGGGCCTGATCAGCACCTTGATGTGGTCCTCCGGGCGGCGCAGGGAGGCGAACGCCGCGTCCAGACCCGCCAGTCCGGTCTCCCCGGTGACCAGGGCGGCCGCGTCGACCCGGCCGTCGGCGAGCCGGGCCAGGGTGGCGGCGAACTCCTCCGGAGGGTACGTCAGGCACATGCGCAGGGTGACGTCCTTGTAGATCCCGACCACCGGGCGGATCACGTCCTCCGTCATGACCCCGCCGATCTGCAGGATCTCGGTGCCGCGCGGCACGGTGTGCAGCAGCCGGTCGATCATTCCGGGGACGCCCACGCAGTTCACCACCACGGTGGGCCGGCCGGACCCCGGTGCCGGATGCCCGGCGAGCGCGCCGCACAGCTCCACGGGGTCCTGCCGTGCCGGGTCGACGACCGCGTGGGCGCCCATCCGGGACGCGGCGGCCCGGCGCAGCGCGGAGGGGTCGGAGGCAACCACCGGTTCCGCGCCGCGTTCCCGGAGCGCGGCGACGGCGCCCAGGCCGACCGGCCCGCAGCCCACGACCACCGCCGGGGTGCCCGGTCCGGCGGAGCTGCGGGCCACGTTGCCGAAGCCGACGGCCAGGGGTTCGGTGAGGGCCGCGAGCGCGAGCGGGAGGGAGTCCGGCACCGGCAGCAGGGCCTGCGCCTGGACCACGACGCGCTCGCCGAAGCCTCCGGGGAAGGCGTTGCTGTAGCCGACGGTACGGAGCACCCCTCCGCTGTCGAGGGCCCAGGGCAGGGCGACCACCCCGGTGCCGGGTTCGGGTCCGTTCGCACCGGGCCCGTATCCGAGGACCCGCCCGGAGAACTCGTGGCCCAGGACGAGCGGGCGTGCCGGGTCGAAGAGGAAGCTGGTGGTGCCGCTGTCGCGGGAGGCCTTCAGGAAGTCCTCGGTGTGGGCGACCGCGCTGAGGTCGGATCCGCAGATGCCGCAGGCGGCGGTCTCCAGCAGGACCTGGCCGGGGCCGGGCACCGGATCGTCGTACTCGCGGACGGCGAACCGCCCGCCGTCGAGCACCGCCGCCTTCAACGGACTTCTCCCTTGCGGGCGATGGCCTCGGCGGTGGCCTGCCGGAGCGCTCCGACGAAGCGGCCGCTGTTGCGGGCCGCCCAGTCGAGGCTGGCCCGGCGGGCATCGGTGCCGCCGGTGAGCCGGGGGATCACTCGTTCGGCGAAGAGTTCCAGGCTGCGCCGGGTCGCGGCCGGGTCGGCGACGTCGAGCTGGAGGATGAGGAAGGTGCCGAATCCGCCGGTCTTGTCGGCCAGTTGGGCGATGCGTTCGACGGCGTCCTCGGGGCTGCCGATGACGGCCCGGCCGAAGGTGGGCAGTCCGTCGGCAGTCCACCGTTCGACGGCCCCGGACGCGCTGGCACAGCCCTCCAGCCGGGTGCCGCCGAGGGCCTCGATATAGGCGACGAGATCTCCGGTGCCGAACTCGGCTTCCCTCAGTGCCTGTTCCCGGGTCTCGGCCAGGTGCACCGGGGTGACCAGCCGCCAGCCGGCACGGTCCGGGGTCCGCCCCGCGGCCGTACAGGCCGCCTCGTGCGCGGCCCAGTTGGTGTCGAGTGCGGCGAATCCGGCGGGGTCGGCGGCGGCCAGGGAGAGCAGGCCGAGCCCGTGCCGGCCGGCGAGCACCGCTCCGGTGGGCGAGACGGCGGAGGCGACGGCGATGTCGGGCTCCCGGCCCCGGTACGGACCGAGCTGCAGCCGGGCTTCCTCCAGGGTGAACCAGTCGGTTCGCGCGGTGACGGTCTCGCCGCGCAGCAGCCGCACGATCGCGTCGAGCGCGTCGGCGGTCATCGCCCGCGAACGCTGGGGATCCACACCCATCATGAAGGCGTCGGACGGCAGTTGGCCGGGGCCGACGCCGAGCAAGGCCCGGCCCCGGGTCTGCTGGTCGAGCTGGCAGATCCGGTCGGCGAGGATCAGCGGCTGGTGGTACGGGAGGGAGTTGACCCCGGTGCCGAGCCTGATCCGGCCGGTCCGCTCGGCCGCGGCCGCGAGGAACAGCTCCGGCGAGGCGATGATCTCGTAGCCGGCGGAGTGGTGTTCCCCGGCCCACACCTCGTCGTACCCGAGCCTGTCGAGCAGCGCGACGAGGTCCAGGTCCCGGCGCAGTTGCAGGGCCGGATCGCGGTCGGGGTGGTGGTAGGGCGCGAGGAACACCCCGAAGCGGCCGGGGAGGTACGGCTGCGGCTGGTGCTGCATGTGCGGTGGCCTTCCGTCGGACGACGTCTGCGGTCCGACGTAACACCGCGCGCGGCGCGGCTTCAACGGCGGACGGCGCGTGCTCCCGCTGAGCGGGAATTCCCAACGGCCCGCCCGCCGCGCCGTGTTCCTCCGGAGACGACGGCGTCCACCCCCGGAATGGGGGTGGACGCCGTCGTACGGTTCGTGCGGGGAAGGTCAGAAGAGCAGGTTGTAGCGCTGCCAGCCGGTGCCCACCTTCACCCGGGCGGCGTACGGCTGGGTCGTGCTGCCGGTGCCCTGGTAGTACCAGAGGGCGCCGGCCGTGTCGCGGGCGACCAGGTCGGCCTTGCCGTCCGAGTTCAGGTCGCCCGGAGCGACCAGGGAGTTGTAGGCCTGCCAGCCGGGACCGACCTGGATCCGGTTGCCGAACGGCTTCGCCGCGGCGCCGGTGCCCGGGTAGAGCCACAGCTTGCCCGAAGTGTCGCGGGCCAGCAGGTCTGCCTTCTTGTCACCGGTCACGTCACCGGCACCGACCAGGCTGTTGTAGATGTTCCAGCCTCCGCCGACCTTCACCCTGCCTCCGAAGGCGGCCGAGGCATTGCCCGTGCCCGGGTACAACCACAGGGTGCCCGCCGTGTCGCGGGCCACCAGATCGGCCTTCTTGTCACCGGTCAGGTCCGACGCGCCGGCCAGGCTGTTGTAGATGTTCCAGCCCGGACCGACCTTCACCCGGTTCTTGTACACGGCGCCGTCCCCGGAGACCGGGTGGAACCAGAGCATGCCGCTCTTGTCACGGCCCACCGCGCCCGGTCCCGTGCTCTGGGTGGTGACCGGGCCCAGCCGCGTCAGCTGCGTGTACTGGTTCCAGTCGATGGTCTGGAGGACGGGGTCGACCGGGCCGAAGAGTCCCGGGGCCTTGCCCGTTCCCCGGTGGTCCCACAGGTTGCCGTCGGCGTCCCGGCCCACCAGGCGGTGGCGGTCGGCCGGACGGGTCTGACCGGTGATCGCCCAGTCCGAGGACTTCTCCGGATTGCCCGTGCCGTAGTCGTACACCTCGTAGACCGCGGTGGTCCGCAGCTTCCAGGACGGGGCCTTGGCATCGGCCTTCAGTTCGTAGGTGAGGGTGTAGTCGCCGGGCTTCGCGATGTCACAGGTGACCCCGCTGGTGTACCCCATCCACCCGATCGTGTGGGAGCACTCGGCGCCCGGGGCGTTCGCCGAGACGATGCCGGTCTTCAGCTCGTCCTCGTTCCAGTGACGCTGGCCGGGCGCCGGCGTCATGGACACGGTCAGGGTCGCCGCATCCACCGCGTGCAGCTTCACCGAGTGCTTCACGGTCTTCCCGGCCGGCACGGTCGGCGTCGAGAGGGCCAGGGTGTTCCCGGCGACCTGCGCCTGGGTCCTCGCCGTGATCGTCGCGTGCGCCCGGCGCGGGCCGATGGGCTTGGAGCCCGCCGTCTGCGCCTCCTTGACACCCGCGTCGATGCTGGACCCGCGCGGTACGTAAACCAGGCTGTAGTACGCCCTCGTGTCGTTCGCCACGGTGCTCGCGGCCGACACCTCGGGACTCGGGAAGGAATGCTCCTTCACGTCGCACAGATAGACACCGGCCACGCCCGCCTTCGGCTTGCAGGACGGCGACTGGCTCAGGTCCACCTTGAGGCCGCCGGGCGCTCCGCCCCCGGACCAGCCGGCGTCGGTGAGCGGCTTCTTGCTCACCGCGTAGACGTAGGTGCCGTCAGCCTGCCCGCTTTCGTGACCGCCCGTACTGGGCGGCGACAGCTCGACACGCCCCTCGCCCGGCATCAGGACCTTGTTCTCGACCGGGTCGAAGTAGAACGTCGGGTCCCCGGCCGCCCAGGCCGCCCCCGCACCCGCGACCCCCATGGTGGCGAACAACGCCACCGAGACCGCGGTGCCTGTGATCCTCCGCAAAAGTTACCCCCAAGTAGTGGTGCAGTCGGCGGACGCTAACACGAGGCGCGCCCGACCGGGCCGGGGGGTCCGGCCACTGCCGTGGGCCGCCCGCTGCGTGGCCGAGTGCAACCAAGGCGGCGACCAGCCGGCGAGAGTCCTGACGGGTGGCGAACTCGCCCGCCGCAATGCCCCGTTCGAAGAGACGGACGAGCCGGCCGGTGACGGGGCCGTGTGCCCGTCACCACACACCCGACGTCGTACAGGTCAGCGATGGCCTGCCGCGCGACCACGACCGGCTTCTCGCCCACCTCCGCCCGGTACGGAAGAACGCCCTCGACTATCACTTCGAGGTGCATGAGGCCGTCGCCGAGGGCTACCGGACCGCCGCCCGTCTCACCATCCACGCCCGGACCCGCAAAGGCTGACCCACCTCGACAGAGGTACATTTCTTCGGGGAGTTCACGGAGGACGGGCGGATGCGCCGGGCGCACCAGCTCACCCGTGCCCTGCCGGCCGCCGAGGCGAGGGAGTGAAGTGAGGGCGCGGGTTCAGATCGTGCACGGGGTCGCGTTGCTCGCCACCGGCCTCCTCGCCGGTGCCTTCGGGTACGGCGCGGCCAACCTCGTACCCACCTTCGACGCCGTACCGCAGGACGTACGGTTCGACTTCCACGCGGAGTTGATGAAGGTCAACGGAATCACCGTGCAGGGCGCGATGGTCGTCTCCACCCTGGGCTCGCTCGCCCTCGCCGTCCTCACCCGCGGCGGGACCCGACTCGCCGCCGCAGCGGCCTCCGTGCTCACCCTCGCATCCTTCCTGATCACCCGTTTCGGCAACGTCCCCATCAACGGCAGGATCAAGCAGTGGGCGATCAGCGGCCCCGAGCCCGATACCACGGAACTGCTGCGCCGCTGGGAGCTCTTCAACGAGGCCCGCACCCTTACCGGCATCTCGGCCTTCGTCATACTCGTCGTCCTCGCCCTGCGCGGGCGGAGCCGTGGACTTCCGGACGGTCGAGCGCACACCTGAGGGCCACCCAAGGGGCCCAGCGTCCATGGCGTAGTCGTTCCGCACCGGACTGCCGCCGGAAGGGCGACGGCCTCCACCACGCGGTCCAGGCCGTCGCCACCATGCACAACCTCGCCCTCAGCGGGTGAAAGAACAGATCAGCCGCCCACTCCGGCCTGCCCGGGCTGAGCCTTCCGCAACACCCTTCAGGCGTGGAGGAACAAGACGTCGAACCAGACCAGGCCCAGCGGCTCGCTCAGGAAGAACCGGCCGTCGGCCGTGGGGTTGGCCGTCCCGCCCGCGGACGGAGCCAGCACCCGGGCGTCGTAGGCGGCGCTGGTGCGCCAGTCGGCCGCCGCCGGGGCCGGGAAGTGCGGGGCGAGCGGTTCCGGCACCTCCGGCGGGGCTGCCCGCTCGAAGGTGCCGGGGACGGCGGCCAGGGCGGCCGCGACCGCGCCCTCCGGCAGCCGGGCCAGGCCGACGAGCCGGATCCGGGAGTCCGGACCCGGGATGGTCCGGCTCCCGCCCGCCTCGTCGATGTCGTAGCCGAGCCAGTGCGGGTCGGACAGCTCGCCGAGTGCGCCGAGGCGTGTGCGTACGGGCTCGGGGTCGGTGCGGACCCGGAGGCGGTCCGGGGGGTGCCGGTCGGAGCCCGCGGTGCAGCCGGCCGCGGGCAGCAGCAGCGAGCCGCCCAGAAGGCGCAGGAACCGCCGACGCCCGCCCCGCTGCCTGCCCATCCGCCCCTGTCCCCCGTTGTGCCTCAGTTCAGCGCCGAGATCATAGCGGCTGCCGTCGCCGTCATGGCCGTGCGCGCCGCGGCCAGATAGGGGCGGGGGTCGGCGCCGGTCAGGTTCGAACGGATGGCCTCGGTCATGGCCACGTTCAGCGCGGTGCCGATGTTGACCTTGCGGATGCCGCCGGCCACGGCAGCGGCGAGTTCGGAGTCCGGCAGGCCCGAGGAGCCGTGCAGGACGAGCGGCACGTCGAGGGCCTTGGCCAGGCGGGCCAGCAGGGCGTGGTCGAGGGCCGCCGTCCGGGTGGTCATCGCGTGGGTGCTGCCGATGGCGACGGCCAGCGCGTCCACTCCGGAGTCGGAGACGAAGCGCCGGGCCTCGTCGGGATCCGTCCGGGCTCCGGGGGCATGCGGGTCCAGCGGCGCATCCCCCTTCTTCCCGCCGACCTCGCCCAGTTCGGCCTCGATCCAGAGGCCGTTGGCGTGCGCCCAGTCCGCCGCGGACCGGGTGGCCTCCAGGTTCTCCCCGTACGGCAGGTGGGCGGCGTCGTACATGACCGAGGCGAAGCCGGCGTCGGCGGCCTGCCTCAGCAGTTCGGGGCTCTTCACGTGGTCGAGGTGGAGGGCGACGGGCACGGCGGCGGCCTCGGCGCAGGCCGCGGCGGCCCGGGCGATGGGCAGCAGCTGCCCGTCGCGGAACTTCACCGCGTTCTCGCTGAGTTGCAGCACGACGGCCGTACGCACCCGCTCGGCCCCGGCGACGACGGCTTCGGCGTGCTCCAGCGTGATGATGTTGAACGCGGCGACGGCCCGCCCGCCGGCGGCCGCCTCCCGCACCAGGTCCCCGGTGGCGGCGAGGCTCATCGCACCGCCTCCTCGCCGGACGCGAGGATCACGGACCGGGTCAGGTGGCGGGGCCGGTCCGGGTCCAGGCCCTGCCCGTCGGCGATGGCGACCGCGAGCCGGTGCACCCGTACCAGTTCGGCGAGCGGGTCGAGCCGGCCGGCCACCCACAGGGCGCCGGTTCCCGCCACCTGCTCGGCGAGCCCCTCGGGGGACTCGCCGATCGACCAGGTGGCGGTCCCCGGCCCGCTGACGCTGATGGGGCCGTGGCGGTACTCCATCGCCGGATAGGACTCGGCCCACGACAGGGAGGCCTCACGCATCTTCAGCGCGGCCTCGTGCGCGACGCCCACGCTCCAGCCGCGCCCGAGGAAGGTGAACTGTCCGCATCCGACCAGCCGTTCGGGCAACGGCTCGGCCAGAGCCGCACGCCCGTCGGCGGCCACGGCAGCCGTGTGCGCCCCCACATGGGCCCGCAGCAAGGTCAGGGCGGTGGTCGCGAACCGGGTCTGCACCACGGCCCGTTCGTCGGCGAAGTCCAGCACGACCAGTTCATCCGCGAGGCTGGTCACGGGAGTCGCGGCATCGCCGATGACGGCCGTGGTCCGGACCCCTGCGTCGCGGAGTCCGGCGAGCAGGTCCAGCACTTCGGTGGTCGTCCCGGACCTCGTCAGCGCGACCACCCGGTCGTACCGGCGGTGACGGGGAAACTCCGAGGCGGGAAAGGCATCGGTCTCGCCGTGACCCGCCTCCTCCCGCAGTGCGGCGGCGGCCTGGGCCATGTAGTACGAGGTCCCGCATCCGACGATCGCGGTGCGCTCGCCCTTCTCCGGAAGCACGTCCCGCCGGCCGGAAGCAATGTCAGCGGCCCGTTCCCAGCAGTCCGGTTGTGTGCTCAGCTCGTTCGCGACATGACTCATGCCGTCTCCCTCTGCGAGACATTGCAGTTTCATGCAAGATATCCACCTGTTTCGATCAACTTCAAGCACCCGAAGGAGGGGGCATGTCCCGGGAGACGCGCTGGCAGTCACTGCTGGAGCTGCTGGTGGAACACGGCAGCCTGGAGGTGGAGTCCACCGCCGGAACACTCGGGGTCTCGCCGGCCACGATCCGCCGCGACCTCGACCAGCTGGCGGAGCAGCAGCTGCTGGTCCGCACCCGGGGCGGGGCGATGCAGCACGGGGTCTCGTACGAACTCCCGCTCCGCTACCGCACCTCGCGCCGGGCCGCGGAGAAGCACCGGATCAGCCAGGCCGTCGCGGAGCTGATCACGCCGGGCGAGGTGGTGGGCCTGACCGGCGGCACGACCACCACGGAGGTGGCCCGCGCGCTCGCGGCCCGCCCGGACCTGGCCCAGGGCACGGCCGGCTCCCCCGCGCTGACCGTGGTGACCAACGCCCTGAACATCGCGGCGGAGCTGGCGGTCCGCCCCCAGTTCAAGATCGTGGTCACCGGCGGGGTCGCCCGCCCCCAGTCCTACGAGCTGACCGGTCCGCTCGCGGACGGCGTACTGAGCCAGATCTCCCTCGACACCGCCGTCCTGGGCGTGGACGGCTTCGACCCCGCCGAGGGCATCTCCACCCGCCACGAGGACGAGGCCGCGATCAACCGCCTCCTCTGCGAACGCGCCCGCCGCGTCGTCGTGGCCGCCGACTCCACCAAGCTCGGTGTCCGCGCTTTCGCCCGCATCGGCGCCCTCACCGCACTGGACGTCCTGGTGACGGACACCGCCCTGCCACCGGCCGCCGCCTCTGCCCTGGCAGAAGCCGGGATCGAGGTCCGACGCGTCTGAGGGCTGCTTCTCGTTGGACGCGGGTGGCCAGACCGGCGGTACGACGGCGCTCCTGCACGGGGAGCGGATGGCGCTGTCCGCCGCGTTCAGTGTGTGCGCGAGGGGTGAATACCCCCGGTCAGCAGGCCAGTGAGGTCATGTGGTCGGGGTGGTGGGCGGCGACGTCGTGGGCGGCCTGGACGAAGGCGGCGACGGCTGCGGATCGCGAGGTCTCCGGCCAGGCGACCATGACCGCGCTGGGGCTGAGGCCGGTGACCGGCCGGTATGCGATGTCCTGGCGCTGGTGCCGTTTGGTGGTGGAGAGTGACAGGAACGCCACCGCCTGGCCCAGCGCGACCACCTCCAGGAGTTGCTCGACGCCGGCCACGAGCGGCCCCTCGGGAGCGTCGGCCGGCGCCAAGCCCGTGTGGCCATCGCCTGCTTCCGCTCCGTCGCGTCCCGTGTAGTAGGCGGTGGCGGAGGGGGCGGCCCCTTTCCAGCGCGGGATCGGTTCGCCCTTGAGGTCGGTCAGCCGCAGTCGCCGGCGTCCGGCCAGGCGGTGCGCGGCGGGGAGGACGGCCAGTCGCGGTTCGACCACGAGCGTCTGGGAATCCAGCCCTTGCCCGTCGAACGGGCTGCGCAGCAGCGCTACGTCGGCACGGCCGTCCCGCAGCATGGCGACCGGCTCGCCGCTGCCGCCGACGACGACTTCGGGCGGCGGCAGATGCGAACCCGTTCCCCGGTAGGCGGCGAGGATCTCCCGCAGCAGCCCGGCATCGCCTCCCGGTTTGACCGCCACGACGAGCCGGGGTGCCGGCTGACCGGCCCGGCGCGCTCGCCGGGCCGCCGCGTGCACCGCGTCGACCGCGATCCGGGCCTGGTCGAGCAGCACCTGACCGGCGTGGGTCAGCCTCACCTGCCGGGTGGTGCGCTCCAGCAGGCGTACCCCGAGCCGGGACTCCATCTGAGCGATCGCCTTCGACAGCGGGGGCTGCGCCATCCCCAGGCGTTGCGCGGCCCGGCTGAAGTTCAGTTCCTCGGCGACCGCGATGAAGTACCTCAGCTCCCGCACTTCCAGCTCACTCATATCTGTGGACTATAGATCCAGAGTCTTCCGGTCTTTCCCTGCCGCCGGTGGGTGAGGGGAGGCTGGGTGCCATGACGACTCCGCAGAAGACTGCTCTGATCACCGGCGCGAACAAGGGCATCGGCAGGGAAACGGCGCGCAGGCTCGCAGCCCTCGGCATCACCGTGCTGATCGGCGCCCGCAACGCCGAGCGTGGCGAGGCGGCGGCCGAGGAGCTTCGCGCGGGCGGCGCCGACGTACGGTTCGTACCGCTGGACGTCACCGACGAGATCTCGGTCCAGGTCGCCGCCAAGCACATCGACGCCACGTTCGGCCGCCTCGACATCCTCGTCAACAACGCCGCGATCGCCGCCGGACCGCAGAAACCGAGTGAAACCCCCGCCGCTGCCGTCCGGCAGGTCTACGAGACCAACGTGTTCGGCGTCATCGCGGTGACCCACGCCATGCTCCCCCTGCTCCGCCGCTCCGCCGCCGCACGCATCGTCAACATGTCCAGCGAACTCGGCTCCCTCACCCACCTGGCCGACCCGGGCAGCCCGTGGTCCGCCTACTCCTCGATCCTCCTCCCTTACTGCACCTCGAAGAGCGCACTGAACGCGATCACCGTGCTCTACGCCAATGAACTGCGCGCTGAAGGGATCCTGGTCAACGCGGTGAGTCCCGGCTACTGCGCAACCGACCTCAACCGCCACACCGGGATACGCACGGCAGAGGAGGGCGCGGCCGTGGCGGTTGACCTGGCGACGGCGGGCGAGGGCGGCCCGACGGGCGCCCTTTTGGCCGAGGACGGGCCGATTCCCTGGTGAGAAGGGCACCCGGCGCTCCTCGCCCTTGGCGATAGCCGTGCTTCGCGCAGGAGTGGCCGACCGTATCGCCCATCAGCCGGACCGCCGATGATCACGCATTCCGGCCGGCCGGCAACCCACCGCTCCGACCACACGAACTCACCGCTCCCACCCTGCGATTCCGCAGGACCGTCCAGGGTCCCGGTCGTCCGGGCCACCGAGCGCCGGACTATGTTGATCACATGATCCGTCGTCACCTCGCAGTAGCCACAACCCTCCTGGCATGTCTCGCGCTGTCCGCCTGCTCGGCAGACAAGGCGCCGCAGGAGGCGCCGTCGGCACCCGCCGGGACACCGTCCGCGAGCGGAACCGGCGAGGTGCAGCCTTTCAAGGACGACACCGACGTACCACTGACCAAACAGCTCAGCCAGGGCGAGCTCACCCAGGCGATTCCCGACGCCAAGGACGTGGTCCCCGGCTACTACCCCGGCAGCCTGCACAAGAGCATGCCGGGGGAGCCCGACAACTGTGCTCCCCGAAAAGGCCCCACGCCGGCCGGGTGGCAGCGGTCGGGCAGAGGCGACTACGACTACCAGGGATCGACCCTCTCGCGAGAACTCGATCTGTACGTCTGTCAGTTCGACAACGCCGAGCACGCGAAGTCGGCGTACGACCGGTGGCAGGAGAGGGAGGAAACGGCTCCCGTCCAGGTGCCCCGTCGAGTCGGAGAAGAATCGGTCTTCCTCGCGTACAGCGGATCGAGCGGAGCAGTCTACGGCTACAGCCGGTCCGGCACGGTCGTCGTCCAAGTCCGCGCCCACGACGCGGGCGGGGATCCCACGGACGCCCGTACCGTCCTGGCCGCCACGATCACCCGACTCCAGCAGGTCCAAGCGGGCCGACCGGCCACGACAACGGCAGCCGACATCACCGAGGCCGAACGGGCCCGACGCTAGAGCCTCTCGCCGTACGGCAGGCCGCTGGCCCGGCTGCGCACAACGAAGCCCAAGGTCTTCATCGCGGAAGAGAAACACAGCCCATGGCCAGCGACCAGCCGTTGGCCCCCGGCGGCCCGCACCCGCCGGGAAACAGGAGCGCGTAGCGATCTGACGCGCGTGGGCCGAGCCGGATTGCGTAGATCTGATCGACGTCGATTCCGCGTCCGCCCGAACGGGCGGCTGCCCGAGCGGCAGCCGCTGCTCGTGCCCGCCGAAGCCGGTGACGACTGGCCCTTGGGTCCCTCCATGCCATTCCCCCCGGGGCCTCCACACCTCCGCCCAGCCGAAGCCGGCCCCGAACGCCCAGCGAGGATCCTCACCCCCGCCGCAAATGCCCCGACTCCCGCACCAGTGCCTCCAGCACCGGCGCCAGCAACGGATGCGATTCCGCGCCGCGCCGCGTGGCGGCGAAGACACGACGGGTCACCGACGGTCCGGTCACCGGCCGGATCCGGACCTCCTTGAGGTCCATGCCCCGCAGCGCCGACCGCGGGACCAGGGCGACGCCCGCCCCCACCCCCACCAGCGCGACCACCGCGCGGAAGTCGTCCGAGGAGTGCACGAACCGGGGCGCGAACCCGGCCGACTCACACGCCAGCAGGGTCACGTCATGGCACGGATTGCCCGGGTACTGCCCCACCCAGTCCGCGTCCGCCAGCTCCGCCAGCTCGACCGAAGGCTCGTCCGCGAGCACGTGCCCCGGCGGCAGGACCGCGTCGAAGGGCTCGGCGTACAGCGGGAGCACCGAGAACCGCACGTCGTCCATGCCGGGGCCGCCCCGGTACTCCACGGCCAGCGCGACGTCGGCCTCGCCGTCCAGCACCATGGGCAGGCTCTGGTCGCCCTCCGCGTCACGCACCCGCAGCCGGATCCCCGGCCGGTCCACCCCCAGCCTGGCGATGACCGGGGCCAGCACCTCCGCGATGCCGGTGGCGAACGCCGCCACCGTGACCTCCCCGGACGCCCCGCCCGCGTACGCCGCGAGCTCCGCCTCCGCCCGCTCGAGCTGCGCGAGGACCTCATGGGCGTGGCCGAGCAGGATCTCTCCGGCCGCGGTCAGCCGGACCCCCCGCCCGCTCCGGGTCAGCAGGGCGTGCCCGGTCTCCTGTTCCAGCGCCGCGAGCTGCTGGGACACGGCGGACGGGGTGAGGTACAGCGCTGCGGCCGCGGCGGTCACCGTACGGTGATCCGCCACGGCCCGCAGGATGCGCAGCCGGCGGGGGTCGATCACCCCACCATCATCTCAGCCCTCGGACACACCGAGCGCCGCACCCGACGCCACACCCGACACCGAACCCGACGCCGCCCTACGCCGCGCCCAGCGCCGCCCGGGCGTCGACGAACGCGGCCACGGCGCGCTCCACGTCCTCCGTCGAGTGGGCCGCCGAGAGCTGCACCCGGATCCGGGCGGCGCCCATCGGCACGACCGGGTACGAGAAGCCGATGACGTACACGCCGCGCTCCAGCAGCAGCTCCGCCATACGGGCCGCCTCCGCCGCGTCGCCGATCATGACCGGGGCGATGGCGTGGTCTCCGGCCAGGATCTCGAAGCCCGCCTCGGTCATCTTCGTACGGAACAGGGCCGTGTTCGCGGCGAGCCGCTCCCGCAGGTCAGCCGCCGACTCCAGCAGGTCCAGGACCTTCAGCGAGGCCGCCGCGATGACCGGCGCCAGCGAGTTCGAGAACAGGTACGGGCGCGAGCGCTGGCGCAGCAGCTCGACGATCTCGGCGCGGGCCGCCACGTAGCCGCCGCTCGCCCCGCCCAGAGCCTTGCCCAGCGTGCCGGTGATGATGTCGACCCGGTCCATGACCCCGTGCAGCTCGGGCGTGCCCCGGCCGCCCGCGCCCACGAAGCCGACCGCGTGCGAGTCGTCGACCATCACCATCGCGTCGTACCGCTCTGCCAGATCGCAGATCTCGGCCAGCGGGGCGACGTACCCGTCCATCGAGAACACGCCATCAGTGACAATCAGCTTGCGCCGCGCACCACCCTCGGTGGCCTCCTTCAGACGCGCCTCCAGCTCCGCCATGTCGCGGTTGGCATAGCGGAACCGGCGGGCCTTGGACAGCCGGATGCCGTCGATGATGGAGGCGTGGTTGAGGGCGTCGGAGATCACCGCGTCCTCGGCGCCGAGGAGGGTCTCGAAGACACCGCCGTTGGCGTCGAAGCACGACGAGTAGAGGATCGTGTCCTCCTGGCCCAGGAACGCCGACAGGCGGGCCTCGAGCTCCTTGTGGACCTCCTGGGTGCCACAGATGAAGCGGACGGAGGCCATGCCGTAGCCCCAGCGGTCCAGGGCGTCCTTCGCGGCCGCGGTCACCTCGGGGTGGTCGGCCAGGCCCAGGTAGTTGTTGGCGCAGAAGTTGAGGACCTCGCCGGGGGTGCCGCCCGCCGTCACCTCGACGGCGGCGCTCTGCGGGGTGCCGATGACCCGCTCCGGCTTGTGCAGTCCGGCGGAACGGATCTCGTCGAGGGTGGTGCGGAGGTCCTCGCGGACGGACGTGAACATGTACGGACTCCTAGTGCGGCGGCGGTGCGTGCGGGAACTACAAGGCGGTGCGTGCGGGAACGACAAGCGGAGGGGGCCGGCCCCACGGCGGGAAGGGCTCCGGGGCCGGCCGGAAAGACAAAGCCCGGGAACGTGCACCCGAGGAGGTGCACCCGAGGACGCGCGCCCAGGGACGTGCACCCAGGGCCGGTAGGTACGGCTAGACCGCGCTCCAGTCCAAGATGATCTTCCCGCTGCGCGCGGTGGACGCCTCGTCGAAGGCCGCCTCGAAGTCGGTGTACGCGTACCGGCCCGTGATCACCGGGCTGAGGTCCAGGCCGCCCTCCAGGAGCACGGTCATCGCGTACCAGGTCTCGAACATCTCGCGCCCGTAGATCCCCTTGATGGTGATCATCGAGGTGACGATCTTGGCCCAGTTCACCGGGAACTCCTGCGCCGGCAGCCCCAGCATGGCGATCCGGCCGCCGTGGGTCATGTTGTCGATCATGTCCCGCATGGCCTCCGGCCGGCCGGACATCTCCAGGCCGATGTCGAAGCCCTCGCGCAGCCCGAGCTCGCGCTGGGCGTCCGCGATCGTCGACTCCGCCACGTTGACCGCCAGGGTGGCACCGACCTTGCGGGCCAGGTCCAGGCGCTCAGGGCTGACGTCGGTGATGACCACGTTGCGGGCACCTGCGTGCCGGGCGACGGCCGCGGCCATGATGCCGATCGGCCCCGCCCCGGTGATCAGCACGTCCTCGCCGACCAGCGGGAAGGACAGGGCGGTGTGCACCGCGTTGCCGAACGGGTCGAAGATCGCCGCCACGTCCAGGTCCACCCGGGTCCGGTGCACCCACACGTTCTGCGCGGGCAGCACCACGTACTCGGCGAACGCACCGTCCCGGCCGACCCCGAGGCCGAGCGTGGACCGGCACAGGTGGCGGCGGCCGGCCAGGCAGTTGCGGCACTTGCCGCACACCAGGTGGCCCTCACCGCTGACCAGCGCGCCGACCTCTATGTCCTGGACGTCGGCACCGGTCGCGGCGACCTCGCCGACGAACTCGTGGCCGAGGATCAGCGGGGTGCGGACGGCACCCTGCGCCCACCCGTCCCAGGTGCGGATGTGCAGGTCGGTGCCGCAGATGCCGGTGCGGAGCACCTTGATCAGCACATCGCCGGGGCCGTACTCCGGCTCCGGTACGTCCATGAGCCACAGCCCGGGCTCGGCCTTGTGCTTGACGAGTGCCTTCATGGGTGGGCTCCAGGCAGGTGAGGGGAGGTTGCGAACGCGACCGCGCGGGTCGGCGCGGCTCCGGGGCCGGCGCGGCCTCCGGGGTCGGCGCGACCGGCAGGATCGGCGCAGCCGGCGAGGTCGGCGCGACCGACAAGGCCGGCGAGACCGCTGTGACCGGTGCGGCGTTTGGGACGAGACCAATCTGCCGATGCCGGTGGTGATCAGTCCATCGAGGATTTCTTAAGCGGGCCGACAGCAAACCTTCATGCCTGCACGTTCACCACAACGCCCGCCCGCGAACCCGGCCCCCTGCCCTGCCCGGGCCCTGCCCCGGCCCTGCTGCGGCCCCTCCCCCCGGCCCTCCACCGGCCCTCCACCACCCCCTGCCGGAAGGTTCACCGTGCACGCCCCTGCACCTCGCTTGACCTGCACCTCTATGCTCCTCCCGTGACCGGGGTAGGGCATGAAGCAGTTGGCGGGGAGGTGGCGGGCGTGCCGAGTCTGCGGAGTCGGGCGCTGACGGCCGCGCTGATGGCGGCCGGACGGCGAAGACGCCTGGCGTCCGCCGAGGCGGTACGGGACCAGGTCGCGCGTTCCGCGCGGCGGCCGGCCTCACATCTGCCGCCGCGCTCGCTGGGCCGCGTCGCGGACGTGTCCCGTACCTTCGTGGGCGCCTGGCCTGTGTACGACGCCGCGCCGCGCGGGGCCGACCCGGCCACCCGGGTCCTCTACATCCACGGCGGCAGCTACATCGACGAGCTGGTCCGGCCGCACTGGTCCCTGGTGCGGACCCTGGTCACCGAGGCGCAGGCGCACTGTGTGGTCCCTGCCTACGTCCTGGCGCCCCGCGGCACCGCCGACCGTACCGTCCCGGTCGCCACCGACCTGCTGAGCGGGCTGATCGCGAGCGGCGGGGACGGGGGCACCGTGCTGATCGGCGACTCGGCCGGCGCCGGGCTGGCCCTCGCGGCCGCACAGCGGCTGCGGGACCGCACCGGCGCGCAGCCCTCGCGCATCGTGCTGATCTCGCCCTGGCTGGACGTGAGCATGACCCACCCGGACCAGGCCGCGCTGGAGCCGGCCGATCCGATGCTGGCGCTGCCGGGGCTGGCCGAAGCGGGCCGTCTCTACGCGGGCACCCTCGCCCTGGACGACCCACTGGTCAGTCCGCTGCACGGGTCCTTCGCCGGCCTGGCACCGATCACCGTGTTCACCGGCACCCGGGACGTGCTGACGACCGACAGCCGGGAGCTGCTGCACCGGGCGCGGGCGGACGGCGTCGAGGTGGAGTTCCACGAGGCCCCGGGGCTGCCGCACACCTATCCGCTGCTGCCGGTACCGGAGGGCCGGGCGGCCCGGGACCGGATCGTCTCCCTGGTCAGGGCCGCGGCGGACGGGTGACGCCGGCGGACGGACAGACGACGGCAGCGGACGGACGACGGCAGCGGGGACGAATGACGGCAGAGGCCGTCTCCGCCCTCAGGCCGTGCAGATCATCAGCGAGCTGACCGGGGTGGCCCGGTACGCCGTCCAGAACGCCTCGTCCCGCTCCCGGTCCGGCGGCGGAGTACGGCTCGGCTGCCAGCTCACCGAGGCGAAGCCGGCCTCCACCGCGGCTTCGGCGAACTCCTGGTGCGGCCACTCGCGACAGGTGAACGGCACCGGCGGATCGGTCAGGAAGGACAGCCGCAGCAGCGGCGCGTCGCCCTCCGGGATCCGCTCGAGGATCCGCACCCCGAACGGCGACCAGTCCGCGTGCGGGAACGCGCCGGGGTTGGGCACGATCGCCAGCAGCCGCCCGCCCGGCCGGAGGCTGGTGCGGATCGCCCGGAACATGGCGTGCAGGGCGTTCCGGTCCTCGGCGTCGTTGAAGAGGTAGACGGCGGTCGCGAGGTCGAAGGCGCCCAGGGGTGGCAATTCGGCCACGTCGGCCGTCACGTACTCGATGGCCTCGGCTCCGCGGACGCCGTCGGCCTCCGCTCCTGCCGTTCCGCCCGCCCGGTCCGCCTCCCTCACGGGCCCGTCGAGCCCAGCGGGCACATCCAGCCCCTCAAGCCCCTGAAGCCCCTGAAGCCCCTGAAGCCCCTCAGGCCCCTCAGGCCCCTCGGCGTAGGCGCGTGCCAGCCTGATCATCTCCGCCGAGGTGTCCACACCGACGGTACGCCGCGCGCCCGCGCGGGCCAGCAGCCGGGTGTTGTGCCCGTAGCCGCAGGCGAGGTCGAGGACGTCGAGCCCCTTCACCCCGCCGAGCTGGTCGAGCACCGTGAGAAGGGTGTGCGTGTCGGCGGCGGAGAAGGCAGCCGTGTTCTTCGACTCCTCGAAGCGCGCGCCGATCACGTCGTACTGCAGGTGGTAGTCGTGCCGCATGCCCGTCATGCTCCCGCCGCCACGCGGGCACGCGCGGGTGTGCGAGCCGTACGGTCCCCCGGACGGGTCGGCGTTCGGCTCAGTCGGTACGGCGCCCGGGGCGCGAGGGGGCCGCACGAGGCCCGACGACGGCCCGCACGACAATCCGAACGACGGCCCGCACGGGCCCGCTCGAAAGAGCCGAAAGAGCGCGAGAGGGGGCGAGAGGGGGCGAGAAGGGGCGTGCGGCAGGGGCGTACGGCGCGCGGGACGCAGGGCGCCTGCGCACCCAGAGGCCGGATTTCCGGTCATCGCGCAGGACTGGAAAGATCACCGCCCGAGCACCACTTCGGCCGATAACTGCCGCCATTCTTCGGCAACACCGCACAACCGGGGACATGTGACTGCCCCGATTGGGGCACAGCGCCCCCGCCATGGCTGCACGGCACGTACGCGGAACGGCTGGAGATCGGTCCCGGAACTGCCTTTCGGCCAGCGGAGACGGACTTTACGATCAGCCCGTGACCTTCACTCCACGGCTGGGCGGCGGCAGGCACGGCATGGGCATCAAAGCGATGCGCCGGACCCGGGACGCGATACTCCGCGGACTGGAGCTGCCCACACCCGTGGACGCGGCGGGTGTGTTCTCGGCGCTGTGCGCCTCCATGGCCCGGCGCCACCGCCAGCCGGTCGACTACCGGCTGGTCCGGTTCCCGGTGAGCACGGTCAGCGGCCTGCTGGTGCGGACCGAGCACCGCAACCTGATCCTCATCGAGGAGAACACCTCCACCGAGCACCAGCTGGGCATCCTGGGCCACGAGCTCTGGCATCTGGAACAGGACCCCCGACCATCCGCCGGCCCGCCCGCCCGCTTCGACACCCGGGACACCCGGGACGCCTGGGACGCCCGGGATCCCTGGGAGACCCCGGACACCCGCCTGGACACCCGACTGGACAACCGCCTGAACAACCGACGCGACAACCGACGCCAGGACCGACTCGACGACCGATGGGACGCCCACCCGGGCGCGCGACCGCACGCCCGCCCCGACTGCTCCAGGAACACGGAGGCGGAGGCCGACTGCGAGATCTTCGGTTCGCTCGTCGCCGGCCACTGCATGCGCTGGCTGGACACCGGTGCACACAGCCTGCCGCAGTCCTCCAGCCAGTTCGAACGCCGACTGCACACCTCCCTCGGCCGACCGGGGCCCGAATCGGCCTGGTGAACGACAACTCCGGCTACTGGGTCCTCGCCGGGGCGATGTGGACCGCGTGCCTGATCAAGGCACCGGGCCTGCGCCACCGGCGGAGTCCCCTGTACCTCACGGTGTGCGGCGTGCTGCTGTTCGGCGGCATCGCCTACTGCTGCGCGAACCCCGACGTGATCGGCGCGGTGAACGCGGCGACCGGCGTGCCCAATTTCTCCGCCCCGCTCGTCTACGGCCTGCTCACCGCCGAGAGCGCCCTGATCCTCACCCTGCTGGTGTACTGGCGGGAGGGGCCGGAGGAGCGGGCCCGGCGGGCCGCCCGGCGCTGGCAGGCCGCGTACGGGGCGGTGGCGCTGACGCTGGTCGTGCTGTTCGTGATCGGCGATGCTCCGGAGGAGCGCCGGATCGACTTCGACATCCACTACGCCGAGACGCCGTACATCCGCGAGATGATCCTGCTCTACCTGCTGGCGCACACCGGGGCGGTGCTCACCGCGACCGTGCTGTGCATCCGCTGGTTCGCGAAGGTGGCGGGTGCGCCGTGGCTGCGCCGCGGGCTGCGGGTGCTGATCCTCGGCTTCGCTCTGAACTTCGGTCTGGACGTCTCCAAGTTCGCCGCGATCGGGGCCCGCTGGGCCGGTGGCGACTGGGAGGTGCTGAACAACCGGATCGCGCCGCTGTTCGCCTTCACCTCGACCCTGTTCATGTGCGTCGGCTTCATCCTGCCGCTGGTCGGCGAGCGGGTGTCGGGCGCGGTCTCGGACGTACGGACCTTCGTGCGGCTGGGACCGCTGTGGCGGGCCCTGCGGTCCGCCGGCCCGGCCGTGGTGATCGCGCTGCCGGTGCCCTGGTGGGAGATGGAACTGCGGCTGACCCGGCGGGTCGCCGAGATCCAGGACTGCCGGCTCTCGCTGCGGCCGTACCGGAGCGACTCGGTGGCCGCCGGTGCCCGGGCCCGCGCGGCGGCCGCCGGCCTGCCCGGGGAGGCCGCCGACGCGGCGGTGGAGGCGGCCGTGCTGGCCGCCGCGCTGGCCGCGAAGATCGCGGCCGACTGGAACGGGGAGGCCGAGCCGGAACTGGACGGTCCCGCCGCCACCTTGCCCCTGCTGGACCGGGACGCACTCGTACGCGTCTCGCGGCAGTTCGGCCGGCCGGGCCCGGGCCCGGGCCGCGGCGGGAAGAGCGGCCGCGGTCGCCGGGCCGGGGCCCTGTCCGCCGGCCTGTCCGGTGCGACGGCACGGGCCTGGGCCCGTACCCGCCGAATCCGGCGCAATGGCCGCACACCGGGGGCCAGGTCGGGAAGGATGAGCCCATGACGATGCTCATCAACAGCCCCCAGGCCGTGGTCGAGGACGCGTTGCGCGGAATGGCCGCCGCCCATCCCGAGCTCTCCGTGGACGTGGCCCGTCGGCTCGTCGTACGCCGGGACGCCCCGGTGACGGGGAAGGTCGGCCTGGTGTCCGGCGGCGGTTCGGGGCACGAACCGCTGCACGCCGGGTTCGTCGGGCCCGGGATGCTCTCCGCCGCGTGCCCCGGTGAGGTGTTCACCTCTCCCGTGCCCGACCAGATGGTGCGGGCCGCCGCCGCGGTGGACGGCGGGCAGGGCGTGCTGTTCGTCGTCAAGAACTACACGGGCGACGTGCTGAACTTCGAGATGGCCGCGGAGCTGGCCGAGGAAGAGGGCATCCGGGTCGAGCGCGTCCTGGTGAACGACGACGTGGCGGTGGTGGACAGCCTCTACACGGCAGGGCGGCGCGGCACCGGGGCCACCCTCTTCGTCGAGAAGATCGCGGGGGCCGCCGCCGAGGAGGGCGCGCCGCTGGACCGGGTCGCGGCGGTGGCCCGCCGGGTCAACGAGTCCTCGCGCAGCTTCGGGGTCGCCCTGAGCCCTTGCACCACCCCGGCGAAGGGCAGCCCGACCTTCGAACTGCCCGAGGGGCGCATGGAACTGGGCATCGGCATCCACGGAGAACCGGGGCGCGAGCAGCGGCCGGCGATGACCTCGCGGGAGATCGCGGACTTCGCGGTGGGTGCCGTGCTGGAGGACCTGCCGGGGCCGGCCGGGGGCCCGGTGCTCGCGCTGGTCAACGGAATGGGGGCGACCCCACTGCTGGAGCTCTACGGGTTCGGTGCGGAGGTGCACCGGGTGCTCGCGGAGCGCGGGGTGCCGGTGGCCCGGACGCTGGTCGGGAACTACGTCACCTCCCTGGACATGGCGGGGTGTTCGGTGACGCTGTGCCGGGCCGACGAGGAGCTGCTGCGGTGGTGGGACGCGCCCGTACGGACCATCGCGCTGCGCTGGGGCTGCTGACCGACCGTATGGTGACCGGAGCCGGCGGTTCGGGGGTAGGCGGTACGGCGGTCCGGCGGTCCGGCGCGATTCAGAACAGGTCGGAGCAGGTCGGAGCGGGCCCGGCAGGCGCCGCTCCGGGACGAGGCGAGGAGATCCGGTGCGTGACGCAGAGTTCTTCCGGCGCTGGATGGCTGCTGCCGCGGCCGCCGTGGAACGGGAGGCCGACCGGCTGACGGAGCTCGACTCCCCCATCGGGGACGCGGACCACGGCAGCAATCTGCTGCGCGGTTTCACCGCGGTCGTACGGGAGTTGGAGGCCGAGCGCCCCGAGCGGCCGGGGGCCGTGCTGCAGTTGGCCGGGCGGACGCTGATCTCCACCGTCGGCGGGGCCTCCGGTCCGCTGTACGGGACGCTACTGCGGCGCACCGGCAAGGAGCTCGGCACCGCCGCCGAGGTCTCCGACGCCGAACTGCGGGAAGCACTGGACGCGGGTGTCGGCGCGGTGGCCCGGCTGGGCGGTGCGGCGCCGGGCGACAAGACGATGCTGGACGCCCTGGTGCCGGGCGTCGAGGCGCTCGGCACCTCGTACCGGGCGGCCGGGGACGCGGCGGAGAACGGGGCCCTGGCGACGGTGCCCATGCAGGCCCGCAAGGGCAGGGCCAGCTACCTGGGCGAGCGGAGCATCGGCCACCAGGACCCGGGCGCCACCTCCTCGGCCCTGCTGCTGGGCGCCCTGGCGTCCGTGGCGGAGGCGGCGGACACGCCGGTGGCAGCCGGTCCGGACACGCCGGTGGCCGCCGGTCCGGACACCCAGGGCACCGGCACCGCCGCGCAGGGCCTGGTCGGGATCGTGCTGGTCTCGCACAGTGCGCAGGTCGCCCAGTCGGTCGCGGAGCTGGCCCGGGGCCTGGCGGCCGGCGGCCCGGTGGCGCCGCTGGCCGCCGCCGGCGGCACCGCGGAGGGCGGGCTCGGCACCAGCGCGGATCTGATCGTGGCCGCGGCGATGTCCGTGGACCGGGGGGCCGGGGTGGCGCTCCTGGCCGACCTGGGCAGTTCGGTGCTCACCGTGAAGTCACTGCTCGCCGAGGAGGAACTGCCGGCGGGCGCCAGGCTGGTGGACGCGCCCTTCGTGGAGGGCGCGGTGTCGGCACTGGTGACCGCCTCGGCCGGGGCACCGCTGGACGCGGTGGTGGCGTCGGCGGCCGAGGCCTACAGCTACCGCAAGGCGTGACCGGCGCCCGCGGCGGTCAGTGACCTCGCAGCTGGTCCAGTTCGCGCCGGTCGCGCTTGGTCGGACGGCCCGTTCCACGGTCGCGGAGGCCGGTGGCGGCCTGCTCCACCCGGGTGGGCGGCGGCGGGCTGTTGTCGGCGTACGCCTCGGCGGCGACGGGCGCGCCGACCCGCTTGGTCAGGGTCTGCCGGACGACCACGATCCGTTCCCGCCCGTCGTGGAACAGACGTACCTCGTCGCCCGGCTTCACCGACTGCGCGGGCTTGGCGCGGTCACCGTTGACGCGTACGTGTCCCGCGCGGCAGGCGGCCGCCGCGATCGAACGGGTCTTGGTCAGGCGGACCGCCCAGATCCAGGCGTCGACACGTGCCGTTGTCTGTTCGCTTGCCGTGGCTGCCATGCCCCGACTCTACCGATCCGACCGCCCCAAAGCGGAGTGCTTTTTGGCAGATGAGACAACAGGTCCAGCAGGTGCCATGGAGATGGACCCAAGAGAATTGCAAATGCGCCAAGAGTGCCCCTACCTTGTCGCTCATGCAGTCCTACACCATCGGTCAGGCGGCACGCCTGCTCGGCGTCAGCCCCGACACGGCGCGCCGCTGGGCCGACGCAGGCCGGGTCGCGACCCATCGCGATGACAGCGGCCGGCGGCTCATCAACGGCCGCGACCTGGCCGCCTTCTCCATCGAACTGGGCCAGAACTCCCAGACCGAGGACGACGAGCCGTACACCTCGACTCGCAACGCCTTCCCCGGGATCGTCACCGCCGTGAAGCTCGGCGACGTATCCGCCCAGGTCGAGATCCAGGCCGGTCCGCACCGGCTGGTCTCCCTGCTCACCAGGGAGGCCGTCGAGGAGCTCGGACTCCAGGTCGGCATGCGGGCCACCGCCCGCGTGAAGTCGACCAACGTCCACATCGACCGCGCCTGAGGCCGGACCGACAGGTCCGGCCCGCCGCCCGCATCCCCATGGAGTACCCGCTCATGTCCACCGTGACCTCGTTCCTGAACCGCCGCCGCGCCGCGGCCGCCGTGCTGTCCGCGGCCCTGCTGCTCCCGCTCACCGCCTGCGGTGGCGACAAGAAGGACGACAAGGCCGACTCGGCGAAGGCCTCGGCTTCCGCCTCGGCCGCGCCGAAGGCCGCCAACCTGACCGTGCTCGCCGCCTCCTCGCTCACCGACGTCTTCAAGACCGCCGGCGACGTGTACATGAAGACGCACCCGGGCACGAAGATCACGTTCTCCTTCGCCGGTTCGCAGGAGCTGGCCGCCCAGGTCAAGCAGGGCGCCCCGGCCGACGTGCTGGCCACCGCCGACACCAAGACCATGGACGGTCTGAAGGCCGAGACCGGCAACCCGACGGTCATCGCCAAGAACCGCCTGGTGATCGCCGCCGGCAAGGACAACCCGTTCAAGGTGGACGAGCTGAAGGACCTCGCCGACACCAAGCTGAAGGTGGTCCTCGCCGCTCCCGAGGTCCCGGTGGGCCGCTACAGCAAGCAGATCCTCGACGCCCAGAAGATCGAGGTGAAGCCGGTCTCCCAGGAGCCCAACGTGCGCGCCGTGCTGAGCAAGGTCGAGCTGGGCGAGGCCGACGCCGGTCTCGTCTACAAGACCGACGCCGCCAAGTCCAAGGACAAGGTCGTCGCGGTGGAGATCCCTGACGAGCAGAACGCCGTGGCCTCCTACCCGGCCGCCACGCTGAAGGCTTCCAAGAACGCCGAGGCCGCGGCCGCGTTCGTCGCCTGGCTGAGCTCCCCGGAGGCGCAGCGGATCCTCCAGGACGCCGGTTTCCAGCAGCCGTAACCGGCCGCCGGCGACAGCCGCAGAGAGGGACTGCCTGATCCGCCGGGAGGGACTGCCTGGTCCGGGGGGACAGGCAGTCCCTTTCGGCCTGTCCGGGACCTGTCCGGGCCCTGTCCGGGGCCTGTTCGCGCGGGTGACCGCGCGCGATGATCGTCTCTCGTACTGCCTTGCCCCTGCCCTGTCCTCCTTCTCCTCCCTGCCAGGAAACCGCATGCGCAAACCCCGCACCCGCCCGCCCGTCGCGCTCGCGCTGCCCGCGCTGCTCGCCGTGGCCTTCCTGCTCCTGCCGCTCATGGGCATCCTCGTCCGGACCTCCTGGAAGGACCTCGGCGACCACCTCACCACCCCAGGAGTGGTCGAGGCGCTGAAGCTGTCCCTGCTGGTGTCGTTCTGGGCCCTGGGGCTGTCCCTGCTGCTCGGCGTGCCGCTGGCGTGGCTGCTGGCCCGCGTCGACTTCCCGGGGAAGGCGCTGGTCCGCTCGCTGGTGCTGCTGCCGATGGTGCTGCCGCCGACGGTGGGCGGTGTGGCCCTGCTGCTCGGTTTCGGGCGGCGCGGGCTGCTCGGTCCGTGGCTGGAGGACACGTTCGGCATCACGCTGCCGTTCCACACCTCCGGCGCGGTGGTGGCGGCCACCTTCGTGGCGATGCCGTTCCTGGTGATCAGCCTGGAGGGGGCACTGGGCGGCCTCCGGCAGAGTTACGAGGAGACGGCCGCCTCGCTCGGGGCCTCGCCGTTCCGGGTGTTCTGGACGGTGACCCTGCCGATGGTGGCGCCCGGCCTGATCGCGGGTGCGGCGCTCACCTGGGCGCGGGCGCTCGGCGAGTTCGGGGCGACGATCACCTTCGCGGGCAACCTGCCGGGGACCACGCAGACCCTGCCGCTGCAGGTGTACCTGCTGCTGCAGGACCAGCCGGAGGCCGCCACCTCGCTGTCGCTCCTGCTGCTCGCCATCGCGATGGCGGTGCTGATCGCGCTGCGCGGCCGGTGGACTGGGGGTCCCCCCGCCGCAGGCAGGGGGCGCACCCCGGTGGCACGCAGGGAAGGGGGCCACGCGCCTGCCGGCGACGCCGACCTGGCCGCCGAACCCGCCCCGCGGCCGGGTCCGGCCTCCGCCGGGTCGCCCTCCACCTCAGCGGTCCCGGCGGTCCCGGCCGAACGGTGGCCGCTGCACGCCGAGGTGACCGGTTTCAACCGGCTCACGCTGGCCGCCGAACCCGGCACCACCATCGCCGTCGTCGGCGAGAACGGCGCCGGCAAGACGACGCTGCTGCGCGCCCTGCTGGGCCTCACCCCGCGCGCCCACGCCGAACTCCGGCTGGGCGACGCCGACGTCACCTCGCTGGCCCCGCACAAGCGGCAGGTGGCCTGGGTCCCGCAGGACGGTGCGCTGTTCCCGCACCTGAACGCGCTCGCCAACACCGCCTACGGACTGCGCGCCCGCGGGGTGTCCCGCTCCGAGGCGCGCCGGGAGGCCCGGGAATGGCTGGACCGGCTGGGCGTGGGCCACCTCGCCCACCGCCGCCCGGCCCAGCTCTCCGGCGGCCAGGCGCAGCGTGTGGCGCTGGCCCGGGCGCTGGCGGCGCGGCCCCGGCTGCTGTTGCTCGACGAGCCGCTGGCCGCGCTCGACCAGACCACCCGGGCCCATGTCCGGCACACGCTGCGCAGCCACCTGGCCGGGTTCGGCGGGGTCTGCCTCATCGTCACGCACGACCCGGTGGAGGCGGTTTCGCTGGCCGACCGGGTCCTCGTACTCGCCGACGGCCACGCCCTGCAGGACGCGCCGCCGGCCGAGGTGACCCGGCAGCCGCGCTCGCCGTGGGTGGCCCGGATGCTGGGCCGCAACGCGTGGCCCGGCCAGGCCGGGGAGGACGGCCTCGTGCTGGACGGCGGCGGCCGCCTGGTGGTGGCGGAGCCGGTTCCCGAGGGGAGCCGGGCGCTGGCGATCATCGCGCCGGAGGCGGTGTCGGTGCACCGCGAGCGTCCGGGCGGCAGCCCGCGCAACGTGTGGCCGGGCACCGTCCGCGAGATCACCTCGGTGGGCAGCCGGCTGCGCGTCCTGATCACCTCCGCCGAGGCCCCCGACCTGGTCGCGGAGATCACCCCGGACGCGGCCGCGGATCTCGGCCTGTCCGACGGGGTGCCGGTGTGGACGAGCCTGAAGGCGACCGAGGTCACCCTCGTGGAACTCTGAGGCTCTGTCAGGCGAGCCTGCGGGCGAGAACCTGTCCCGGCCACGCGTCGGACAGGAAGGTCTCGGTGGGGGTGAACCCGTTGCGCTCGTAGTAGGCGACCAGTTCGCCCCCGCCGCCCGCCCAGCAGTCGACGCGCAGCAGTTCCACCCCGGCCCGGCGGGCCTCCTCCACGGCGCGTTCCAGCAGTGCCGCCCCGATGCCCCGTCCGGCGTACCGGCGGTCGGTCACCAGCAGCCGGACGTACCGCTCGGGTTCCCCGGCCGGTGTGATCGGCAGCTGCGGGCTTGGCCCGGAATCCAGCACCAGGACCCCGACCGGCGTCCCGTCCGCCGACTCGGCGATGAACGGGGCGTTCTCGGTGGTGTACCGCTCGACCCGCTCCGCGCCGCCGGGCCGCTGCGAGTACGGGACGGTGCCCCACTGCCCGGTGTTGCCGCGCGCGTTCATCCAGGCGACGGCGGAGTCGAGCATGTCCAGGACGGCCGGTGCGTCGGCGATGCCGCCCGGCCTGATCCGTATGCCGTGGGAGTGTGTGGTCTTGTCCATGGAGGAAGCTTAGGCAGTGGGGCGGCGGCACCGACCCGGGCACATCGTCCCGCTAGGAGTTCCGTTCACGTGCCGAAACCCAGGACCGGCCCGTCGGTGACGTCATGTCGACGTCGAGCACCGTGCAGGCCCGGTCGGGGGTCCGGAGGGACAGGACGCCGCCCGTGCGGGCCTCGCCGGGCACCGGTGCGGCCAGGGTGATCACCGCCGCGCTCTTGCCGCTGGTCCGGCGGAAGTCGGCGAGCAGCCGCGCCTGGGCCCGGGCCTCCCGGTCGTCCACCCGGTCCGGGCCGGCGTGCTGCTGTACGACGGCCAGTGCGCCGGTCTCCGGGTCCCGGGCGGCCTCCTCGATGCCGGCGCGCAGGGCCCGGAGCCGGGCGGTCCCGCCGCCCTCCAGGGTGGGGCGGGTGGTGTCCAGCGGGACGAAGCGGACGCCCCTGTGCCGGAACGAGGCGGTGCCGGGCATCCGGCGAAACGTTTCCGTGGATGCGTGCCCGGCCGGCCCTTCGGCGGCTGCGCTCGGGGGACCGCCCGGGCCGGGAGGGGCGGACAGCACGAAGTCCACCCGCCCGGCACCGGTCCGGCCCACGGCCTGCCGCGCCTCCGCGTCGGTCAGTCCGCCCGGGAGCACGGCGAACCGCCAGGGCCGGTACGGGGTTTCGTCCGCGGGCGCCGCTCCCGGGCCCGTCGGCCGTCCGGGCAGCCAGGCGGGAAGGGGGGCCGTCCCGGTCGGCGGTCCGCCGGGCACGGCTCCTCCGAGGACGGCGCGAACGGATCCGCGCCGTCCCGCGCCGTACGGCACGCCCGGTGCCCCGCGACGGCCGTCGGCCGCTCCGGCACCACGGCCGGGCCAGGCCGGCCGCGGCCCGCCCCACGGCGCCGCCACCAGGCCCGTCGCGAACCTCTGCGGGAGGCTCGCGGGGTGCCGGCCGGCCCCGATGACCGTCCACCACGGCGCGAGGCCCGGCACCCACCCGGACTCCTGCGGGGAGCTCCCCGGCCCGCCGGACGGGCGGACGGCGGACGGGTGGCTGCGGGCGGAGTCGCCGGGGGCCGCGGCTTCCGCGTCCGCGGGGGCCCGTGACTCCCCTGCACCGGCGTCGGCTTCTCCGGACTCCTCGGGTTCCACAGGTCCCGCGGACTCCGCGGGGTCCGAGGGGTCCTCGGACTCCTCGGACTCGTCGGGTTCCGCGTCGCCGACGGAGACGGGGAGCCGGGTCGTGGCACCCGTCGCGGGTACGGTGGCGCGGAGTTCCCCGGTGCCGCCGCCGGTACCGCTGCCGGTGCCGCCTGCGGACAGGGCGGTCACGGTGAAGCCGCCCCCGCCGTCGCCGTCGACGTGCCAGCGCGAGCGGTCGTAGTGCCAGCGGACGTCGCGGGCCTCCACCGGAGCGAGGTTCCCCTCCAGGTCGGAGCCGAGCAGCTGGAACGACCCGCTGTCGCCCGGCTCGGACAGGACGACGCGGTCCTCGGAGGCTTCGATCCGGGCGAGCGGACCGAGCACCTCCAGCCGCAGCTCGCCGGTGTGCGGCCGCCGGGGACGGTGCGGTCTGCGCCCCGGGCGGCTGCCGGGGCGCTCCGCCCGCCCCGCGTACACCGTCGCGCTGCCGGGACGGTCTGCGTGGAAGACCCCGTCGGGCCCGGCCCGGCCGGCGCCGCCGGGGGCGGACCACCAGTCGGGGCGGGGCGCCACGGCGGGCCCGCGCGTCTCGTCGTAGCCGGTGGCGGTGAGGGTGCGGGTGAGGCCGGGGAAGACCCGGGTGGTTCCGGCGACCGCGGCCACGCGGTATCCGGCGGGCCTGCCGCTGCCCGACCGGGTGGTCAGCGCCAGCCCGTTGGGGACCGTACGGAGGCTTCCGTCGGACGGGGAGTTCTCCAGGGTGAGGGCCGTCCCGCCGGGGTGCCGGGCCAGCAGGGTGCTGGAACCGCCGCCGTCCAGGTTGAGGGCGTTGTGGGCGCCGCGTTCACGGAGCAGCCGGCCGAGTGCGGTGAGCGTGATGCCGGCGCTGTCGTGCTGCCGCCCGTCCACGGTGATGATGCGGACCTGCCGGCCGTCCCGGGAGAAGCCGACGGCGGTGCGCGGGGCGGGGGTGTTGTTGCGTACCGCGTCGTGGTTCTGCGGGACTCCGTCCACCACGAGGAGTTCCCGGCCGCCGACGGCGACGGTCGGCACCGGCCGGCCGGCACCGGCGGTGGTCTGCGCACTGACGCGTACGGGGTCCCCGGGGCGCAGCGCGGCCACTTCGTCGGCGGCACTGCCGCGTCCGGCCAGCAGCAGGCTCCCGGGCGGCGGGGCGGTCCCGAGCGCGGGCCTGCGCACGGCGGTGACCCTGCCGTCCCGGACCTCGGCCTCGGCGCCCGCGCCCGGCGGCAGGGCGGCTGCGGTTCCGGTCCACTCGGCGGTGTACGCGGCGATGCCGTCGGCGGGCGGCCGGGCGGAATTGTGTCCGACGAGACGGCGGACGGCACCGCCGGGGAGGGTGACGGTGCCGTCCAGGGCCAGGCGCAGCACGCGGCCGACCGGGCCGGGGCCGAAGCCGACGGCGGCGCCCGCGCCCCGTCCCGCGGAGTGCAGCAGCCGGCCCGCGGCGATGCCCGGTCCGAGCGGGGCGCCGGTGCCGCGGATGTCGAAGAAGTCCCCGTTGACGGCTGCGACCACCCGCCGGCCGTGGCCGGCCTGATGGCGGGCGGCGGCCTCGGCGACCGTGCCGCGGGGGGCTCCGTGGCGCGGGCCGGTTGCCGCTCCCGGTCCGCCCAGGTATTCCACGCCGAGTCCGGGTGCGTCGAGGTCGACGACGAGTTCGTCGACGCGGAGCCAGCGGTCGGCCTCGACCCGGTCGTAGGACTCCAGGCGCACCCCCGGGGCGATCCGGCGTGTGGTGCGGGCGGTGTCGGCCCCGCCCGCGGGCCCGGCCGCCCCGGCGGCCCAGGCCGCCCGGGGCGCCCCCGCGGCCGCCGCTCCGGCGGCGGGCAGGGCGGTGAGCAGCAACGGCAGGGCCACGCCGAGGATCGGACGGAGAGTCACCATCCAGGCAGCATCCGTCAGTCGGCACACACGTTCCGCGACGACACAAGACCTCAAACCGGTCATGGCTCGTTGTTCAGCCATTCGTAGCCAAAGTGATGAAATGCCTGCACGGGCTTCACCGGCCCCGGTCCCGACCCTTCAACGCCGCAAAGGTTGTACGGCGAAGCACTTCATCCTGGAGATCGCCGTGGGTAGTCTCCGCTCGTCGCCGTGAAAGACCGGCGACCTGCGCGCCGTCGCGCGCCCTGGTGTCACGTCACGAGTCACCGCCTTCCGATCACGGTCCCGTGGGGGTTCTTCCAGCATGTCCGCCGATGTCTTCGGCCCGCCGTCCTCCGAGCCGGTTCCGGCGCATCCCGCCCCGCTCCCGCCCGCGACGCGTCCCGTGCAGGGACTCGCGACCGCCCTCACCGTCCTGTTCTACGTGGTGGTCGCGGCGCAGGTCGCGTCCGTGGCGGCAGGGGTCCGGGTCCACCTGGCGGCTCACCGTGTGATCACCGAGGGGCCGGGCGCCGGGAGGGAGCTCGACTCCGCGGACCGGATGCTGATCGTCGTCGGGGGCGCCCAGGGGGTCCCCATCCTCGCCACGGGCGTCGTCTTCCTCATCTGGTTCTACCGGGTCCGGGTGAACGGCGGGATGTTCCGGCCGGACGGGTTCTTCCGCCGCACGTCCGGATGGGCCGTCGCGGCCTGGTTCCTCCCGTTCGCGAATCTCGTCATGCCGTACGGGATCGCCAAGGACACCTGGCACGCGAGTACCCAGTACGGCCCCGGGGGCGAGTACCGGGAGGTGGCCACCGCCCCGGTGACGGCGTGGTGGACGGCGTGGGCGGTCGGCTCGGTCTTCGACTACATCGCCGACGAGGTCTACGGGGTCGCCGAGTCGGCGGAACAGGTGCGCAGCGCGGCGCTGTTCGGCGCTGTCGGCGACCTGCTCATCCTGGCGGCGGCGCTCCTGGCGATCCGCTTCGTGCAGAGGCTGACGGCCATGCAGCAGGTCATGTCCGCCGAGGGGCCGCGCGCCGCCGCCTGACGGGTGCAGCGTCCCGGCGGGGCCCGTCCGCTACGGCCGGACGGCCGCCGGGGTGCCGGGGTCCCGGACCGTGAACTCGCACCACACGCACTTGCCGTTGCCGCGCGGTTCCACGCCCCAGGCCTGTGCCAGCCGGTCCACCAGCATCAGGCCGCGGCCGGAGACGGCCCAGTCGCCGGCGTCCCGGCGGCGCGGCAGTGCGCTGGAGGAGTCCTCCACCTCGATCCGGATCCGCCGCTCCGGGATGAGCCGCAGGCTGACCTGCCCGCCGCCGGCGGTGTGCACCAGGGCGTTGGTGATGAGCTCGTCGGCCGCGAGCACGATCTCGTCGGCCTGCTCCAGGGCGCCCCACGCGGCCGCCGCCGCGCGGATCAGATGGCGGGCGGTGGCCGGGCCGTCCGGGTCGCCGGGGGCGAACTGCTGGCGCAGCGGCCCGCTGCCGCGCGGCGCCGGGCTGCCCCGGCGGCGCAGCAGGAGCAGGGCGATGTCGTCCGAGCCGCCGGTGCCGCCCACCATGTCCACCAGCGCGTCCGCGAGACCGTCCACGTCCGCCGGGCCGTCCCGGACCGCCTCCATGAACGCCTGCATTCCGGTGTCGTGGTCCGAGCCGGGCCGCTCGATCAGTCCGTCCGTGCACATCAGAAGCGTGTCGCCCGGGTGGAGTTCCAGACTCGTGACGGGGTAGCCGGTGCCCGGACCGCTGCCCTCCCGGGAACCGGGTCCGGGTCCGGAACCGGGACCGGAGCCGGAGCCGGGACCGGTCCGGGTGTACTCGCGGGGCGGCAGCAGCCCGAGCGGCAGGCCACCGGCCACCGCCACCCGGTGGCAGCTGCCGTCGCCGCGCCGGACCACCGGGTCGAGGTGGCCGGCCCGGACCATCTGGACCAGACCGGTGTTGAGGTCCACCTCGGCGTAGGTGCACGTGGCGAACCGTTCCGTCTCCAGTTCCCGGAGGAAGGCGGAGGCTCGGGCCAGCGCCGTGCCCGGGGTGTGCCCCTCGGTGACGTACGCCCGCAGCACGATCCGCAGCTGTCCCATCACGGCCGCCGCGTCGGTGTCGTGGCCCTCCACGTCACCGATCATCACTCCCACCCGGCCCTCGCCGAGCGGGATCACGTCGTACCAGTCCCCGCCGATGTCCCGGCCCATCCGCGCAGCCTGGTACCGCACGGCGATCCGCGCGCCCGGCACTTCCGGGATGCGCCGCGGCAGCATGGCCCGCTGCAGCCCCTCGGCCAGGTCGTGCTCCTGCTCGAAGAGCATGGCCCGCTGCAGGCTCTGCGCGATGCCGCTGCCCAGGGCCACCAGGAGGTTCCGCTCCTCGGCGGAGAAGTCCCCGTCCCGCTTGTAGAGCAGTCCCAGGGCGCCGATCGGGCGGCCCTGGGCAATCAGCGGCAGATAGACCCCGCTGCGCACGGACAGCGGCTCGATGTACGGCCAGAGCAGCGGGTACCGCTCCTGGAACTCCTCCCGGGAGGCGATGAAGACGGGCTGCAGGGTCCGTACGGCCTGGCTCATCGGGAACGCGGCGTCGATCCGGGTGTACTCGATCTCGGGCACGTACGAGCCGAGCTGGCCCTCGGCGACCAGGTGGATCCGGCCCCCGTCGACCACGCCCAGCATCACGCTGACCGCACCCAGATGGCCCAGCGCCTCCGGGTCCTTGAGGACGTCGGTGACGTCGTTGACCGTGCGGGCGTGGGCGAGGATCGCGGTCGTGCGCTCCACCACCCCGGTCATCCGGCGGCGTCCCTCGTTCTGCCGGCCCTGCGACTCGGGCTCGCGCGGGTCGTGGGCGGCGTCCCGGACGATCCCGATGATGCGGTACGGCCGTCCGGCCCCGTCCCGCAGGATGTGGCCCTGGATGTGTGTCCAGCGGGGCGAGCCGTCGCGGCGGCGGATGCGGAAGTACGTCCCGAAGTGGTCACGGCCGTCCTTGAGCGCCTGCGACACCAGGGCGTCGATACGGGCTTCCTCGGCGGGCGGGATGCGCAGCGCGAGACCGACCGGCGTACCGCTGTACTCCTCCGGGCGCAGCTCGTAGACCTCGAGGGCGGTCGGGTCCAGATGCATCTGTCCGCTGTCGAGGTCCCAGTCGAAGGTGCCCATGCGGTTGAGCGCGAGGCTCAGGTCCGGCCGGGCCGGCCAGTCGACCTGGTGGGCCATGCAGCAACTGTCTCACCGATCGGCGCCGCGCGCGGGGGTCAGGGCGGCGGCACAATCCGGACCATGGGAGACAGTGAGGTTTCGGTCGAACGGGAAGTCGCGGCACCGAAGGCTGCGGTCTGGGACGCACTGACGGATCTGGAGTCGATGCCCCTGGTGGTGAGCGGGGTGGACGCGGTCGAGGTGCTCACGCCCGGGCCGTTCGGCGTCGGCACCCGGTGGCGGGAGACCCGCCGGATGTTCGGCAAGTCCGCCACCGAGGAGATGCGGGTGACGGTGTGCGACGCGCCGGTGCGCTATGTGACCGAGGCGGAGAACCACGGGATGCACTACTTCTCCGAGTTCCGGCTGACGGAACGGAACCCGGGACGGACTGTGGTCCGGATGACGTTCTCCGCACGGCCGCTGCCCGGTGGCAAGATGCCGCTGCTCGCACGGCTGCTGGGCGGCCTGGGCTCCCGGGCGGTGTCGCGGGCGATCGCCAAGGACCTCGCGGACGTGGCGGCCTCGGTGGAGCGGACCACCTGACGGTGCCCGAGCGCGGGGGCGGGGTTCCGGGTCAGCTCCGGTCGGGCTGGGTGTCGGATTCGGTCCGGGATGTGCGGAACTCCGACGGGGACGGGGCGGGCGGCCGGGACGGGCGGGACGACGGCGGGGACGGGGGCCGGGTCGTGGGCCGGAAGTCCGTCGGGGGGCCGGTCGGGATCCGCGTCGTGGGCGTGGCCGCCGGCGGGGTTCCGGGGGTGTTGCGGGGGCCCGACCGCCGTGACTCGGTGGGGGTCGGGGTCCCCTCGTCCCCTCCGCCCCTGGTACGGGTGGCGGACTCCCTGGGGGTACCCGTGGCCGCGGGGGATTCGGTCGGGGTGCCGGGCTTGGTTTCCGCCGGGGTGGAGCCGGTGCCCGTGGGGGTTCCCGGCTTGGTGCCGGACTCGGTACCCGTCGGGGTGCCCTGCTCGGTGCCGGTGGGCTTACCGGATTCCGTCGCGGTACCGGATCCGGTGGGCGTACCGGTCTCCGTGGCACTGCCGGATTCCTTGGGAGTGCCGGATTCGGTGGCGGTGCCGGTGCCGGTGCCGGTGCCGGTGCCGGTGTCGGTCGGCTTGCCCGATTCCGTGTCGGTCGGCTTGCCCGTCTCGGTGCCGGTCGGGGTGCCCGACTCCGTACCGGTCGGGGTACCCGACTCGGTGCCGGTGGCGGTCGGAGTCCCGGTCGGAGTCCCGGTCTGCGTCCCCGTCGGCGTACCGGTCGGCGTACCGGTGCCCGTGGGTATGCCCGTACCCGTGGGGGTGCCGGATCCCGTCGGGGTGCCGGTGTCCGGGGGCGGGATCTCCGGGGGCGTGATGACCGGCGGCGGGATCGGCCTGTCCGGCACCTGGCGGTCGCCGGTCCGGCGTTCGAACCAGCGCCGCTCCTTGTGGTCGAAGATCACGACCTGCTTGACGGGCTTGGCGGCCGGGGCGATCACCACCACCTGCTGCGGGTGGTAACCCGGCCACAGCTGCCCGTACCGCTTGGAGTCCGGCTTCAGGGCCACCGGCTCGCTGAGCGGGTTGCCGCAGGCGCAGCGCACCCGGGGCACGCCGCGGTCGTCGACCAGGACGGCCGTGCCCGCCTGGAGGACGGCCTGGTAGCTGGTGGCGCGGCCGTCCTGGTAGCCGTGGTTGGTCACCCGGGTGTCGATGCGCAGCTGCACCGGGGTGAGCGAGCGCAGGTAGCCGGGGACGGCGGTCGGCCGGATGCCGAGGGCGGCGGCGAAGGCGGCGTTCTTCTGCGGTTCCGCCGAGAGCAGGCTGATCTGCTTCTCCACGTCGCAGGCGGCCTGGTCCCTGGTGCCGCCGAACAGACCGGGCTCGCCTCCGCTGACCGGCCGGGTGGCCACGATGCCGCTCGCCGGGGCGGTGGGGGTGTTGCCGGTGGTGGGCTGGGGAATCTGGTCCCCGCCGGTGGTGGCGGTGGACTCGGTGAAGGGGTCCTGGCCGGTGGATCCGGCCGGCTGCAGGAAGAGCTCCCCGCCGGTGACCGGAGTCCCGGCCGGGCGTATGAGCACCACGGCCAGCACCACCGCGGCTGCCAGGGCGACCACCGCGGTGACCACCCGGGGCACGGACCGCCACCACGGGCCGCCGTTGCCGCCGCCGGCCTTGTCCCCGCCGTCCTTGCCGCCCGTGCCGCCCTCAGGGCCGTCGGGACCGCCTGGACCGCCGTGGCCGCCAGAGCCGCCGCCCGGGCCGACCGGCCCCCTGGGCGGTCCCTGCGCGGACGTGGGCGGCGGAGGCGGAGGAGGCGTCGGGCCGCCGCTCCCGCCCGAGAGCGGGCCGGACGGGGGTCCGGTGGGGCGGTCGCCCGGGGATGTGCCCGAGGGTTGTGTGGTCACGGATGCCCTCCCGTGCGGCCGACCCCCTGTCACTTCTGTCACTCCTGCGCACCATTGTGTGCGCCGCTGCGGTGGTGCCCGCAAGCGGAGGATGCCTACGGTGGCACGTGACCCAACCGTTGCGCCCTTCCGCGAGACGCACCTGGGGCGATGCCGTGCTCGCGGTCCTGGCCGGATTCGCGGCGATGACCGTGCTCGCCGCGGCCGGCCTGGCCTTCGCGGGCGCCGCCGACCTGCCCGACGGGGCCTACCCCCGGGTGGTGGCCGCGGTGGTGGTGATGGCGGCCGGCGGCTCCGTGGACGTGTCCGGCGACGCGGGGTTCCTCGCGGACGCCGAGGCCGTGCTGTCCGTGATGCCGCTCTCCGTCAGCCTGGCCGGCGCGCTCGCCGTGGGAACCCGGTTCCTGCGGCCGCTGCGCGGGCGCGCCGTCACCGCCCCCGGTGAACTCCTCCTGCGGGCCGCGCCCCTGGTCGTGCTCTGGCTGGTGCTGCTGGCCGGGTTCGCGTTCGCCGCCCGTCACACCTTCGGCATCTCCGTCGAGTCCCCCCTGGGCCAGGACGGCGACGAGGACCTCGGCGAGCTGGGCGAGCTGGGTGAGCTCCTCGACGCCGCCCCCACCGTGGGCTTCCGGGCCGACGTCCCGCTGACCCTGCTCTTCGGGCTGCTGTGGATCCTCGGCCTGCTCCTGATCACCCTGCTGGTGTCCCGGCGCGCCCCGCTCCCCGCCCGGCTGGTGCGGTTCCACGAGGCGGTGCGCCCCGCCGCCTACGCCACCGTCGTGCTGCTCCTCGCGTACGTCGCGATCGGCACGGTCGTCGGGCTGGTGACCGCCGTGACCCGGGACCGGACCCCCGAGACCCTCGCCGTGATCCTGCTCGGCCTGCCGAACCTGACGTGGCTCGCGCTCACCGTCGGCTTCGGCGGCGCCTGGGAGGGCCTGGTCGAGGGCCCGTTCGGCCTGCCCATGCCCCGCCTCCTCGACCAGGTGCTGCGCACCCCGGACGGCGGCACGGCCACCCTCGACGTGCACACGCTCGCCGCACACGACGCCCGGGCCTGGTGGCTGGTCGTCCTGGCCGCCGTCCTGCTGCTCGGAACGGGCTTCCTGGCCGCCGTACGCTCCTCCGTTCGGGTGCGGCCCTGGCAGCACGCGCTGCACCTCGCCGTGGCGCTGGCCCTGGCCGTGCTGACGGTGTGCCTGCTGGGGCAGATCCAGGCGCGGTTCGGGCTGTCCCTGCTGGGCATCGGCGAGGCGGACGCGCTCGGCGGCCGGGTAGAGCTGCGCGCGGTCCTGGGGCGCACGGTCGGCCTGGCGCTGCTGTGGGGCGCGGTGGCGGGGTTCCTCGGGGCACTGCTGGCGAAGCCGGTGCAGCGGCGCAGGACGTGACGTACCGACGTGACGCACCGGTGTGGCGTACCCGGTGTGGCGTGCCAGAGGTTCAGCGCTCCCGGAACACCGGCAGCGCCCAGTCCGGCGGTCCCGGGGGCGGTCCCGGACCGGAGGCCGGACCGCCCCCCGGCGGCAGCGGCTCGGCACCGCCGTCGGCCGTACCTCCTTCGTCGTAACCCGCACCGGCCCGGCGCAGGGCCGCGGCGAACTCCAGGCAGGTGGCCCAGCGGTCCTCCGGGGACTTCGCCAGGGCCTTGGCCAGTACGTCGTCCAGGGCGGGCGGCAGGCCGGGCCGCCGGGTACTCACCGGGGGCGGCGGATCGTACAGGTGGGCCCACAGCAGCGCCATGTCGTCGTCGCGCTCGAACGGCGGGCCGCCGACGAGGGCCTCGAAGACCACACAGCCCAGGCCGTAGACGTCGCAGCGGCCGTCCACCGGTTTGCCGGAGATCTGCTCCGGGGCGACGTAGTCCAGGGTGCCGACGAACTCGCCGACGCTGGTGAACCCGGTGAGGGAGAGGGACTTCTTCGTCAGCCCGAAGTCGGTGAGGTACACGTGCTCCGGATGGTCGGGGTCGGTGCCCTCGGCGATCAGGATGTTGCCGGGTTTCACGTCCCGGTGGACGAGGTCGTGGTCGTGGGCGGCGTCCAGCGCGGAGGCGACCTGCCCGGTGATGCGGGTGGCGGTGGCCAGGGGCAGCGGCCCGGTCCGGTCCAGCAGGGTCCGCAGGTCGAACCCGCGGACGTAGCGCATGGCGATGTAGAGCATGCCGTCGGCCTCACCGGCCTCGAACACGGGCACGATGTGCGGGTGGTCGATGGCCGCGGCCACCCGTGACTCGTGGGCGAACCGTTTGCGGAAGGTGTCGTTGCGGGCGAGTTCGGGGGCGAGCAGCTTCAGCGCGACGGTCCGGTCCAGCCGCAGGTCCGTCGCCCGGTAGACCACCGCCATGCCGCCGTGCCCGATCTCGTCCTCCACCCGGTAGCCGGCGAACTGCTTGCCCTGGAGGCCCGAGGGACGGCCGTCGACGAAGGGAGTGTCGTCACCCGGCGGGGCCCGCATCAGCGTCCTCCGTCGGGCGGGCGCGGTACGTCGACCCGGGTGGGTTCGTGGTCCGGGGGCTCCGTGCCGGGTCCGCCGGGCGGTGCGGTGCCCGCCCGCTGCCCGTCGAACCGCGTGGCCGGTCCTTCACCGGAGGCCGCGGTGGCGGGGGCGGGGGCGGCGGCCCCTGCCCCTGCCCCGCCGGAGGCTCCGGCGGAGCCGGCCGGGGCCGGTCCGCCGCCGACGGCGTAGGTGGCGAGCGCGGTCCCGTCGCCGTACATCCAGCGCCCGGAGGACTCGTCGTACAGCCAGACCTGTTCGCCCTCCAGGACGATGCCGGCGCGCAGACCGCGAGTGGAGAGCCGGAACGTCTCGCTGTCGGTGCGGCCTGCCGCGTGGTCCTCGGCCGCCCTGAGGTAGCGGTCCAGGGCGTCGGCGGCGCGGGAGAGCAGCGGGCGGACGTCCTCGGAGCGTTCGAGCGGGCGTCCGCCGGTGGGCGGCGGCTGCGGGACGGTCACCAGGAGCCGCCCGTCCACCCAGGCGGTCCAGCCGTTCGCGCACTGGATCTCGCCCCACGCACCGCGCCGGGAGAGCAGCCGGACGGGCAGGAAGGCGTCCAGGGGCATGGTGGGGCGGGAGGTGTCCGGGGTCTCCCAGGCCGGGAGTCCCTCCCTCGGGACCACGTGGGTGGGATGGAAGTCGGGGAGCGCGTCGAACTCGGGTCCGGCGTCGGGACTGGTCATGGGCGGCTACTTCCGCTTTTCCGCTACTTCCGCATGATGGCGGGTTCCTGGCGGCGCAGCAGGCGGCTGACCAGGATCCAGCACACCGCCGACAGCACGATCAGCATGCCCATGTTGGTCAGCCAGACGTCGGCCTCGTGGGCGAAGAGCGGGTCCTTGGTGTAGGGGCGGGGCACGATCGCGCCGAGCTGGACGGTGCCGGCCATCGCGGCGAAGGCCCACCGGGCGGGCACCAGCCAGGCGATCTGTTCCAGCACCGGTTTGCCTTCGAGGTCCAGCACGGCTCCGCAGAAGACGACCTGGACGATGGTGAGGAGGACCAGCAGCGGCATGGTGACCTCCTCCTTGCGGACCAGTGCCGAGATGACCAGGCCCAGCATCATCGCGGAGAAGGACAGCAGCGCGACGGCGAGGGTGAGCTCGATCAGCGGGGGCATGAGCACTCCTTGGCCGCCCGGGGCGTTGAGATCGACGCCGGCCAGTCCGACCACGGTGAGGAGCACGGCCTGGCCCACGGTGATCGCCCCGAGGACGATCACTTTGGAGGTCAGGTAGGCGGACCGGGACAGTCCGACGGCCCGTTCGCGCTGGTAGATGACGCGTTCCTTGACCAGTTCACGGACCGCGTTGGCGGCGCCGGTGAGGACTCCGCCGACGCAGAGGATGAGCAGGGCGTTCGAGGCGGTGTCGGCGGTGAATTCCGAGCCGGCCAGGGCGCGGACCATCGCGCCCATCACGAACGGCAGCCCGATCATGATGGCGAGGAAGGTGCGGTCGGCGCTGAGCGCGGCGGCGTAGCGGCGGACCAGGGTGGAGAGCTGGGCTCCCCAGCTGCGGGCCGGGGGCGGCGGCGGGGCCGTCCGGCCCGCGGCGGAGGGGCGTTCCGCGGACAGCAGGGGCTGCCGGGCGGCGCCCGCGACGTACTGTTCGTGGAAGGTGGAGTCGCGGTACTCCTGCGCCCAGTCGCCGTCCTTGCGGGCCTCGAACGCCTCGAACGCCTCGGGCCAGTGGTCGTACCCGAAGAAGCCGAGGGCCTGCTCCGGCGGGCCGTAGTAGGCGGTCCTGCCGCCGGGGGCCAGGACCAGCAGCCGGTCGCAGACGTCCAGGCTGAGCACGCTGTGGGTGACGACGATGACGGTGCGGCCGTCGTCGGCGAGGCCGCGGAGCATGTGCATCACCGACCGGTCCATGCCGGGGTCGAGGCCGGAGGTGGGTTCGTCGAGGAACAGCAGGGAGGGCTTGGTCAGCAGTTCCATGGCGACCGAGACCCGTTTGCGCTGGCCTCCGGAGAGGCGGTGGATCTGCAGGTCGGCACGCTGTTCCAGGCCGAGTTCGCGGATCACCTCGTCGACCCGGGCCTGGCGTTCGGCCTTCACGGTGTCCTCGGGGAACCGGAGCTCGGCGGCGTAGGACAGGGCGCGGCGGACGGTCAGCTGGGAGTGCAGGATGTCGTCCTGGGGCACCAGCCCGATGCGGCTGCGCAGTTCGGCGTAGTCGTGGTAGAGGTCGCGGCCGTCGTAGAGGACGGTGCCCCGGTCCGCGGGGCGCAGGCCGGTGAGCGCGCCGAGCAGGGTGGACTTGCCGGCGCCGCTGGGGCCGACGATGGCGAGCAGGCACTTGGCGCCGACCGGGAGGGAGACGTGGTCCAGGAGGACCCGGCCGCCCTCGACGGTGACGGTGAGGTCCTGGACGTCGAGGGAGACCTCGCCGGTGTCGACGTACTCCTGGAGCTGGTCGCCGACCAGGCAGAAGGAGTGGTGGCCGATGCCGATGATGTCGCCCTGGGCGACGGAGGCCCGTCCGGTCCGGGTGCCGTTGAGGTAGGTGCCGTTGTGGCTGCCGAGGTCGGCGATCTCGTAGGTGCCGTCGGCGAGGGCGCGGAACTCTGCGTGCCGGCGGGAGATCACGAGGTCTTCGAGGACCAGGTCGTTGTCCGGGGCACGGCCGATGCGTACGGCGGCCCGGGCCGGCAGCGGCCGGATGGTGGTGGGTTCGCGGAAGGTGGTGGTCAGCGAGGGGTTGGCCACCGCGGTGGGGCCGGCGGAACCGGCGATGCCGGCGGCGGCGCGGGGCCGGACGGCCTGCGGGGGTGGCGGGGGCGGTGCGGGCGGGGGTGGCTCGGGCGGTGCCGCCGGGGCGGCGCTCACCAGGACGGCGCGCGGGCCGTCGGCGATGCTGCCGAACCGGAGCTCCGTGCCGGGGCCGACGCCCCACTCCCGGACCCGGCGGCCGTCCGCCCAGGTCCCGTTGGTGCTGTCCTCGTCCTCCAGGGTCCAGTGGTCCCCGTCGGTGTGGAGGTTGGCGTGGTGCCAGGAGACCCGCGCGTCGTCGAGGACGATCTCGCTCAGCGGGTCCCGGCCTACGTGGTACACGCGGCCGGGGCTCATCACGGTGGAGCCCGCTTCGGTCTCCAGGACGAGCTCGGGCGCGGTCGGCACACTCGGGCGCTGGACCATGAGCAGATTTTCCCACGATCTCCACCGCTTTTCCCCGGTGAGACATCACCGCAGGTCAGAGCCCTCTTATGGGGAATGACAACGGTCCCCGTTGCAGCCTTTGCCGATCTCGGGAAGGTGCGGTTCACTTCACGCGTCGGATACGGAGACGCCGGGCCCCGACCCGGCGGACACGCGGGGGAAGAGATGGCTGGACACGACCACGACCACGGTCACTCGCACGGACCCGGAGGCGGTCACGGGGGCCACGGCGGGCACGGTGACCACGGGGGCCACAGCCACGGGGTGTCCGCCGACGCGGACCGCCGCTGGCTCGCCATCGCCCTTTCCCTGATCTGCGGCTTCATGGCCGCCGAGGTGGTCGTCGGCATCGTGGCCCGCTCGCTGGCCCTGATCTCCGACGCCGCCCACATGCTGACCGACGCCGTGTCGATCGTGCTGGCGCTGATCGCGATGCGGCTGGCGGCACGGCCGGCCCGCGGCGGGTTCACGTACGGACTGAAGCGCGCGGAGATACTCTCCGCGCAGGCCAACGGGCTGACCCTGCTGCTGCTCGCGGTCTGGCTCGCCTACGAGGCGGTCCGGCGGCTGCTGGATCCGCCGGAGGTGGCGGGCGGGCTGGTGCTGGTCACCGCGCTGGCGGGCATCGTGGTCAATGTGGTGGCGGCCTGGTGCCTGTCCAAGGCCAACCGCAGCTCGCTCAACGTCGAGGGCGCCTACCAGCACATCCTCAACGACCTGTTCGCCTTCATCGGCACCGCCGTGGCCGGCCTGATCGTACTGACCACCGGCTTCGTGCAGGCCGACGCCATCGCCACGCTGGTCGTGGTGGTGCTGATGGTGAAGGCGGGCTACGGGCTGATCCGCGAGTCGGGGCGGATCCTGCTGGAGGCGGCCCCCGCGCACGTGGACCCGGACGAGGTCGGCGACCGCCTGGTGGCGCACGGACCGGTCACCGAGGTGCACGACCTGCACATATGGACGATCACCTCGGGCGAGGCGGCGCTGTCCGCGCACGTGCTGGTGGAGCCCGCCGGTGACTGCCACGCCGTCCGCCGCGACCTGGAGAAGCTGCTGGGCGCGGAGTACGGCATCACCCACACCACCCTGCAGGTGGACCACGCGCAGGAGGCGCTGCTCAGCGTAGGCCGTCCGGGTGAGGGGGATCCGGCCGACCCGCACTGCGGCGCCCCGCACGGGCCGGTGCACCGTGAGGGCCCGCACGACCACTGAGCCGGAGGCTGGAACGGGCCCGTGCGGGGAAGGCTCGGCCCATGACGCAGAAGTACAGTGCCGGGCTGCTGCTGTTCCGCCGCACGGGTCCGGAGGGTGCGGGCCGGGACGGCGGCGAGCCGGGGGGCGAGGGACCGGACGGCCGGGTGGAGGTCCTGCTCGGCCATATGGGCGGGCCGTTCTGGGAGCGCCGGGAGGCCGGGGCCTGGGTCATCCCGAAGGGCGAGTACGAGCCGTACGACGAGGAGCCGCGGGACGCGGCCCGCCGGGAGTTCCGGGAGGAGCTGGGCCTGGCGCCGCCGGAGGGCCCGTACCTGCCGCTCGGGGAGGTGCGGCAGACGGGCGGGAAGCTGGTGACCGTCTGGGCGGTGGAGGCGGACCTCGACCCGGCCCTGGTGCGGCCGGGCACCTTCAGCATGGAGTGGCCTCCGGGTTCGGGCCGCTACGAGGAGTTCCCCGAGCTGGACCGGGTGGCCTGGTTCGCCCCGGGCGACGCCCGATCGCTGATCGTCACGTCCCAGATGCCGTTCCTGGAGAGGCTGTCGGGGCTGCTGGCCGAATGATCCCGGGCGGGCTTGTCAGCCTCGCCGTACACCTGGACATTGCACATATGACGAACGTCGTGCTGGTCGGGTGTCTGGACACCAAAGGTGTGGAGTACGGCTGGTTGCGCGAACGGCTGGAGCGCGCCGGCGTCGATGTCGTGATGGTCGACACGGGAGTGATGGGCGAGCCGAGGGTGCCCGCGGAGGTACCGCGCGAGGCCGTCGCACGGGCGGCGGGAACGGAACTGTCGGAACTGCGGGCGGCCGGGGACCGCGGCGCCGCCGTCACCGCCATGGCGCGCGGCGCGGAGGCCGTCGTGTTACGCCTGCACGCCGAGGGTCGGCTGCAGGCGGTCCTCGCGATCGGGGGCAGCGGGGGCACGTCCATCGCCACCCGGGCGATGCGCGCACTGCCGCTGGGCGTTCCCAAGCTGATGGTGTCCTCGATGGCCTCCGGGGACGTGTCCGTGTACGTCGGGTCCTGCGACATCACCATGATGTACAGCGTGGTGGACATCGCGGGCATCAACACCGTCTCGGCTCCGGTGCTGGCGAACGCGGCGGACGCGGCCGTGGGCATGGCGAAGGGGTTCGCCGAGGCTTCCCGGGAGGTGCGGCCGGGGCAGCTGGGGTCGGGCGGGCGGCCGCTGATCGCGGCCAGCATGGCCGGGGTCACCACCGAGGGAGTGGACGCGGCCCGCGAGCGGCTCACCGAACTGGGCTACGAGGTCCTGGTGTTCCACGTCAGCGGGACCGGCGGGCGCACCCTGGAGTCCCTCGCCGGGCAGGGGGTGTTCGCGGGCGTCCTCGACCTGACGCTCAGCGAGCTCGCGGACGAGCTGTGCGGGGGCATCCTCACCGCCGGCCCGGACCGGCTGACCGCGGCCGGACGGGCCGGGATCCCGCAGGTGGTGAGCCTGGGGGCGCTGGACATGGTGAAGTTCGGGCCGCCGGAGACGCTGCCGGAGCAGGCCCGGTACCGCAGGGTGCGGGTGCACAACCCGTCCATCACGGTGATCCGCACCACGGAGGCGGAATGCGCCGACCTGGGGCGGCTGGTGGCGGACAAGCTGCGGGGGGCGGCCGGGCCGACCGCGGTGTGCGTACCGCTGCGCGGGCTGTCCACGCTGGGCGCGCCGGAGGGCCCGTACCACGATCCGGCCGCGGACCGGGCCCTGTTCACTGCGCTGCGGGAGGGCCTGCGGGGCAGCGGCACCCGGGTGTTCGACTACGACACGCACATCAACGACCCGGACTTCGGGCGGGCCGCGGCGGACCGGCTGCACGCGCTCATCACCGGCCGGGCGGACCGGGCGGCGGCCTGAGTCCGTCACGGCCGTGTGTGCGGTCGTGCCGCGGGGCGGGGCACTCCCCGGTCGACCACAAGGCTGGGAACCGGCCGTGGCGGGAACCGGCCGTGGCGGGAACCGTGTCCTTGGGGGTGGTCGGCAGACAGGGCGGTACGGGCACGGCAGGGGGCGGAGCAGGGATGAACGCGTGGACGGTCCCCGGTTACACCGAGACCCGGGAGCTCGGATCGGGCGGCAGCGGCCGTGTGGTGCTCGCGGTGCACGGCGCCACGGGCACACCGGTCGCGGTGAAGTACCTCAGCGACCGCTTCCGCCGCGATCCGGCCTTCGTGGCGGAGTTCCGGGCCGAGGCCCGGCTGCTCGGCGGGCTGCGCTCCCCCTGGGTGGTGGGCCTGTACGAGTACGTGGAGGCGCCCGGCGGCGCCGCCATCGTGATGGAGCTGGTGGACGGCATCGCCCTGCGGGCCCTGCTGGCGCAGGAGGCCGCTGCCGGCGGCGCGCTGGACGCCGAGGCGGCACTGGCGGTGCTCAAGGGGTCCCTGCTGGGGCTCGCCGCCGCGCACCGGGCCGGGGTCGTGCACCGGGACTACAAACCGGATAACGTGCTGGTCGCGGCCGACGGCTCGTCGAAGCTGGTGGACTTCGGGATCGCGGCCGGCCGCGGCACCACGCCCGGAGTGGCGGGCACGCCCGCCTACATGGCGCCCGAGCAGTGGCAGGGCCGTCCGGCCTCCCCGGCCGCCGACGTGTACGCGGCGACCGCCGTGTTCTTCGAGTGCCTGACCGGGCGCAAGCCCTACACCGGGGTGAACTTCGCGGAGCTGGCGCTGCAGCACGTCGAGGCGCCGGTCCCCGACGAGGCCGCGCCGGAGCCCGTGCGGCCGCTGATCCGGCGGGGGCTGGCCAAGCGCCCGGAGCAACGGCCGGAGAACGCGGAGGCGTTCGTGGCCGAGCTGGAGGGTGTCGCCCGGGCCGCCTACGGGCCGGACTGGGAGGAGCGCGGCCAGCGGAAACTCGCGGCGCTGGCGGCGCTCCTGCCGCTGCTCTTCCCCTCCGCGGGGGAGCCGGCGGTGGGCACCACGGCCGTGGCCGACACCTCCCTGGGCCCGGGCCCCGGCTCCGGCTGGGCACCCGGGCGGCGCGGCTGGCTGGCCGCGGGCGCGGCCCTGGTGGTGGGCGCCCTGCTGGTGTTCGCGGACGCGGCCGCGGGCAGCCAGTCCGGCGGGGCGGAGGCACTGAGCTCCTTCGCCACGACGAGCCCGGCCGCCCCGGCGCCCGGTTCGCCCGCCACCGCTCCGCCACCGTCGCCCTCGCCCTCGTCCTCGCCCTCGCCCTCGCCCTCGTCCTCGTCCTCCCCGTCGCCCGCGGACACGACCTCGCCGAGCCACCACCCGACGGGCACGTCCACCCCGACCCCGACCCGCCGTCCGACCACGACTCCCACACCCACCCCGACCCACACGGTCACCGACCCGCCCACCACCCCCGCGCACACACCGACCACGAAGCCGCCCACCACTCCCCCGGCTTCTCCCACGCCCTCGCCCCCGGCAGTCGTCGGGTCGGTGTCGGTGACCGGGTTCCGGCAGACCGGTCCGACCACCGGGCAGGCCACGGTGTCCGTGGAGGCCAAGGGGTCCCCGGTGACAGTGGTGCTGGAGTGGTTCACCAGCGACGAGAAGGGCTCCCTGGGCACCCGGGAAGGGACCGACACCCTCCCCTACGAGGAGGGCGCTGCGGCCGCCCTGACGAAGAGCCACACCTTCACCGGCCAGGGCTGCTACTGGGCCGTGCGGGCCACGACCCGGCCGGCGGCCGGCAACGGATCCTCGTACCAGCAGATCTTCATCAGGCGGTGCACGATCACATGAGCGACGACGACTACAGCGCCACCGTCCTGGGCAGCCACTGGTTCACCGGCCCGGCGCCGGACGTCCGGCCCGACCGGGTGGAGGGCTCGGTGCTGCGGTTCGGCCCCGGCGTGACGGCACACGCCACCGCGCCGTTCCCGGCGCGGGAGCCGTCCGCGCCGCCGCGGGGCGGGCGCCGCGGGCTGCGCCGCTACGCGCTCGCCGCCGCCGTCCTGGCCGCCGTACTCCTCTACCTCGGCTGGCAGCGGCTCGGGCCGGCCGTCGAGGTGCGCGAGCTCGCCGTCACCACCGACCCGGGCGGCCCGGGCTGCGACTCGGCCGCCGACGTGACCGCCGTCGTACGCACCAACGGCAGGCCCGGAACCCTCCGCTACGAGTGGGTGCGCAGCGACGGCACCCGCTCCGCCCCGCTGACCGAACGGGTCGCCAGCGGCCAGGCAGAGGCCCATCTGCACCTCCTGTGGACCTTCCGCGGCCGCGGCACCGTCGCGGCCCGCGCGGAACTCCGGATCCTGGAACCGCAACCCCGCTCGGCGGCCGCGGACTTCACCTACCGCTGCGGGTAGCACGCCCGCCGTCGGCCTCCGCCGTTCGGCAGAGCCCGCCCATCACCGCGGGTCCACGGTCTGCCGATCGGCGGATGGTCCGGCGGGGGCGGGCGGCGGGAGGCTTGGGGCATCAACAACCGCCCACCCGACAGGACACGGACGATGCCCACCACCGCACCCGCCACCACACTCACCCGCGCCGCCGCCCCGCTTCCGCCGACCGGATCGCCGCGCCCGCGCGCCACCGTCCCCGGGGTCTCCCGGACCGCCCGGTGGGCGGCCCGGGGCGCCGCCCTCACGCTCGTGCCGACCGGACTGTGGCGCATCGCCATCGCCCTGGGCATACCCTCGGGCTTCAAGGAGGGCGACCTGCTGCATGTCGCCCACTACCCCGGCCGGTACTCCTTCCACCTGATCGCGCTCAGCGTCTTCGCCGAACTGGTCGGCCTGCTCGCCCTCGGCCTCGTCCAGCGCTGGGGAGAGGTACTCCCCCGCTGGGTGCCGTGGCTCGGCGGCCGGCGCATCCCGCCCCTCGCCGCCGTCGTCCCCGCGGCCACGGGCGCCCTGCTGGTCACCCTGATCTCCGTCTCCGGCGCGATGCACTGGGACTCGCCCGAGAACATGGGCGGCGAACTCGCCCCGACGGGACCCGCCCGGTGGATCATGACCGCGTGCTACGCCCCGCTGCTGCTGTGGGGACCGCTGCTGGCCGTGGCCACGGTCGCCTACTGGCGCCGCCGCCGTACTCACGGCTGACCGGGGGGGCAGGCACCCGGCCCACGCCCTCGGGTCTGGGCCGTCCGGGGGAGCCTCGGCGACGTACGGGCCCTCCGGCAGGCCCGCGCGAGCGGATGTGCGGTTTGCTCCTGTTCGCGACCGGACGTCCGGTGTCCGGCCGGTGACGGAACGGGAGGTCGGGCATGGTGTGGGGAACGTGGGTCAGACGGCTGCCGGGGAGGGCCGCCGTCGCGGCGGTGGTGTCGGCCGGGGTGCTGGCGGGTCTGCCGTCCGGCGGGCCGGTGGCGGCGGAACCCGTGAGCGGGCAGACGGCCACCGGCCGGTACGTGGTCGTCCTGCGGGATTCCACCCGGGCCCGGCTCGACTCGGTCGTCGAGGAGCACCGCCGCCGCTACGGACAGGTGCAGGGGTACGTCTACCGGCACGCGTTCGTCGGCTACTCGGCGACGCTCCCCGAATCCCAGGTTCCCCGGCTGCGGCAGGACCCGAGCGTGCTGATGGTGGGTGCCGACCGGCCGGTCCGGGCCGACGCCCAGGTGGTGCCCACCGGGGTGGACCGGGTGGAGGCGGACCTGAGCAGCACGCGGGCGGGGGACGGAAGCGGTTCGGTGGACGCGGGCGTGGCGGTCCTCGACACCGGGATCGACATGGCCCACCAGGACCTCAACGTGGCCGGCGGGTTCAACTGCCAGGGCGGGCAGCCCGGATCACGACCGCCGCAGGACGACAACGGGCACGGCACGCACGTCGCCGGCACGGCCGGGGCGAAGGACAACGACCTGGACGTCGTGGGTACCGCACCCGGTGCCCGCCTGTACGCGGTCAAGGTGCTCAACGCGGGTGCCGGCGGGCGGTTCTCGACGATCGCCTGCGGACTCGACTGGGTGGCCGAGCACGCCCTGGCCGAGGACATCGACGTGGTCAACATGAGCTTGAGCGGCCGGGGTTCGGACGACGGGAACTGCGGGCTGACGAACAACGACGTCCTGCACTTCGCAATCTGCCGCGTGGTCGGCGAGGCGGGGGTCACCGTCGTCGCCTCCGCCGGGAACGACGGCATCGACCTGGCCACGCGGATCCCCGCCTCCTACGACGAGGTGCTCACGGTCACCGCCATGCAGGACGCCGACGGCGCTCCGGGCGGTGGCGGAGCGTTCGGCTGCTTCACGGGCACCGACGACCGGTTCGCCGGGTTCTCCAACTTCACGGGCACCGGCTCGGCGGACGCCGCCCACACCATCGCCGGTCCGGGCGTGTGCATCCTGTCCACCCGGCTCGGCCGGGGCTCCGGCGGCACCACGACGGTGTTCTCGGGCACCTCGATGTCCTCGCCGCACGTGGCGGGCGTCGCCGCCCTCTGCCTCACCGGACCGTGTGCCGGGATGACCCCCGGCCAGGTCATCGCCAGGCTGCGGGCCGACGCCGCGGACCGGCCGGCCTCGTACGGGTTCACCGGCGACCCGGGCTCCCCGGTCGACGACCGGTTCTACGGGCACCTCGTGTACGCCGGCGGCTACTGACCCGGGCCCTTCAGGCTCCGGCGGCGGCGTGGCGGATCGCGGCGAGCGTGCGGGACACGTCCTCGCCGGTCGTGGACCAGTTGCTCACCGAGATCCGCATGACGCGGCGGCCGTGCCAGACGGAGCCGCTGATCCAGGTGGTGCCGTCCTCCAGGAGCCGGGCGATGACCCGGTCGCTGCGCGCGTCGTCGCCGAAGTCCGCGCAGACCTGGGTGAACACCACCTCGTTGAGCACCCGCGCGCCGTCGATCGCGGCGATCCCGGCGGCGAACGCGCAGGCGTGTCCGCACAGCCGCTCGACGAGCCCGGCCACGCCCGACCGGCCCAGCGAACGGAGGGCGGCCCACACGGTGAAGGCCCGGCCGCGCCGCGACAGCTCGGGGACCTTGTCGCTGGGGTCACCCCGTTCGTCCAGGATGAGGTAGTCGCCGTGCAGGCCCATGGCGGCCCGGAGCACCGCCGGGTCGCGCACGATGGCGAGGCCGCAGTCGTAGGGGACGTTCAGGGTCTTGTGGGCGTCCGTCGCCCAGGAATCGGCGTCCGCGCAGCCCGTGGTGAGGTGCGCGTACGCCGGGGAGGCGGCGGCCCACAGCCCGAACGCGCCGTCGACGTGCACCCAGGCCCCCGCCTCCCGGGAGGCCCGGATCGTCTCGGGGAACGGGTCGAAGGCGCCGGAGTGGATGTCCCCGGCCTGCAGGATCACGATCGTGGGCCGTGATCCGGACGCCGCCAGGCTCTGCCTCAGCGCTTCGGGCTCGATGCGTCCCTGGCCGTCCGCCGCGACCGGTTCCGGCAGGCCGAGGCCCAGATAGCGCAGGGCCAGGTCGACGGCCATGTGACGGTCCGCGCCCGCCAGGACGTGAACGGCCGGACCGCCGGCGAGTCCGTCCCGGGCGGAGTTCCGGCCGGCCCGCCCCAGGACCGCGTCGCGGCCGGCGGCGAGGCAGGTGAAGTTGGCCATGGTGGCGCCGGTGGTGAAGCCGACGGCGCTCTCGCCCGGCAGCCCGAGCAGGTCGAGCAGCCAGGCGCCGGCGATGTCCTCCACCGCCGTGTGGGCGGGGGTGACGGAGCGCATCACACAGTTCTGGTCCCAGGCACTGACCAGCCAGTCGGCAGCGAGCGCCGCCGGTTCGGTGCCGCCGACCACGAACCCGTAGAAGCGGCCGCCGGGGAAGGCCACGAGCCCGGGCTCACAGGCGGTGGCCAGCAGGTCGACGACCTCGGCGGGCGTTCCGGGCCCGTCGGGGAGCGCGGCGCCGAGTGCGCGCACGATCTCCTCGACCGAAGCGCGGGCGGGAACCCGGCGCTCGGGCAGTGCCGCCAGCCAGCGGAGGGCGTGCTCGTACGCCTGCCCGAGCGCGGTCTCGCGCTCGTCCATACCTCGGACTATCCGGCAGCCGCCACCGCTCCGCAAGCCGCGCCTCCGCTCCGGCGCCGGACACGTTTCCTCCGCCGGGGTTCAGCGCCCGCAGTCCGGGACCGCCGGCCGCACCGAAGAACTGCCGGATCGGCGCCTTCGCCGCCTGTGCCACGACTCCTGGCGCTCCAGCTTGATCTTGCGAGGAACCCCGGGCGTTTACGCCCGGGAGGAATCGCATCCTCGGCACGGAGGCGCGAAGCGCCGGAGTTCGCTTCGCTTCTGTCGGAACGGGCGTTGTCAGTGGGGCCTGTTACGTTGCCCGTATGAAGATCGTGACACAGGTGAAGCTGATGCCGGAGGCCGAGCAGGCCGCCGCGCTGCGCTCCACCCTGCGCACGGTCAACGAGGCCGCGTGCTGGGTGTCGAAGGTGGCGTTCGAGCATGGCGTACCGCGTGAGTACGAACTCCGCAAGCACACCTACGCCGAACTGAAAGCGCGGGGTCTGGGGGCGCAGGCCGCCCAGCACGTGATCAAGAAGACCCGCGACGCGTACACCACGCTCAAGGCCAACACCAAGGCCGGGAACCTGGGCAAGCCGGGCTCCAAGCGCCGTCGCAAGGCGGAGTCGAAGCCGATCACGTTCCGGCCCGAGGCCGCACAGCCGTATGACGACCGGTGCTTGTCCTGGCAGTACGACGCACAGACGGTGTCGATCTGGACCACGACCGGGCGTCTCAAGAACGTCCCCTTCACCTGTTCCACGGACGCGCTCAAGATGCTCCGCGAGCACCGCAGGGGCGAGTCCGACCTGATCGAACGCGACGGCGTGTTCTACCTGATCGCCGTCTGCGACATCCCCGAGCCCGAAGTGTACGAACCCGCCGGGTTCATCGGCGTCGACCTCGGCATCGTCAACATCGCCACCACATCGACCGGCTACCGGGCCGCCGGGCGCGGTCTCAACCGGCACCGCAAGCGGCAACTGGATCTGCGGCGCAAGTTACAGGCCAAGGGCACCAAGTCCGCGAAGCGCTTGCTCAAGAAGCGCTCCCGCAAGGAAGCCCGGCACACCGCCAACATCAACCACACCATCTCCAAGACCATCGTCACGACCGCTGAACGCACCGGACACGGGATCGCCCTGGAAGACCTCACGGGCATCCGCGACCGGGTACGGCACCGCAAGGACCAGCGGACCTCTCTGCACTCGTGGAGCTTCCACCAGCTCGGCCGGTACATCGAGTACAAGGCTCGGCGGGCCGGGGTGCCGCTGGTGTACGTCGATCCGGCGTACACCAGCCGGCAATGCTCGGAGTGCGGCCACATCGACCGGAGGAACCGGGCCGATCAGGCGACATTCGCGTGCCGGGCCTGCGGGTTCCTGGCCAACGCGGACGACAACGCGTCCCACAACATCGGCCGCAAGGCCGAGACCGTGTGGACCGCGGGGCGTGAGTCACGCGTCCCTGCCACCCCATAACGGGGTGTCTGGACGGAGGAGCCAACCCAGCAGCCAGTTGGGCACTACCTCCAAGCCCGGTCCTTCAGGGCCGGGTCAAGTTGACACGAGGCTCGTCAGCAGCTCCGCGAAGATGCGCGGCCGGCTGAAGTATCCGACGTGCGAGGCCGCGAGGGTGTGCACGTCGAAGGGATGGCGCGGGGTCAGCCCGTCGGCCGTGCGGATCATGTGGTCCTGGACCGCCAGGGGAAGGCTCCGGTCGTCGGAGAGCCGGACGTAGGTGTGCGGCACTCGCCCCCACGCTTCGGCCCGGACCAACGCCCCCGGCTCCATCGCCGAGTAGGTCTCGTCCGGGTCCAGGGAGTCGAGCAGCAGCCGGAACTGGTGGTCGGTCGAGTCGGCCATGATGGCGGCCTTCAACGCGGCGAACACGTCCGGATCGGCGTGCGCAGCCCGCCAGTTGAGCCGGACCACGCCCGGATCGCCTACGCGCGGCACGGCGATCCGAGCCACTGCGGCGTCCAGCAGGTTGTCGTCGACCACGTCCCATGCCCCGGTGAGCATGGCCGGATCGGCGAGGCAGAGCGCGGAGAGGTAGACCACCCGGTCGAGCAGGTCGGGTGCGGCGTTGGCCACAGCGCTGATCGTCAGCCCGCCGAGGCTGTTTCCGACCAGGACGATCGGCCCCGATGCGGCGAGCCGCCGCACGATGCCCACCACATGGCGGACGTTGTCCGCCAGCGTGACACCGCGCAGCGGGGACGGCGCGGCGGCGAGTGCCGTCACGTCCTGGGGCTGCTGGTAGTAGGCGGCCGGGAGGTCGGCAAGGTCGCCGTGACCGGGCAGGTCGATGGCGTGCGAACGGTACCCGTGCAGGGCCAGCTCGTTCTGCAACGGGCCCCAGGCCCGGGCGTTGCCGGAGCCGCCGTGAACGCATACGAAAATGGGGCGCGAGTCTGCGCGCATGGTGAAGATCCTCGTCATCGTGAGGTGAACGGTGGACGTGGGACCCGGTGTCGGCGACGGCCGACACCACGGTCAGCGCGTCGACCGGATGCGCAGGGCGTGCCGGTTGTGGATGACAGAGGACATGCGAGGCACCGTAACAGCCGACTCCGTACCCCGCACCGCCATTTCACTGACGGTCCCTGGCGGGACGCGGCTCGGCTTCCTCGACGAACGCGGCGACGTCGCGCCGCAGCTGCTCAAGAGGCGGACTCCGGCCGCCCGGCATCATCCCGGGTCGGACATCGAAGTCCTGCTGGAGTACCAGGCCCTCTGTTCCGGATCTTGCCCCCCGGCTACCGCCCGGAACTCCCGAGTACGTCCGGTACGCGGGAGTTCCTCCGCCGTGCGGGGCACGGCGGAGGACGACACGGGCCTCTCCGGCAAGATCCGAAAGGGAGCGCCTAGTTGAGCCGGGCGGTCTCGCTGGCGACGAGCTCTCCGGCGGCGAAGCCCTCCACTCGGGCCGAGTGGGCGGCGGCCGCGTCGGGGACGGTGACGTCGGCCTGGCCGTCGGCGAGGTCGACGGAGGCGCGCGGACGCTGGTCGACGTAGACGTCCAGCCGGTCGATGTTCGTGACCTTCACCTTGAGCCGCAGGCCGTCGCCGGCCGGGGTCGCGTCCGTGATGGACACGGCGTGCGGTTCGAGGTCCTTGAGGATCCGCCCGGCCCGCTCGAAGAGGTCCGCGTTGCCCTGCAGCAGGTCCCGGCGGGTCATCCGGTGCGACTCGTCCGGGGTGATGCCGAGGTCCTCCACGGGGGTACCGGAGTTGGCGCCGACCCGCAGGGTGCGGCGGATCGACACCCGCATGCCGGCTCCCTTGGGCAGCGGCACGTACGGCGTGTCCGGTTCGTCCTCGAGGAGGTCGACGAGGAGTTTGTGCTCCCAGACGTTGGCGCCGCCGGCCCCGGTGTTGTCGTCGGTGCCGAGGACGGGGCCGATCCGGTGGTCCTGGAAGCCGGCGGCGAAGATGTCCGTGGCCGAGTAGCAGCGGGCGTTGGTGATGAGGACGACCGGGCCGGAGTACTGCTGCCCGATCGCGTTGGCGTCCTCCTCGGGCGAGAGGGGCACGGCGCTGGAGTACGTCGCACCGATCTCGACGGCCTGCTCCAGGGAGGGCAGCCAGGCGCCCATCTCGCGCGGGAACTTCCGGCAGATCCGCAGGTTGAGCGGGCTGCTGATGAACTGCACCGGCTCGGGGGTGATGCGGCGGGGGGTGAGGGTCTGCAGCGCGAACTCGGCGTTGAAGATGACACCGCCGCCGTTGTCCCGGACGTCCAGGATCAGGCCGCGGTCCGGCATGAGCTGGAGCAGCCTGACGAACTCGTCGAGGAACCCCTGCACATCGCGGTCCATGAAGGTGAAGATCCGGATGTAGCCGAAGGTGCCGGAGGCGGTCTGCACCTCACGCGCCCGGAACACCTCGGGCTTCGAGGTGGGGATCTCACCGGCGTTCACCTCGGGGGCGGCCTCACCCGCGTCGAGGGCCCTCTTCCTGGCGAGCACCTTCGGCGCGAACAGCATCACCTTGGCCCGGTTGGCCTCGTCCATGTCCAGGTCCAGGCCCTCGGCCAGCGCGGTGTTCATCGGCGCCCGCGCGTCGCCGCGGAACGCCGGGAGGGCGATGTTGTCCACGACCCGCCAGATCTCCCGCAGCTCGCGCTGGGTCCCGCCGGCGTCGACGTAGCTGACGGTCACCCATTCCTCGAACGGGGGAAGGTGCATGCGGAGCGGCCGCAGGGTCAGCGACTGCACCCCGCGGCTGCGGCGGGCGGGCGGGTTGCTGCCGGCGAAACGCGCCGCGTTGAGCTCGACGGCCTTGGCGACGGGGATGCCGCTCCAGTGGGTGATCTCCACGCCGGGCTCGAAGCCCGGGGCGGTGAAGCCCTGTGCCACGTGCGTGACGATGAAGTGCTCGGCTCCGCCCTCCTCGTACCGGTCGACGAGGAACGGCAGGAAGGCGACCTTGCCGGAGTAGGGGGCGGGGAGCAGGTAGTTGGTGTGGAGGTCCCGGACCGAGTGGAAGATCTCCGACATCTCGGCGTGGAACATCCACTCCGGGGGCATGGTCGTCTGGGTCTGCCGGTCCAGCCGGCGACGCATCAGGCGCAGGCGCTGCAGGGGGTTGACCGCGTGCATCGCGGTCTTGAGCGGCAGGTGGACGTAGTTCTGCTCCAGCATGAGCAGTGCCTGGTCGACGATGAGCCGGCGCTCGTCCAGGGTGAGGGTGCCCGCTCCGGCGAGGAACTCGGTCAGGCCGGTGGACGCGGCCAGGTGTTCGCGGACGGGTGGGGCGGCGCGGGGGACGAAGTCCGGAGCAGAGGTGTCGGACGGTTGTGGCATCGTTGCCTCCCGGTGGGGACGGATCTCTGGGGTTCCGGCCTCAGTTATCGGGCGGTGTCCGCGGGCACGTGAGCCGCACGCCGCTCTTTCGCCTGAACGGACGGGCGCGCGCCGCCGCGCTCTCAGGGCGTGGCGGGGAGACGGATCACCGCCGTGCCGGAGTCGAGGTCCACGCGGGTGCGCGGCGGGGCGCCGTCCTCCTCGTCGTCCCGCATGACCAGGGCGCTCCGGCGCTCGCGCAGCTCGTTCTGCTTGCCCGGCGAGAAGCTCGCGTGGAGCTGCTCGAACCCGGTCGAGGAGATCTGGCCCTGCCGCCCGTTCCACCGCCACGGCAGCAGGCCCGCCCGGCCGGCCCGGACCAGCGCCTGGTCGGCGAAGGCCATCACGGTCAGCAGCAGCGCCAGTCCCGGCAGGGTCATGAACACGACGAATCCCATGGCGCGAGCGTAGGCCAGGCGGGCACGGGCGGTCAGACCCGGGCGTGGGCGGTCAGACCCGGGCGTGGGCGGTGATGTCGGCCTTGAACTCTCCGGTCATGGCCGGGGTCACCGTGGGCCGGCACTGGGCGACCGCCGCCAGGTAGTCCTGCGTGGTCGCGCCCGGCGGGATCGCGGAGAGGGAGCGGGTGCCCACCGCCTCCAGGTCGCGCTCGAAGGACACCTGGGCCGCGATCCGGGCCGCGTGCTCGATGTCCGCCGGGGTGAACAGTTCGCTCGCGCCGACGAGCGCCGCCACGTCGACGTCCGTCCGGCCGGCGGTGTAGCGGGACCAGATGGCGGCCCGCGCCCCCGCGTCGGGCGTGCCGATCGGGATCAGGTAGTCGAAACGGCCGGGCCGGAGGAACGCCGGGTCCAGCGAGCGGATCGAGTTGGTGGCGCACACCAGCAGCCGTTCGCCGCCCTCCCGGAAGCCGGGTATGAGCTTGAGGAGTTCGTTGGTGACCCCGTGGATGCCGCCGGGCTGGGCCGGCTCGGTGCGGACCGGCGCGATCTCCTCCACCTCGTCGATGAAGACCAGCACCCGCTCCAGCTCCGCGATCCGCGCGAACGCGCTGCGCAGCGCGGCCGCGAGGTTGCCCTCGTCCGCGAGCCGGGACGGCAGGAGCTCGACGAACGGCCAGCCCAGGCGGGAGGCGATGGCCCTGGCGAAGGTGGTCTTGCCGGTGCCGGGCGGCCCGAAGAGGGTGATGGCGCGCGGCGGCTGGACACCGTGCTGTGCGGCCCGCTCGGGTTCGGCCAGCGGCAGCACCACGCGGCGTTCGATGAGGTCCTTCTCGGTCTCCATCCCGGCGACCCTGCCCCACAGGTCGTTCGGCAGGAAGCGGCCGCCGAGGTCGTCGAGCAGCCCCGCCGCGGGTCCGTGCAGCGGCTCCGTCTTCTCGAAGTAGGCGACGGCGGGCTGCCGGGTGTAGCCGGCGTTGAGCAGGCCCTCGCCGAGCAGGTCCTCCTCGGGGAGCACGTACGCGATCCGGCCGACCCGGGCGGCGATCAGCCGCCGCTCCAGCTCGACCAGCAGCGCGCTGGCCAGGCCCCGGCCGCGCCAGCCGGAGGCGATGGCGATCCGCATCACCCAGGCGCGTTCGCCGGAGACGGTGGCCAGGGCCGCGCCGATCGGGACGCCCTGGTGGACGGCGACGACGGCGGGCTGCCGGTCGGTGAGGGCGCTGATGCACTCGGCGAGCGAGAAGACGGACTCCTGGCCGAGCTCGGCCGTCGTGTCGATCAGGTGGACGACCGCGGCGAGATCACTCTCGCGGTAGTCGTGGATCAGCCAGTTCACCGGTACCGCCCCTCGTTCCGTGCACCCGGGCCTTCGATGTGCCCGGGGGCGCTCGTGGTGCTCCTGGCGGTGAGGCTAGGCGCGGGCGGCCGTGCCGATCACGCTCCGCGGTGCACAACAGGCGGTCCGGAACCGCTCCGCGGCGTCCATAGACTGGTGCCTTCCGCCCAGACGACCGCACCGAGGACCTGACCGCTTCATGACTTCGCACATATCCGGACCCGTCACGGGGTCCCGGCGCCCGTGGACGGTGTGGCTGGTTCCGGCCATGTGGACCCTCGGACTGGGCCTGTGGGGGCTGTCCCGGCAGGACAGCGTGTGGCGGGACGAGGCGGCGACCTGGCAGGTGGCCGGCCGGCCGGCGGGCGAGATCTGGCACATGCTGGGGAACGTCGACGCCGTGCACGGGCTGTACTACCTGCTGATGCACGTGCTCTTCGAGGTGTTCGGGGCGGGGACGGCGACCCTGCGGCTGCCTTCGGTGCTGGCGATGGCGGTGGCCGCGGGCTGCGTGGGGGTGATCGGGGAGCGGCTGGCCGGCTACTGGGCCGGGCTGGGCGGCGGGCTGGCGCTCGGGCTGCTGCCCGCGGTGCAGTTCTACCTCCAGGAGGGGCGGCCGTACGCGCTGGTCGCGGCGGGTACCGGGCTGTCCACGCTGCTGCTGGTCGGCCTGCTCGGCGCGGGGCGCGGCGGGCGGCGGACGCGTACGTGGCCGCGGTGGGCCGCGTACGGCGCCCTGGTCCTGGTCTGCGCGCTGCTGAACTGGCTGTCGCTGCTGGTCCTGCCCGCGCACGCGGTCACGCTGGGGTGGGTGCGGGCCGGGCGGGCGCTGTGGCTGCGCTGGGCGGCGGCCTCGGCGGCGGCGGTGGCGGGTGTGCTGCCGCTGGTCCTGTTCAGCCGGAGCCAGTCCGACCAGGTGTCCTGGATACCGCCGCTGACCTGGCACATGATGATCGGCCCCGGGGTGCTGCTGGCGATCGGCGGGCTGGGCGCCTGGCTGGACACCCGGTCGCGGAGGACCGTCGCCGCCGGCCCCCGGCGGCTGTCGGCGGCCGCGGTGGGGCTGCCGCTGCTGGCGGTGCCGCAGCTGGGGCTGATCGGGCTCTCGCTCGTGCAGCCGCTGTTCCTGGACCGGTACGTCCTCTTCGGCATGCTGGGGCTGGCGCTGCTGATCGGCACCGCCCTGGGGGCGGGCGTACGGGCCCTGGACGGCCGGGCCCCGCGGGCGGCGCGGGCGCTGGTTCCGGTGGTGGTGGGCGTGGCGCTGGTCGCGCTGCTGCCCGTGGCGCAGGCCAAGCGGGCGCCGGGCAGCCGGGTCGACGACGTCCTGGCGGTGTCCGCGGAGGTGGACCGGCTGAAGGGGGCCGGGGACGGGGTGCTGTTCGTGCCGGCGGCCCGGCGGGACACCGCGCTGGTCTCCCCCGGCGCCTTCGCCGGCCTGGCGGACCTGGCCCTGGACCGGTCCCCGGTGGCCTCCGGGACCCTCAAGGGCGAGGAGGCGGACCCGGCGCGGATCCGCAGCGCCATGCTGGGACAGCGGCGGATCCTGCTGGTGACGGACGCGGCACGGGTGGCCAGGCCGGCGTCGGCGGCACGGGACCGGATGAAGCTGGCGGTGCTTCGGGAGCACTTCACGGCGGTGGCGGACGAGCAGGTCCGGGGCCGCCGGGTGACGGTGTACGAGCGCACGCACTGACCCCGCTGTCCTCCGGCGGGCGGCCGGTCGGGCATTGGAGGGAACTCGTTCCGGAAAGCCGAGCCGTGATCTCCGCCCCGGCGTCCCCTGTGTTCGTCTGTGTCCCGATATCACCGGTAGACGGCAGGCACGCAGTGGAAGGGGCAGGTTCATGAGCCGAGGAACGATCGGGGCGGACCGGAGGAAGCGGCGGTCGCGGGCGGTTTCCGCGCTCGGTGCGGTGGGTCTCGTCGCGGCCCTCGCCTCCGGCATGCCGGCGTCGGCCGCGGACGGCGCGCACCGGCAGCCCGCGAGCCCTCCCGTCGCCTGCGACGGGCAGGTGTACGTCTCGTTCGGCAACCCGAGCGACGTGCTGGCCACCGCCGTGAGAGGTCCCGGAACGGTCGAGTTCCGGCAGCTGGGCGCCGCGCAGACCACCCTCTACAACGCCATCGGGGTGAACCTCGACGACCACTACCTCTACGCGACCACCTTCGGCGCCGGCGGGAACAACCTGATCCGGTTCGACGGCAACGGGGCCGCCACCACCCTCGGTCCGATCGCGGGCCTGCCGCCCGCCCTCTACATCTCGGGCACCTTCGACGACGCCGGCAACTACTACGTCCTCGCCGACGACACGGGGGAGATCTACCGGATCGACGTCGTCTCCCGGTCGGTGACCGGCGTCGTCGACGTCCCGGAACTGGCCGACCCCGCGCTGGACGTCTTCGACATCGCCTTCCACGACGGGTTCCTGTGGGGCTCGACCGACGCGGGCGCCATCGTGCGGGTCGACATCGCCGCGCAGAGCGCGGACTTCTTCCCGGGTGTCCTTCCCGGCGGGGAGGACTTCGGCGGCGTCTTCACCTACGGCAACGGCGACCTCGGGTTCTTCCGCAATTCCGGCCAGCTCTTCCGGGTCCGCGTCAAGGACGCGGACGGCACCGAACCGCGGTTCACCGTACTGTCGCGCCAGTCCGCACCCGCGGCGGTCAACCTGGACGCCACCTCCTGCTTCCTCGACTCGTCGGCCGACCTGGCGGTGCGCAAGCACGCCCCCAAGCAGGTCGAGGCCGGCGACCCGCTGACCTACCGGATCACCGTGAAGAACACGGGCGAGGCGGGCGACTCCTCCGGCTGGTCGCTGACCGACGCCCTCCCCTCGGAGCTCCTGGAGCCCTCCACCCCGACCGAGGGGTGCGAGATCACCGACGGGGTCCTCTCCTGCACGGGCGGTCCGCTGGCGACGGACGACCAGGTGAAGATCGAGGTCACCGGCACCGCGGCCGCGGGTCACCGGCGCACCGCCGTGTCCAACACCGCCAGGATCTTCGGCGACGACGATGACCCGGACAGGGCCAACGACAAGGACACCGCCTCCACCGGGATCAAGGGCTGAAGGGCTGAAGGAGATCACCATGGCATCCCGTCTCAACCCCTACATCAGCTTCGCCGGTGACGCGAAGCAGGCCCTGGAGTTCTACAAGGAGGCTCTCGGCGGCAACCTGTCCGTCCACGCCTACGGCGACTTCGGCTCCGAGGCACCCCCCGGGTACGCCGACAAGATCATGCACGGCATGCTCGAGACGCCGGGCGGGTTCACGCTGATGTGTGCCGACAATCCGCCGGGGACGGAACACAGCTCCGGGAACGACTTCGCGGTGAGCCTGAGCGGCGACGACGCGGACGAACTGCGCGGCTACTGGGACAAGCTGCGGGCCGGCGGCACCGTGACCGTCCCCCTGGAGAAGCAGATGTGGGGCGACGTGTTCGGCATGTGCACGGACAGGTTCGGCATCACCTGGATGGTCAACATCAGCGGGCAGCGGGCCTGACCCGCCCCGGCCGGGGCCCCGTTCCCCCGTGGGCGGGGCCCCTCACGCGGTGCCCGCGTCCGGCGCGTCCGCCGGATCAAAACGGGCCGGCTCGAACCAGGTGGGCTCGTCCTTGAGGGCCTGCCGGATCCGCTGGACGGCGAACGGGGGCAGCCGGGGCAGGTCGTCCACCGGGAACCAGGCCACGTCCAGCGATTCCGCGTCGTTGACCCGGGCCTCGCCGCCGGTCGCCCGGCAGCGGAAGGTGGTGTCGAGGAACTGGCAGACGTCCCCGTTGGGATAGGTGAGCGGCGGCAGCATCTCGACGAGCACCACCCGCTCCGCCTCGCACTCCACGCCGGTCTCCTCGTGGACCTCGCGCACCGCCGTCAGCGCGGGCTGCTCGCCCGGCTCGGCGATCCCCCCGATCACGGACCAGTGTCCGGTGTCCGCCCGGCGTCCCAGCAGCACCCGGCCTTCGTCGTCGAACACGACGGCGGTCGCACCGGGCAGCAGGAGCAGCTGCTGCCCGGCGGTGGCCCGGATCCTGCGGATGTACTCGGGAGTGCTCATCCCCCGACCCTACGCGGTGACCGGCGCACCGCGGCGCAGACCCTATGCGGCGTTCCCGGCGCGGCGCCGGCGTACCGCGAGGAGCACGAACCCGGCCGCGGCGACGGCGAGGAGGGCGTACTCGGGCGCCGGACCGAAGCGGGTGGCCGGGGTCTGGCCGGACCGCAGCGGGATCTCGGCGACCAGGGCGTCCGGCGTGAACATCTCCGTCCGGGCGACGACCTTGCCGTCGGGCCGGATGACGGCGCTGACTCCGCTGGTCACGGGGACCAGCACGGTTCGGCTGTGCTCGACGGCGCGGATCCGGTCCATGGCCAGCTGCTGGTAGGTCATCTGGGAGCGGCCGAAGGTGGCGTTGTTGCTGGGCACGGCGATCACCTGCGCGCCGGCCCGGACGGTGGACCGGACGGCGTCGTCGAAGGCGGCCTCGAAGCAGGTGACCATGCCGACCCGGCTGCCCGCCATGTCGAACACCCCGGGCTCCTTGCCGGGGCCGAAGTCGCGCTGGACCCGGTCCACGTCGGAGTTGAAGATCCGGACCACCGACCGCATGGGGATGCGCTCGCCGAAGGGCTGGATCTTCCGCTTGTCGTAGGTGGTGGTGGGGCCCTTGACGGGGTCCCAGAGGATCATGGTGTTGCGGAGGGTGGGACGGTCCTCGGGTGCGAGGACGGAGCCGATCGCGACGGGCACGCCGATCGCCTTGACGGCCTTGTCGATCACCTCGTACGCGTCGCGCTCGGCGAACGGGTCGAGGTCGGAGGAGTTCTCCGGCCAGACCACGAGGTCGGGCTTGGCGACCCGGCCGGCCTTGACGTCGTCGGCGAGCTGTACGGTCCGCTGCGCATGGTTGTCGAGGACCCGGCGGCGCTGGGAGTTGAAGTCGAGGCCGAGGCGGGGGACGTTGCCCTGGATGACGGCGGCGGTGACGGTGCCGTCCTGGGCGCTGTCGGACACCAGCGGGCGGGCGGCGAGGGCCGCCCCGAGCGGTGCGGCGACCCCGAGGGCGGCGAGGGCGGCACCGGCCCGGCGGGGGTCGCTGCGGGCCGTGCGCAGGACGGCGTACAGGGAGAACCCGCACAGCGCGACGGCGAAGGACAGCAGCGGGGTGCCGCCGAGGGCGGCGAGGGAGACGAACACGCCGTCGGCCTGGCCGTAGGCGAGCTTGCCCCAGGGGAACCCGCCGAACGGGACCCGGGCGCGGAGCGCCTCGCCCGCGATCCACACCGCGGCGGCGAACACCGGCCAGGCGGGAAGCCGGCTGACCAGGGCGATGCCGAGGCCGGTGAGGCCGATGAAGAGGGCTTCGACGACGGACAGGGCGAGCCACGGCACCGGGCCGACCTCCTCGCCGGTCCACACGAGCAGCGGCAGCAGGAAGCCGAGGCCGGCGAGCAGCCCGAGGCCGAAGCCGGCGCGGGCGCGGCGCCCGTACAGGCAGCCGGCGAGCAGGGCGAGGGCGAACGGGGCGACCCACCACAGGGGGCGCGGCGGGAAGCTCAGGTAGAGGAGGCCGCCGGAGAGCAGGGCGCCGGCGGCGCGGAGCAGCGGGGCCGTCGCACGGGCGGCCCGTACGCGGCCGGTGAGGCTTCCGCTCGACTGCGGGCCGGCGGGCGCGTCGGGGGTACCGGTGGCCGCGGGGGTCCGGGTGGCGGCGGTGGTACCGGACGGGGGCTGCGGTGGCTCGTTGTCGACCACGCGGGTGGCACTGCTGCTCATTCGCGGAGTGTACGCCGCCGGCCTGTGCCGCCCGAAGCAGGGCGCCGGCTGCCGCGGGGCTCCGGTGCCCGCCGCCGGCCCCGTGTCACGGGGCGAGGGCCCGCAGGTGGGCGCGGATGACCCGGACGGCGTTCTCGGCGTCGTCGACCGTCACGGTGAAGATCTTCCCGTCGGCCAGCCGGAGCTCCAGGGCCTCGCCGCGGCGGATCACCACGCACATGCCCCGCTCGGGACGCCAGCGCAGACCCCAGCCGCCCCACTGCTGCGGGGTGACGCTGGGCAGGAACTCCGCCGAGCTGATGTGGGCGAGGCGGATCCGGCGCCGCGGCAGCCCTATGTGGCCGCAGCGCACCTCCACCGCCTCCGCGTCGACGGTGACGTGCACGTGGACGAAGGCGAGCGTGCCGTAGAGGATCAGCAGGCCGACGGCCAGGCAGCCGACGACGGCCATGGCCATCGCCACGGTGCCCGAGGTCCAGGAGGAGCCGACGGCGAGTTCCACGCCGAGGACGATGCAGGCGACGCCGACCACGGCGAGCAGCCATTGCCCGCGGTTCCGCGCGCTCCCGGTCCACAGCGGACCCGGGGGGTGACCCGGTTGACCCGTCATGCTTCGCAGCGTACTCAGCTTCCGCACGCACGCCACCGCCTCTCGGCCACTTGGTACAGGGGCCGGCACCCGCCGTCTGCCCGTACCGGCCCCGGCCAAACCCGGCCCGTACCGGGAGCCGTCGTGCCTAGAGCACGGCGATGCCCAGGGGGCGGGTGCCCGCGGGAAGGCGGCGCGCGGTGCCGTCGGAGAGGCCGACGACGGTGAGCCCGTTCCAGTGACCCTCGCGGGTGTGGCCGCCGGTGACGTACGCCGTCCGGCCGTCGCGGGAGACCGCTACGTCCTCGTGCGGGCCGTCCAGCGGGTACACCCGCTCGGTGCCGTCGGGCGACCGCACGGTGAGCGAGGGGCCCCTGCCCTCCTCCACGGCGCCGGTGCCGACGACGAGGAGGCGTCCGTCGGCGGTGAGAGCGGCCCCGTGCTGGTGGGTGTCGGCCGTCATCGGTTCCACCGCGACCGCGCCGCTCCGCGGGTCCACCACGGCCAGCCGCTCCCCTTCGAACGGCAGCAGCAGCCGGCCGTCGGCCGGGCGCACGACCGCGTAGTGCGGCTTGAGCCAGGAGGCGAGGCCGCCCTCGGTGCCGTACGGGGCGACCTCGATGCGGCGGGGCGCGAGGGTGCCCGCGTCGACCACCGTGACGTCGAAGGAGTCGTGACCGGTCACGTAGACCTCGCCGCCGTCGCGGGCGACGTCCACGTCGAAGGGGCGGCGGCCCACCGGCACGGTGGCGGTGACCTCGCGGGCGGCGGTGTCGATCACCTCCAGCACGCCCCGGCGGCCGGGGACGTTGACGCCGACGTAGACGCGCGAGCCGTCCGGCGCGAGCGCGATGCCCATGCCGCCGCCGCGGTACTCACCGGTGCCTGCCGGGCCCGTGCCGGTGGCGTACGGGATCCGGGTCACCCGCATACGGGTGCGGGTGTCGACGACCGCCACGCCCTCGGCGGTGGCCACCCAGGCGAGGCCGTCCGGTCCGACGGCCAGCCCGTACGGTGCGGTGCCGACGGGGACGGAGCCGACCGGGCCATGCTCCGGATCGACGAAGGTCACGGTGTCGGCGCCGAAGTCGGCGACGAGCAAGGTCCCTTCGGGGGTGGGCCGGCCGACGGCCGGCGGGGTCCCGGCGGCGGGCGAGGCCCCTGCACGGGTGCCTCCGCTCCCGGCCGGGGAGCAGCCCGCCAGCAGCACGGCGACGGCGGGGACGACGACGAGCAGCGCCCGCCTCCACCCGGTCCGGGACCTCACCGCCCCGGCCTTTCCTGCGCCGCGCGCAGCAGCCGCGCCAGACCGTCGAAGCCGCGCCGCACCGCGTGCTCGTACGCCGTGACCCCCTTGGAGTCGGCGAGCCAGGGGTCGGCCCCGGCGGCGAGCAGCAGCCGGACGACCTCCTCGTGGCGGAAGTCGCCGTCGCCGAGGATGACCGCCTCCAGCAGGGCGGTCCAGCCGAGCCGGTTGACGTGGTCGACGTCGATGTCCGTCTCCGCCAGAACAGCACGCACGTATCCGACGTGCCCGCGTTCGGCGGCCGGGATGAGGGAGATCCCGCCGAACCGGTTGCGCTGCGTCAGATCGGGCCCGGCCGGGAGCAGGACCCGCATCATGCGGACGCTGCCGGTCACCCCGGTGACGAGCCAGGGACTGTCCTCCCGGGCGTCGGGGGCGTCGGGGTCGGCTCCGGCGGCGATCAGGACCTCGGCCACGGCGACGTGGTCGCCGAGCACCGCGAGCAGCAGCGGCGTACGGAGGTCCTCGTCGCGGGTCTCCGGGGCGGCACCGGCGTCGAGCGCGGCGCGCACCGCCCCGGTGTCCCCGGCCCGGGCGGCATCGAGCAGCATTCGGTCGTGCGGGTTCATGCCCCCATCCTGGTCCGGCCCCGCCCACGGAACGGTCCCCCCGCCGTCGCTCCCTGAGCCCCCGCCCGGCCGACCCGCCCATCATCCGATCGGCCGATCCGCCCGAGCACGGCCTCCGCTAGGCCGGAAGCAGGCGAACCAGTCCGTCGCGCAGCGCAGGCCGGCGGGCCGTCACGAAACGGTGCAGGGTCCGCGACCCGAGGGCGACCCACTGGGCGCTGCGTCGGCGCTCGGCGTCGTAGGCGGCCAGAGCGGCGGGCAAGGCGCCACGGCCGTGTGCGGCGACCGCCCGGGCCAGTGCCTCCGCGTCGAGCAACGCGGTGCAGGCCCCCTGGCCCAGGTTCGGGGTCATCGCGTGTGCGGCGTCGCCGACCAGCGCGGTCCTGCCGCCGTGGACGAAGGCGGGCAGGGCCGGGTACAGGTGGCGCATCCGGTACCGGATCCAGGTGGACGGATCCGTCTCGGCGAGGATCCGGGGGATCGGGTCGTGCCAGCCGGCGAAGCTCTCCCGCAGCTCCTCCGCACCGGTGGCCTCGGGGACCGTGGCGTACCAGTTGGTGCGGCCGGGCTCCACCGGGGTCATGCCGAAGAACCGCCCGCGACCCCAGGTCTCGCCGTACACGCCGGTCTCGAAGCCGGCGATGCCGATCCAGGCGACCGTGCCGACCTCGCGCGGCGCGCTGCGCTCACCGAAGGCGCCCGTGCGCACGGCGCTGTTGATGCCGTCCGCGCCGACGACGAGGTCGGCGCCGGTCCCGTCCGGACCACCGAACGCCGTCCCGTACTCGACGGACACACCGCACCGGTCCACTTCGGCGAGCAGGACGTCCATGAGGCGGGGGCGGGACACCAGGATCTCCGGCCGGCCGGCCCGGCGTTCGATCCGCTCCAGCGGGAGCGCGGCGAGGACCGTGCCGTCCGGACGCCTGATGCGGGCACCCCGGTACGGCACGGCCCGCGCGCCGACGGCAGCCCCCAGCCCGAGCCGGTCGAGGGCATCCTGTGCCGTGGGGTGGAGTCCGAACGCGGTGCCGTAGCGCTCAAGCTCCGTGCGCCGCTCCAGCACCCGGACGGCCCAGCCGGCCCGGCGCAGGCCGATGGCAGTGGCGAGGCCACCGACCCCCGCCCCGATCACGATCGCGCTTCCCCGCTCCATGGAGTACCCCTCCCCGAAAGCCGACAACCACCACAACAGTGGTACCACAGCCGGGGTCCTTTGGTCACCCCAGCTGTGGTACCACTGGTGTGGTTAAGCTGCTCCCGTGAATCCTGACCGGAGGGACCTGCTGCGGGACGCGGCCATCGCGGTGCTGGCGGAAGCGGGCGGGCGCGGCCTGACCCACCGTGCGGTCGACGCGGCGGCCGGCGTACCACTGGGCACCGCCAAGAACTACTTCCCCACCCGTGACGCACTGCTGCGCGCGGTCGCCGGCCGCTGCCTGGAGCAGTACCGGGAGCGGGCCGCCGCCATGGCGGGACCGGGCCCGGCCGACCGGGCCGGGCTGGCCGCCCTGCTGAGCGGGCTGCTGCGCGACGTGGCCGGCCCGGGCCGGCCACGGGTCCTGGCCTACCTGGAACTGCAGACCGAAGCCACCCGCCGCCCCTGGCTGGCGGAACTCCTCGACGTCATCGGCGCGGGCGACTTCGCCGCGCACCGCGCCCTGCTGGCCGCCTCCGGCCTCCCCTCCGACGCGGCCACCGTCCGCGCCCTCACCCTCGCCCTGCACGGCGCACTCCCCCACCTGCTGGCAGGCACGCCCGCCGCCCTGGCCGCGGCAGGGCTGGACGACCTGAACACCTTCACCCGCGACCTGCTGAACACGATCTGCCCCCCGGCCGCCTCATGACACACGGCTCCGGCCCCAAGCCGCCCGCATCCGCCGACAAACAGGAGCGCGTAGCGATCTGAGGCGCGTGGGCCGAGCCGGATTACGTAGATCTGATCGACTTCACTGCTGCGTCCGCCCGAAGGGCGGCTGGCCGAGCGGAGCTGCTGCTCATGCCTGCCAACGCCACCGCTGAAGGGGCCTCGGTCCCCCCGTGCCATCCCCCCGGGGCCGCCCGACAGTCCTTGTCGTTCCGGGACGGACGTCGGGGTCAAGGGTGGCCGAAGGCCATCGCGAAGCGACGCGACAAAGTCGCGCCCTTGACGCCGGCGGCCGGCACGGAAGGACACTGGGACTGACGGGCAGCCCCCGGGCGCCTCGCTCCCGCCCAGCCGAAGCCACCCACCCAGAACTACCCCCAGCTCACCCAGCGACCGGAGCGCCCTCCGCGGCCGTCAGCAGACGACCCTCCGCGTACCTGAGCGCCTCGGGCGGCAGCTGGGACTCGCGGCCGCTGAGCAGCACCGTCAGCCGTCCGGTGGCCGGCCGGTCCTCCGCGGGCCCGGCGCCCAGCCGGCGCAGGGCCTGGACGGCCACGGGCAGCGCCGAACCGTGGAACGTGATCTCCGCACCGCCGGTGCGCTCCGCGAGGGCGGCGCGTACGGCGTCCTCGACCAACTCGTAGTGCGTGCAGCCGAGCACCACGTCGGTGACGTCGGGGGGTGTGAGCTCCGCGGCGGCCGCGACCGTCCGGACGATGGCCTCCTCGTCCGCCCACTGCACGGCGTCCGCGAGCCCCGGGCACGGCACCTCGGTGACCTGCGCGCCCCCGGCGAACTCCCGGATCAGCCCCGTCTGGTACGGGCTTCCGGTGGTGGCGGGCGTGGCCCAGATCGCGACGCGGCCGCCGCCCGCGGCGGCGGGCTTGATGGCGGGCACGGTCCCGATCACGGGGATGCGCGGTTCGAGTTCCGCCCGCAGGGTGGCGAGCGCGTGCACCGAGGCGGTGTTGCAGGCGACGATCAGCGCGTCCGGCGCCAGGGCCGCGGCGGCACGCGCCACCTGCAGGGCGCGCCCGGTCAGGTCCTCGGGCGTACGCGGCCCCCAGGGCATCCCGTCCGGGTCGGAGGCGAGCACGAGATCGGCGTCGGGGCGCAGCCGGCGCGTTTCGGCTGCCGCCGCGAGGAGGCCGATTCCGGAGTCCATAAGCGCGATCTTCACCCGGTCACTTTAATCGACGCCCGCCGTGCGGGGCGGCTCCCCCGGCGGTCCGGTCCCGCGCGTCCGCGCCCCCGCCGGGGCTCGCCTCGGGCAGACTGCCCCGATGGGCCTCGTCACCGTTGCCGCCGTGATCTCCCTCGCCGCGTGGTTCTGGCTGCTGCTCTGCAACGGAATGTTCTGGCGGACCGACGTCCGGCTGCCGGCGCACGTCCCGCACGCCCGCCCCGCCGGGAAACCCTGGCCCTCCGTCGCCATCGTCGTCCCGGCCCGCGACGAGGCCGACGTACTCCCCGACAGCCTGCCCTCCCTCCTCGCCCAGGACTATCCCGGCCCGGCCCGGATCTTCCTCGTGGACGACGGGAGCACCGACGGCACCGCCTCCGTCGCCCGGCGCCTCGCGGGCCTGCTCGCCGGGGACGGCCTGCCGCTCACGATCACCTCTCCCGGAGACCCGCCGCCGGGCTGGACCGGCAAGCTGTGGGCCCTGGAGCACGGCATCGCGCTCGCCCGACGGTCCGGCCCCGGCCTCTCCCCCGTACCCGCACCCGTACCCGCACCGGCACCCGCACGCACCCCCACCCCCGACTACCTCCTCCTCACCGACGCCGACATCGCACACGAACCGGACAGCCTGCGCGCCCTGGTGACCGCGGCCGAGTCCCACGGCCTGGACCTGGTGTCCCAGATGGCCCGGCTCCGCGTGGCCACGCTCTGGGAGCGGCTCCTCGTACCGGCCTTCGTCTACTTCTTCGCCCAGCTCTATCCCTTCCGCCGGGTGAACCGCCCGGGATCCCGGACCGCCGCCGCGGCCGGCGGATGCGTCCTCCTGCGGACCGAGGCCGCGATCCGGGCGGGGGTGCCCGCCTCCGTCCGGCAGGCGGTCATCGACGACGTGTCGCTGGCCCGGGCCGTCCAGCGGTCCGGCGGCCGTATCTGGCTCGGTCTCGCGGAACGCGTGGACAGCGTGCGCCCCTATCCGAGGCTCGCCGACCTCTGGCGGATGGTGTCCCGGAGCGCCTACGCCCAACTCCGCCACCGGCCGTCGCTCCTGATCGGCACGGCGGCCGGCCTGACCCTCGTCTACCTGGTCCCGCCCGCGGCCCTCCTCCTCGGACTCGCCGCCGGCTCCCCCCTCGCCCGGTCCGCCGGAGGGCTCGCCTGGCTGCTGATGACCGCGACCTACGTCCCGATGCTGCGCTACTACCGCCTGACCCCCGCGCTGGCGCCGGCGCTGCCCTTCACCGCCTTCCTCTACCTGCTGATGACGGTGGACTCGGCGGGCCGCCACTACCGGGGCCGCGGCGCCGCGTGGAAGGGCCGGACCTACCCCCGCCCGAGCGACGCCTGACCGGGCCCCTCTCCGGCCTCCGCTCCGGCCCCGGACACCACCCCCACTCCACCGCCGAACCGGACTCCGCCCCCGACCCGCAACCCACCCCTGAGCAGGCATCATCCCGACCTGACACGCCATCAAACCGGAGGCCGGAGCAGAGGCGTGTATGAGTACGAGAAGTGGCAATCAGGGGCGGAAGTGACGAAACGTGCACGTGAACGTCCAGTGAAAGGTGTGGCGCTGACCTGCGAATATGCAGGTCAGCGCAGGGTTCGGGGCCCCTTGCTATGGACCCGGTGAAGTCGTGGGCTTAACTTATGCCCATGACCTCCCCCCGCTCCGCGTATGGCGGCGGTTACTACTCCGCGCCCTCCTTCCCGGACACCCCCATCTACGACTCGCTCGTAGCCGAACGGGGTACCCCGCAGATCGCCCCGATCCGCGTGCCCGCCGCCTACGACTCCGCCCCGAGCAGCGGCTACCAGAGCGGCGGCCCGAGCAGCCACCTGCCCGCGCTGGCCTCGTCCCTGCCCGCGCTCCCCGCCGCCCTGCCGGCGCTGCCCGCGGCGCCGGTGCACGCGCAGCAGGCCCCCGGCGGATACGGGTACCCGTACCAGCAGCAGGCTCCGCAGCCGATGGCACTGCAGCAGGCGCCCGCGCCGTACATCCCGCAGCAGCAGGCCCCGGCCCGCGGCTACGTCCCGCAGCCCCAGGCGCCTTCGCAGCCGCAGCCCATGCCGCAGCCCATGCGGCCGGTGGCCGCGGGCGGGTACGAGGCGATGCGTCCGGCCACGCCTCGGCCGGTGCAGGCCCCGGTGCAGATCCAGGTGCCGGTCCCGTCCTTCGAGGACCCGTACGGCGGACGCCAGTACCAGGGCGGTCGCGGCTACTGACGGCGGACTGGGGAGCCGGCCGCACGGCTGGCAGGATGCACCCATGTCGCGCATGTACGTCCAGGCACTCCATGTCCACCCCGTCAAGTCGGTAGCGGGGACAGCTCCCGACGAGGTGGCCGTGGAGCCCTGGGGACCCGCCGGGGACCGACGGTGGGCCGTCGTCGACGCCACAGGCAACGTCATCACCCAACGCCAGCAGCCGAGGCTGGCATTGGCGGGAGCCCGTCCGCTGGGGGGCGGCGGGATCACGCTCTCGGCACCGGGCATGCCCGACATCACGGTCGAGGTGCCCGAACCGGACATACTCGAACCGGTTCTGCTCTTCGGCAAGAAGGTGGACACGGTCCCCGCCGACCCGGCCGCACACGCCTGGTTCAGCACCTACCTCGGCGAGCCGGCCCGTCTGGTGCACATGGACGACCCGGCCGAGCGCCGCTCCGTGGACCCGGAGTACGCGCTGCCCGGCGAATCCGTCAGCCTGGCCGACGGCTATCCGTTCCTGATCACCACCCTCGCCTCGCTGGACGCCCTGAACGAGCTCATCGCGCAGGGGGCCCACCCCGGGGAGGGGCCGCTGCCCATGGACCGCTTCCGGCCGAACGTGGTCGTGGCCGGGGCGACCGCCTGGGCCGAGGACGACTGGCAGCGGGTCGAGATCGGCGACGCGGTCTTCCGCGGGGCCCGGGAGTGCGGGCGGTGCGTCGTCACCACCACCGACCAGCAGACCGCACGGCGCGGCAAGGAGCCCCTGCGGACCCTGGCCCGGCACCACCGGATCGGCAAGTCCCTGGCCTTCGGACGGCTGCTCGTACCGGTCCGGACGGGCACGATCCGCGTGGGCGACGAGGTCCGCGTGCCGTAACGGCCCTGAGCGGCCCGCCCACCCCGCCCCCCCCCACCCCCACCGAGCCCCGCCGAGCCCACCGAGCCCTCCACCGGAACACCACCTTCGGGCTGTTCTTCCGCCCTCGCGGAACCGCCGCACCCGAAGGCCGCGTTGATCCGTTCGGGAGGTGCGGGTGACGCACTTCCCGCACCTCCCGGAATGCGCGCCCGCCGCGCGTGGGGGAGGCTGGGCCGAGGGCCTGCCCGCCGTGACCGGGCGCGCAGGCAAACGGAGGCAAAGGGGGTGCCCGACCGTGCGGATGGCAACAGGGGTGTGGCGGTGGCGGAGGAATCCGCTGCGCCGGCGCACCGATCTGATCGAGGCCTGGGCGGCGTTGACGACGCTGGTGTGCCTGCTCGTCGTGGCCCCGGCGATCGGCTGGCTCTCCGGTCTGAGCGTGGACGCCACCCTGCAGCGCGCCGCGCGAGAGCAGCGGCAGGAACGGCACCTGGTGCCGGCGGTGGTGGTCCGCACGGTGGCCGGACAGCCTGTGCCGACGCAGGCACAGGCACAGGCACAGCAACGAGCCCCAAAGCCAGACCAGCAACAGACACAGCCGCAGGACCGGCAGCAGGACCGGCAGCAGGAACAGCAGCAAAGCCGGCAGTCCCCGCTGCAGGGCCCGCAGCGGACCAGGGTCCTCGCAGCCTGGACCGCACCCGACGGCAGCACCCACCAGGGCGCGGTGCCGGCCGCCGAGGAGCCGCCGCGGCCCGGCGACCGGTTCCGGATGTGGACCGACAGCGGGGGCAGGCCGGTTGCCCGGCCGCTGGATCCGTCGGCCGCCGCCCTGCACGCCGGGCTGGCCGGCCTCGCGGCCGCGCTGGCCGTCGCCGCGCTGGTGGAAACGGTCCGGCGGATGGTCATCCGCAGGCTGGTACACCGGCGCTACCAGCTCCTGGACCGCGCGTGGGCGGCAGTCGGCCCGGACTGGGGCCGTGCGGGCGCGGGCAGTTGACCGCCGCCCCGTCTCCCCCGCCCGGGGGCCGCGTACCCGACCTGGCAACCCACCGGCCCCACGCGCGCTACGGTGGACCGACGCACCGGACGACAACCGGCGGCGTCGACGGCGACGAAGGCGGGGGCACGACAGCACCATGGCTCAGGGCACGGTCCAGGTGACGCACGGCGGGGCCTCGCGGTGGCGGCGTCGCGCCGGGGAATATCCGACGCTGACCGCCGCCCTGGCCGCCGCCGGGGACGGCGACGTCCTCTCCATCGCTCCCGGCACCTACCGGGAGAACCTGGTGCTGCGTCATGCCGTCACGCTGCGCGGGCCGGAGGGCTCGGCCGGTGCCGTGCGGATCGCCCCGGCCGACGGGGTGGCGCTCACCGTGGCCGCCTCCGCCGTCGTCCAGGACCTGCATCTGGAGGGCCAGGACCGGACGGCGCCCGCGCTGCTCGTCGAGGACGGCGCCCCCGAGATCACCGGCCTGCGGATCAGTGCCCGTTCCTCGGCCGGCATCGAAGTCCGCGGCGGCGCCCGCCCGACGGTGCGCCGGTGCACGGTGGAGAATCCGGCCGGGACCGGGATCACCGTCCTCGACGGCGGCGGCGGAGTGTTCGAGGACTGCGAGGTGGCCGCCTCCGGGCAGACCGGGGTCCTGGTCCGCGGCGGTGGCCACCCGCGCCTGGAACGGTGCCGGATCCACCATGGCACCGGCGCCGGCATCGGTGTCACCGGCGAGGGGTCCGCGCTGGAGGCACTGGGCTGCGAGGTGTACGAGATCCGGGGCACGGGCGTGCAGATCGCGGCCCGGGCCGCGGCCCGGCTCACCGACTGCTCGGTGCACCGCACCACCGCGGACGGGGTCACCCTGGACACCGACGCGGTGCTGGCACTGGCCGGCTGCGACATCCACGACGTCCCCGAGAACGCGGTGGACCTGCGGTCCCGTTCGGTCCTCACGCTGAGCCGCACCACCGTGCGCCGGTTCGGCCGCAACGGCCTGTCGGTGTGGGACCCGGGGACCCGGGTGGACGCCGACTCCTGCGAGATCCACGACAGTACGGGCGACTACCCGGCGGTATGGGTCAGCGACGGCGCGACCGCCTCGCTCGCCTCCTGCCGGGTCCGTGACGTGCCGGACGCACTGTTCGTACTGGACCGGGGCTCGCGGGTCGACGTGGTCGACAGCGACCTGGAGCGGGTCACCCGGACCGCGGTCTCGGTCAGCGACGGGGCCGCCGCACGGCTGGACGACTGCCGGATCCGGGAGGCTGCGACCGGCGCGTGGTTCCGCGACCACGGCAGCGGCGGGACCCTGTCGGGCTGCACCGTCGACGGCGTGCAGACCGGGGTGATCGTCACCAAGGGGGCGGACCCGGTACTGGAGCGCTGCACGGTCGGCTCCGCCGTGGAGGCCGGGTTCTACGTGTCGGCCGGCAGCCAGGGCAGTTTCACCGGCTGCCGGGTCAGCGGCAGCAGCGGCTTCGGATTCCACGTGATCGACGGCTGCCGCACGGAGCTGAGCCACTGCCACACCGAACGCTGTGCGCGCGGCGGCTACGAGTTCGCGGAGGACGGGCCGGTCGCCCGGGACTGCACCAGCGACGAACTGCCGCAGCGGCCGGGCGTGCTGGGCTTCTCCGGAGCGGGCACCGCAGGAGCCGGGTCCGCGGTGCTCTCCGCCGTCACCACGCCCGCACCGGGCGGTCCGCGCCCTTCCCCGGCGGCCCCCGGACCGGCACCGGCCGTCCCGGCGGCCTCCGCCTTCCGGACGGCGACGACGACGGCCGTGCCCGCACAGCCCACGGGACGGGACACGGGACGCGACACGGGAGGCGTCGGGGACCCGGCTCCGGCCACCGGACCGGACGGACGGCACGCGGACGGCCGGCAGGCAGACGGAGGGCACACGGACGGATGGCACGCGGACGGACGGGCCGCCGGCCTGCGCCGCTCCGCCGAAGTCCTCGGCCAGCTGGACGCCCTGGTCGGCCTGGACAGCGTCAAGCGCGAGGTGCGGGCGCTGACCGACATGATCGAGGTGGGCCGGCGGCGTCAGCAGGCCGGCCTGAAGGCAGCCTCGGTGCGCCGCCACCTGGTCTTCACCGGCTCCCCCGGCACCGGCAAGACCACCGTCGCCCGCCTGTACGGGGAGATCCTCGCCTCCCTCGGGGTGCTCGAGAGCGGCCACCTGGTCGAGGTGTCCCGGGTGGACCTGGTCGGGGAGCACATCGGGTCGACGGCGATCCGCACCCAGGAGGCCTTCGAACGGGCCCGCGGCGGTGTGCTGTTCATCGACGAGGCGTACGCGCTCGCCCCCGAGGACTCGGGCCGGGACTTCGGGCGGGAGGCGATCGACACCCTGGTGAAGCTGATGGAGGACCACCGCGACGCGGTCGTCGTGATCGTGGCCGGGTACACGGCCGAGATGGAGCGCTTCCTGACCGTCAACCCCGGGGTGGCGTCCCGGTTCTCCCGGACCATCACCTTCGGGGACTACGGGCCCGGAGATCTCCTCCGGATCGTCGAGCAGCAGGCCGACGAGCACGAGTACCGGCTGGGCGCGGGCACGCCCGAGGCCCTGCTGGCGTACTTCACCGAGCTGCCGAAGGGCCCGGCCTTCGGCAACGGCCGGACCGCCCGGCAGACCTTCGAGTCGATGGTGGAGCGGCACGCCGGACGGGTCGCGCAACTGACCGCGGACCGGGAGCCGAGCACGGACGAGCTCACCCTGCTGTTCCCGGGGGACCTTCCGGAGCTCCCTGCGCCGCCGGCGGTGCGGGTGGCCGTCGTGGGACTGCCGGAGCGCCCGGAGCATCCGGATTCGCCGGGGCTTCCCGCTTCCCGCTGAGCCGCGGACCGGGCAGGGCGGCCGGCCCCGGCCCGGCGTCCGGCCCCGAGGCGGATCCTGCCTCGCCGCCCGGGTGCTCGCGTACGGCGAGCCGCCGCAGCAGCGCCGCGCGCTCGGCGGCGAAGACGGGGTCCGCCGGGTAGTCGGAGTGGCCGAGGATCGGAGCGGGCAGCGGGTGCAGTTCCGTACGCCCGTACGCGAGCGGGTCGGCCAGCGGGCCGCGGTCGACGTCCTCCCGGTCCCGTTCTCCGGTGCCGGACAGGACCGGGCCGCCGATCGGGTCGGTCGCCCGCCAGAGGTTGCGCCAGCAGTCCACTTCCCGGTGCAGGGCGGCGAGGTCGGCCGGGCCGAAGTACGCCGGGAACCAGCGCCCGTAGAGGCGGGCCAGCGGGGAGCCGTGGGTGAGCAGCGCGACCCGTTGGCGGACCTCCGGCGGCAGCTGCCAGACGGCCGCCGCCGCGAGCACGCTGCCCTGGGAGTGTCCGGAGAGGACGAGGTGGCCGCCGGTGCGGGCGGTCCAGCCGGTGATCCGCCAGGTCAGGTCGGGCACGGCTCGCTCGGCGTAGCAGGGCGGGGCGAAGGGGTGGGCGGCACGCGGCCAGAAGGTGCCGACGTCCCAGAGGATGCCTATGGTGCGGCGGGCGGAGGCGTCTCGGTACGCGCGGCGGCCCCAGGTGACGAACAGCAGGAAGCCGAAGCCGATGAGCCAGGACCCGGCGTCCTGCGCGGCGCCCGCGGCGTCCTCCAGCAGCCGGTGCGTGCCGTGTGCGGCCTCCTCCGGCACTTCCCCGGTGAGCCAGGCACCGGCCAGCGCGCCGGCGCCCAGGAACAGGGTCAGCCCGGACACGGCGGCCACGAACCAGGGCGTGGAGTCGGTGAGTCCGGCGGCGGCGCGGGCCGCGGCGATCCGGCGGCTGCGGTCCCGGTCGTACGGCTGGCCCGGGTACTCGGATGCCACGGTGGCCGCGATCCGGCGTCGCAGCCGGGCCCCGCGCAGCCCGAACAGGACGGCCGGCAGGAGCAGGCCGAGCAGGAGCGGGGGCAGTACGGCGGCCTGCCAGGACAGCAGCACGGGCGGTCCCGGCAATGGCGCTCCCGGCGTTCCCGGGGTGCCCCCGCCGTCGAGCCAGTCGGCCACGCGCTGGGCGACCCCGCCGGTCATCACCCCGCCGAGGGCGCAGGCGAGCAGGGCGACGGCGGGCCCGCCCAGTCCCCCGAGGGCCGCGGCGCTTCCGGTGCCGGCGGCGGGGGTACGCGTGGCTGCGCTGGTACGTGTGACGGCGGGGGTACGCGTGGCGGCGGGGGCCTCCGCCCGGCGCAGGGACACGGTGGCCGCCACCAGGGCCAGGGCGCAGCAGCCCTGGCCGAGCATGATCAGGCCGAAGGCGGCGTCCCCGGGAAGCCGGCCGGTCGCGGTCCAGCCGGGGCGGGACCAGCACGCGTACCCGGTGCAGAGGGCCAGCAGGACGAGGGCGCCGCCGGGCATCAGGGTGACCACCGCCCGGTCGATCCGGTGGTCGAGCCGGGTCTCGGCGCGGCCTCGCCGGCACACCACCCACAGCACCACGGCGGCGCCGGCCGCGAGTGCCGCCTGGGCGCACCAGCCGAACCCGTCCGGTGGACCGTCCGCGGCCCGCCGGTCGTACCAGGCGGTGGGTACGGTCACCCCGGCGGCGACGGTGAGCAGCCCGGCGGCGGTGTGCGCGGCGCGGAGCCGGGCCACGAGCCGGCGGCCGTACCAGAATCCGGGCCGGCCCAGGGCCGGGGTGCCGTCCGTGAGGACGGGAGCCGGGTGGGGGTGGGTGGTGTCCGTCCGGGGCGGGGCCTGGGATTCGTACGCGCTCCAGGTGCGGTTGGACAGGTACCAGAGCAGTCCGGTGAGCCCGGCCGGGACGAGCGCGGCGAGCGCGAGGCGGCGGCCCGGCTGGAGGCCGGAGAGGAAGCCGAGCCAGGACCGGGAGGCGGTGCAGTGCGCGGAGCCGGCACACTGCCAGGCGGCCAGGTCCAGGGCGACCTCGCAGGCGGAGGCCACGAGGAGCACGGTCAGGCTGAGGGCGACGAGCCGGACGAGCACTCCGTACGCGCGCTGGGCGCGGCCGTCCGCGGGGGCGGCCGGACGGGCCCAGTGGGCGAGGTTGGCCACCATGAAGGGCAGGAGCAGCAGCCACAGGGCCCGGGCGCCGTTGCCGGAGGTGAGCCTGGACCAGCAGTACGCCTCGGTGACGGGGTGCCCGGCGTACCGCCCGGGTTGGGCTTCGGCGTCGGCGTCCTCGGCCCGGCGGAAGACGGCGGCGGTGTCGTCACCGGTGACGCGGACGGTGCGAGGGTCGCCGAGGAGTTCTTCCGGGGAGGGGCCGCCTACTCCGTGGACGTGGAGTTCGAGCGCGAGCCGGGGCGGGCGCACGGCGGCGGCGGAGGGAGCGGGTTCGGTCACGGCGGAGGGCTCCCTCCTCACGGGACGGAATGTGGGTGTTATGCCCGCTCCGTGCTCCGTACGATCCGCCCTCCCCCGGCAGATATCTGACGTCGAGTCAATTATGATGCGGCGGCTGCACCCCGCAGCGCACCGCGACACCCTGAGACGTCCCGGATCCCGGACGACCGAGGAGGCAGCTCCCCATGGCTCGCGCACTCCGCCCCGTCGGGCTCGAATTCATCGACTCCGCCCCGGTCAGGCTGGTCTTCACCGCCACGGCTCGCGCCGCCCCCGGGACCGTCTACCGGGCGCTGGCGGAGGACGTGGCCGCCTGGCCCCGCTGGTTCCGCGCGGTGGCCCTGGCCCGGCCGACGCACGGCGGTTCCGGCCGGGAGGTCAGGTTGCGCGGCGGGGTCCGCATGCAGGAGACGATCATGGCCGCCGATCCGGAACAGCGGTACGCCTACCGGGTGGACGAGACCAACGCGCCCGGGGTGCGGGCCCTGCTGGAGGAATGGCGGCTCGCCCCGGCCGGCTCCGGCACCCTGGTCCGCTGGACCTTCGCCGCCGACGGGAACACCCCGTTCCGGCTGGGCCTCACCGCGGGCCGGCCGGGCCTGGGACTCTCCTTCCGCCGGGCGGTCCGTGCCCTGGACGGCCTGCTGGCGGCTCAGGAGTCCCGGCCGGGCCGCCAGTAGGGAAGCGGCAGCCGGTGGTGGTCGGCCGCATGGCGGTGCCGTACCGGGAGCACGTCCACCTCATCGGCCCGGGCCGTGCGCAGAGGCCCCCGCGGGCTGTTGACCAGCCCGCGCACCCTGCCGGCACTGATCCGCAGCCGCTGCCGGGCGGCCCGCTCCAGCGCGGCCTCGTACCGGTCCATCGCCGCATCGGCGGTCTCCGCCGGCTGCCGGACCACCCGGACCCGCTGGGGCCGCGGCCGCCGCCCGGCCTGCGCCGCGGCGCGCATCTCCCGTGCCCCGTACCGCAGTTCCCGTACCACCAGCCCGACGGTCCAGTCGCGCGCCACTGTGTCCCCGCCCTTCCCCGCCGCAGGTCAGGCCGCCCGGAGCGGGCCTGAGTCCGCACACGCTACCCACCCGCCCCGGCCCCGGCCAGGGAATTGCCGGGCGGGACGGGGGAGGCGGAGCGGGGAGAGGTGGAGCGGGGGGAAGCGAAGGCGCCGGGTCAGGCGCCCGGTTCGCGCCAGATGCCGGTGGAGAGGAAGGTCTCGAGCGTTTTGGCGTAGGGGGCGATGTCGAGCTTCTGCGCCGCGAGCCAGTCGTCCGAGTAGTACTTGTCCAGGTAGCGGTCGCCGGGGTCGCACAGCAGGGTGACCACGCTGCCGGTGCGGCCCTGCGCCACCATCTCGGAGACGATCTTCAGGGCGCTCCACAGTCCGGTGCCGGTCGAGCCGCCCGCCTTGCGGCCGATGGCCGCTTCCAGCGCGTGGCAGGCGGCGACGCTCGCCGCGTCCGGGACCTTCATCATCCGGTCGATGGCGCCGGGAACGAAGCTCGGCTCCATCCGGGGCCGGCCGATGCCCTCGATGCGGGAGCCGCAGTCGCCGGTGACGTCCGGGTCGTGCGTCGTCCAGCCCTCGAAGAACACGGAGTTCTCCGGGTCCGGGACGCAGACCCGGGTGTCGAGCTGCATGTAGTGGACGTACCGGGCGATGGTCGCGGAGGTGCCGCCGGTGCCCGCAGTGGCGACGATCCAGGCCGGTTCCGGGTACCGCTCCAGCCGGAGCTGCTGGTAGATCGACTCGGCGATGTTGTTGTTGCCGCGCCAGTCCGTGGCCCGCTCGGCGTAGGTGAACTGGTCCATGTAGTGGCCGCCGGTGCGCTGCGCGAGCGCGGCCGACTCCTCGTACACCTTCATCGGGTCGTCGACGAAGTGGCACTCCCCGCCGTGGAATTCGATCAGCCGGCACTTCTCGGTGCTGGTGGTCCGCGGCACCACGGCCACGAACGGCACGCCGATCAGCTTCGCGAAGTACGCCTCGGAGACGGCCGTCGAACCGGACGAGGCCTCGACCACCGGGCGCCCCGGCCGGATCCAGCCGTTGCACAGCGCGTACAGGAACAGCGAGCGCGCGAGCCGGTGCTTGAGGGAGCCGGTGGGGTGCGTGGACTCGTCCTTGAGGTACAGGTCGATGCCCCACGCCTCGGGCAGCGGGAAGCGCAGCAGGTGGGTGTCGGCGGAGCGGTTGGCGTCCGCCTGGACCTTCCGGACGGCCTCCTTCAGCCAGGCCCGGTACTCCGGGTCGCTGCGGTCCACGTCCTCGGTGACGCCCTGGGTGACGCCCTGGGTGACGCCGCCGTCGACGCCCTCGGTGATGCCTGTCGCGCTCATGCCCTGCTCCTCTGTCCGTCAACCCCGCCCCGTCTTCGCAATGTACCTCTCCCACCTGCACAAACAGTCACTTTGGGTTTGCATAGGGATCTCTTGGACCCCCCGCCGGACGCGGCGCGGGACCGCGTTCCTCCGCGGCCGGCCGGGACGGCGTGCGACGGGTTGCGACGGGAGGGTCCCTGGGTGACTCTGGTGTGGCATCACAGAGGGTGCACCACCCGTAACACTCATGTCGGGGAGTAGCAGCCGTGATCAGTCCTTCCCGCAGGCACTGCACCGTCGAGCTGCAGGCCTTGCCCTCGCGCATCCGCCAGGTCCGCAGGATCGTCTCCGCGCAACTGCGCTACTGGCAGCTCGATCCCCTCATAGACCGGGCCGTACTCGGCGTCACGGAGCTCCTGAGCAACGTCCACCGGCATGCTCAGCCCGACAAGACGTGCACCGTGGAGCTGGAACTGCGGCTCGGCCGGCTGACCGTCTCGGTCCACGACAACGACCCGCGCCTGCCGGTGCTGACGGCGGCCGATCCGCTGGGAACCCACGGGCGCGGCCTCGCCCTCGTCGAGGCGGTCAGCGAGAACTGGGGGGCCCAGCACCTGGCCGGCATCGCCGGGAAGGTGGTCTGGTTCTCCCTCCACGCGGCCGATCCGCCCGCTCCCCCGGCGCATCCGGTACGGATCCTCGCGGCGCCGGCTCCCGAACCGGCGGCCATCCCCGATCCGGCACGGACCTTCGTGCACCGGATCGGCGCCCAGGCCGGCACGCCGACGACCCCGGGCTGAGCCGGCCCGGACCGGACCAGCCGACCGGCCCCGGACCAGCCGGCCGGGCCCGGATCAGCCGACCGGGCCCAGGGCACCCAGCGGGTCGTCCAGCACCGGCTGCCACGCCAGCTCGGCGGCACCCACCAGGCTGTTGTGGTCCAGGGTGCACGGCAGGATCGGCACCCCGCCGCTGCGCCCCCACAGGCTGCGGTCCGCCACGACCGCGCGCAGCCGCTCCGGGTCGGCGTGCAGCAGCTCCCGGTGCAGGCCGCCCAGAATGATCCGGTCCGGGTTGAGGATGTTCACCAGCCCGGCCAGGCCGAGTCCGAGCCGGTCGACGATCTCCTCCGCGGCCGCGCGGACCGTCGGGTCGCCGTACTCCGCGCGCAGCAGGTCCCGGGCCTGCTGCAGCAGCGACACCTCCGGACCGGGGGTGCGGCCGGCGGCGGTGAGGAAGGCGAGGGGGTCGGCCTCCACGTCCAGGCAGCCGCGGCTGCCGCAGTGGCACGGGCGGCCCTCCGGGTTGACGGTCAGGTGGCCCACCTCCAGGGCGAGACCGGAACTTCCGCTGTGCAGACGGCCGTCCAGCACCAGCGCGCCGCCCACGCCGCGGTGGCCGGTGGCCACGCACAGCAGGTGCTGGGCGCTGCGTCCGGCGCCGTGCCGGTGCTCGGCGAGCGCCGCCAGGTTGACGTCGTTGCCGGTGAGCGCCGGCCCGTCGATCCCGGCCGACTTCACGCACTCCGCGAAGACCGCCCGTACCGGGGAACCGGCGGGCCAGGTGAGGTGCAGCGGGTTGAGGGCCGTCCCCTCCGGCTCGGCGACGGCGGAGGGCACCGCCAGCCCGGCGCCCACGCAGCGCCGCCCGCTCCGGTGGAGCAGGGCGGCACCGGTCTGGACGACCTCCCGCAGCACGGTGGCGGGGTCGGCGGAGACGGTACGGCCGGGCGCGGTGGCCACGATGCGGCCGCCGAGGCCGACGAGCGCGGCACGGAACCCGTCCGGGTGGATCTGCGCGGCCAGGACGACGGGCCCGTGCTCGTCGACGGACAGCCGGTGCGAAGGACGGCCCTGGCTGCCGCCGCCGCCCGCGGCGCCGGGCCGGGAGTCGACCCGGATCAGGCCGAGGGCCTCCAGCTCCGCGGCCACGGCCCCGGCGGTGGCCCGGGTGACGCCGAGCTCCGCGGTGAGCACGGCCCGGGTCGGCGCGCGGCCGGTGTGCACCAGCTCCAGCGCGGGCCCGAGGGCACCCCTGCCCCGTTCGAGCTTGGTGCGCGAGGAGCCCGTGCTGCCGTTGCCGTTGCCGCTGCCGTTCATAGAGGCGATCCTCGCATGATCGGCGCACCGCTCATGCGCCGCATCCACCCCGGGGGCCGGAGCAGGGGATCCCCCCGGCGGTCAGGCGGGGCCGAGTCCGCCGACGCGCAGCGTGATGTTGAGCCGGCCGGTGAGCCCCAGGCCCGGCGGGGCGGTGCCCGGGTACACCTTGGGCACCCCGTGGTAGGCGAGCCGGGAGGGGCCGCCGAAGACGAACAGGTCTCCGCTGCGCAGCTCCACGTCCCGGTACGGGCGCCCGCGCGTGCCGGTGTTGCCGAACCGGAAGACACAGCTGTCGCCGAGGCTGAGCGAGACGACCGGGGCGCCGGAGCGCTCCTCCGCGTCCCGGTGCATGCCCATGCGCGCGTCCGCGTCGTAGAAGTTGACCAGCGCGATGTCGTACGCCTCTCCGGCGCCGAGGCGCGCGAGCAGGCCGCCGGGGCCGCCGGCACCTCCGTGACCGTCGCGGCCGTCGCGGCCGTCGTCGCGGGTCCCCTCCCCGTACGCGGCGCGGACGGCCTCCCGGCCCAGCTCGGACAGCCAGGCCGGCATCGGCTTCACCGGTGCTCCGTCCCCGTCCACGGCCGTGGTGGCGTAGGCGTACGGGTGCCAGTGCAGCCCGAGGCAGACCTGCCGGGCGCTCATCGTCCCGCCTACCGGGGTCCGTACGGTGCGCAGGCCGGCCGGGGGGCGCGCCCACTCCCGGCACGCCTCGACCAGCCGCCGCTGCCGGTCCTGGTCCAGCCATCCGGGCACGTGCACGGCCCCGGGCGCGATCTCGGTGCGCTCGCGCGGGAACAGCTCCGGGAACGGCTCCGGGAACAGCCCCCGGGGTTCCCCGTTCAATTCGTCCTCACTCCTCCATGGTGCGCGAGACGCGTGCCAGACTGCCCGGCATGGAGATCACCGAGTACGTGAAGGTGCTGGAACGCGAGGGCGGGCTGCTGGCGGAGACGGCCGAGCACGTGGGGACCGACGCCCCGGTGCCCACCTGTCCGGGATGGCGCGTGGCGGACCTGCTGCGGCACACCGGGGCGGTCCACCGGTGGGCGGCGGGGTTCGTGGAGGAGCGGCGGCTGGACCCGGTGCCTCCCGGCGAGGGCCCGGAGATCACCGGCGCGGAGCTGGTGGCCTGGTACCGGGAGGGGCACGCCGATCTGGTCCGGGTGCTCTCCGAGGCCCCGGCCGACGTGCAGTGCTGGACCTTCCTGCCCACCGCTCCCACCCCGCTGGGCTTCTGGGCACGGCGGCAGGCGCACGAGACGACGGTGCACCGGCTGGACTCGGAGTCGGCCCGCGGCTACCAGCTCCACGAGTTCGGGCCGGTGGAACCGGAGTTCGCGGAGGACGGGGTGGACGAACTGCTGACCGGCTTCCACGCCCGGGGCCGCAGCAGGGTCCGTACGGAGGAGCCGAAGCTGCTCCGGATCCGCGCGGCGGACACCGGCGCCGTGTGGTCCGTCCACCTGTCGCACGAGCCGCCGCGCACGATCACCGGCGACCTGGGCACGGCGGACTGCGAGGTGACCGCCGAGGCCGCCTGGCTGTACGCGGCGCTGTGGAACCGGACCCCGCTGGAGGGGCCCGCGGTCACCGGAGACCTGGCACTGGCCCGGCTCTGGAACGAGAACTCGCGCATCTGATGGGCAGGCGGAACCAGGCGGACCGGGACGCGATCACCGTCGAGATCGGGTACGCCGTGTTCAGCGGGGCGTTCGCGGCCGCGCTGGTGTTCGGCGCGGTGGCCGGTCCGGCCCTGTTCTTCGGCCTGCCTGGGCTGCTGGAACGACTCCTGCCCGCGGCGGGCGGCATCGCGGCGGCGGCGGTGTTCGTGCTGCGGGCGGTCCACCTGCTGTGGCGCTTCGCCCGGCGCCCGGAGAACGACGGCGCCTAGGAAGGAAGCACCGCTCATGGGGTGAGGGGTGGCAGTACCTGGTTGTGGGTGTGCTGGTAGATCACCGAGGTGCGGAATCCGACGACTTCGCGGCGGGCGGTGAACTTGTCCATGAGGAAGCTGTGGAGGTGGTCCACGCTGGGCGCGGAGACGTGCACGATCATGTCGTCGCCGCCCGTGACGACGTACACCGTGCTGACTTCGGGCAGGCCGGCGGCGTACGCCTTGAACGCCTCGATGACCGTCCGGCTCAGGGGGCGGATCTGGAAGTGGATGAGCGCCTGGACATGGCGGTTCAGGGCGGCCGGGTCGACCGCCGCGTGATAGCCGGTGATCACCCCGCGGGCGCGCAGCGCCCGGATGCGTTCGAGACAGGTCGAGGGGGCGATGCCGAGGGTGCGTGCGATGGCACGGTTGGTCTGGCGCGCATCACTCTGCAGAAGCCGGAGTATCGCCGAATCAAGTTCGTCCATGCAGCGAGTATCGCCCTCGTGCCGACTTTCGTTCGGCCGGAGGCTGCAAGAGGTGCCGGAGCGGTTAGCTTCGCGTCATGACAGCCGTACTTGAGCAGTCTCTGTCCCTCAACATGCCGAATCTTTCACATGAGTTGGTGCAGATGGTACGCGGCCGCCGCAGCGGCCTCCCGATCTGTGTCGCCATCCACTCGACCGTCCTGGGCCCGGCCGCCGGCGGCTGCCGGATCGCGCACTACGCCGATCCGGGCGCGGCGGTCGCGGACGCGCTGCGGCTCTCGGAGGCGATGACCGGGAAGAACGCGCTGGCCGGTCTGGAACATGGCGGTGCGAAAGCAGTCGTGGCCCTGCCGACGGCAGCACGGCCGGCCGGGGCTGAGCGCACGGCGCTGCTCCACGACCTCGGTGATGCGATCGAATCGCTGGGCGGCCGTTACATCGCGGGGCCGGACGTGGGCAGCAGCCCGGCCGACATGTCCGTGATCGGCGGACGCACCCGCCACGTCTGCTGCCGGCCGGTCGAGGACGGCGGCAGCGGCGACTCCTCGCTGCACACCGCGCGCGGCACCCTCGCCGCACTGGGCGCGGTCGCCGAAGAGGCCTTCGGGTCACCGCGGTTCGCCGGCCGGACCTTCGGGGTGATCGGTCTCGGTGCGGTCGGCGGCCATGTGGCGCGACTGCTGCACCGGGCAGGCGCCCGGCTCGTCGTGACCGACGTCGACCCGGGCAGGCGCGGCCTGGCCGAAGAGCTGGGCGCGGCCTGGGTGGAGCCGGACGACGCTCTCGCCATGGAGGTCGACGTCCTCGTTCCGGCCGCGCTCGGCGGCCTGTTGACCGCCCGCACGGTGCCGCGCCTGCGGTGCGCCGCCGTGGCCGGCCCGGCAAACAACCAGCTGGACGAGCCGGACACCGCCCGCCTGCTCGCGGCGCGTGGCATCCTGTGGGCGCCGGACGTGGTGGTCAGCGCAGGAGGCGTCATCCACGCCACCGGGATCGAACTGCGCCGGGAGTCCGAGGAGCGGCTGACCGCGCGCATCGAGGACATCGCGGCCACGCTCCACCGGATCTTCCACCTGGCCAGGACCCGGGGGACCACCCCCGCGGCCGCGGCCGGACACCTGGTCGGGGAACTGGTCCGCCGGGGGCCCTCGACCCCTCACACCATGACACAGGAGGGCTGACACCATGCCGAACCGCTGGGCCGGAGTGACCATCGACTGCGCCGACGTCGAAAGAGTGGCGGGCTTCTGGAGCATCCTGCTGGACCGTCCGCCGGGCCCGACCCGGCCCGGCTGGATCTACCTCGGCGAGCTCGGCGATCCGCAGCCCCGGCTCGTCTTCCAGCCGGTGACCGAGCCCAAGCAGGGCAAGGTGCGCCTGCACCTCGACGTCATCGTCGACGACATCGACGAGGGCATCGCCCAGGTCGTCGCCCTCGGCGGCCGGTTCACCGGCGAACGGCACGACTACGACGAGGGTGTGGTCGTCGTGATGGCCGATCCCGAGGAGAACGAATTCTGCCTGGCCCAGCACTACTGACCCGCCACACCGCCACGCCCCGTCAGGCCACACCACACGTCGGGCCGGCGTGCCCTGCGCACGGTCGCCCGCCGGAGGTCATACGGCTGACGGGGCGGCGGGCGGGGCGGCGGGCAGCCCGACCTCGTGGGCGAGGCGGTCCGCGTTGTGCGCGAAGAACCGGTCCCGCTCGGACTCCTCGACCACCCGCCGGAACTGGCCGAAGAGCTCGAAGGAGATCAGCCCCACCAGCTGCGCCCAGGCCGCGACCAGGGCCGCGGTGACCTCGGGCGGCACTCCGCGGGCGAACTCCTCGGTCATCCGCTCCGCCTCCGCCCGGAGTCCGGCCGGGAGCGGGGGCAGCGCCAGGCCGCGGCCGGTGTGGGCCTCCCGGGCAACGGCGATGAAGACGTTGCCGACCCGGGAGGCCGGTCCGACCGTGTCCGCGGGGGCGCTGTAGCCGGGGACGGGAGACCCGTAGATCAGGGCGTACTCGTGGGGGTGTGCCAGGGCCCACGCGCGGACGGCGGTGCACGTGGCGACCCAGCGGGCGCGCGGCGGGGCGCCCTCGGTGCCGGCGAGGGCCGCCTCGGCGGCCGTGCCGACGCTGTCGTAGGCGTCGATGATCAGGGCGGTCAGCAGGTCGTCGCGGCTCGGGAAGTAGCGGTACAGCGCGGACGAGACCATGCCGAGCTCGCGGGCCACGGCGCGCAGCGACAGCTTCGCGGCACCCTCGGCCGCCAGTTGGCGGCGCGCCTCGTCCTTGATGGCCGCGGTGACCTCGATCCGGGCCCGCTCCCGGGCTCCTCGCACGGTGTTCATGGTCGCCAGTGTGCCACGGTCGGATCAGTGCCCAGAAACAAGAGCGTCGCACCAAAGCGAGAGCAGTGCTCTTGATTTGGTGCGACGATCCGTGCACACTGATCTCAAGAGAGAGCACCGCTCTCGAAATGAATGCCGGAACGCACGAACACACCTGCACGAGGAGCACCCCATGACCGCGAACAGCCCGTACTACGTCCAGGGCAACGGCTTCGACCAGCGCCTCCACCGGTTCATCGGCAGGCTGGCCCGGCTCGGCGTCAGTCTGGCCGGTACCGCCGAGCTCTCGGTGCGCGGCCGTACCTCCGGCGCCATGCAGCGCATCCCGGTCAACCCGTACACCCACGGTGACACCCAGTACCTGGTCTCGGCCCGGGGCCACTCCCAGTGGGTCCGCAACATGCGGGCGGCCGGGGCCGGCGAGCTCCGCGTGGGGCGCAAGGTCCGCGCCTTCACCGCGGTCGAGATCACCGACCCCGCCGAGCAGGTCACCGTACTCCGCGGCTACCTGGAGAAGTGGGGCTGGGAGGTCGGGCGGTTCTTCCAGGGGGTGACGGCGGCCTCCTCCGACGCCGTACTGCGCGCTGCCGCCGCCGACCACCCCGTCTTCCGGATCACGGTGGCGCGGTGACGGCCGCGACCGGCCCCTGCCGGGCACGGGCGCGGCCACACCCGGCAGGGACACCTCGCAGCCTCGACCGCGCTCGGCCCGGACCCCGCTCCACCACGACCGGGCTCAACCCCGGCCGCGGTCAGCGCCGCTCGGGGGCCGCACCCGCACCCGCGTCGGTACTCGCACCCTCACCCGTACGCGCACTCGCGTCCGCGCCCTCGGCCGTGCCCACGCGCGCCTGCGCCTGCCGCCCGTCCAGGACGTGCAGCGCCTTCCGTGCCAGCGGATACCTGCGCACCATGTCGCCCAGCGTGGTCGAACCGCGGCAGATCCGCGCGAAGGCCCGCCAGGCCGGCGGAAGGCCGGTGATCGCCGCGTGCAGCAGCCCCGGCCGCGCCTCGAACGCCTTCAGCATCCGGCGCCCCACGGCCATCTCCACACCCAGCCCGGCCTTGATCGCGAAGGCGTAGTTGAGTGCCTGGCGCCGCGCGTCCACCGCGTCCTGCGCCTCGGCGATCTTCACCGCCCACTCCCCCGCCAGCCGCCCCGAGCGCAGCGCGAACGAGATGCCCTCCCGGGTCCACGGCTCCAGCAGCCCCGCCGCATCGCCCGCGACCAGCACCCGGCCGCGCGAGAGCGGGGAATCGGGCGTCCGGCAGCGGGTCAGGTGCCCTGAGGAGACCGCCGGTTCGAAGCCGGCCAGGCCGAGGCGGGCGATGAAGTCCTCCAGGTAGCGCTTGGTCGCGGCGCCTTCCCCGCGCGCCGAGATCACGCCCACCGTGAGGGTGTCGCCCTTCGGGAAGACCCAGCCGTAACTGCCGGGCAGCGGACCCCAGTCGATGAGCACCCGCCCCTTCCAGTCCTCGGCGACCGTCGGCGGAACGGGGATCTCCGCCTCCAGCCCAAGATCCACCTGCTCCATCTCCACGCCCACGTGCGCACCGATCCGGCTCGCGCTGCCGTCCGCGCCGACCACCGCCCGCGCGAGCACGGTCTCCCCGTCGGCCAGGACCACCGCCACCGTGCGCCGGTCCGGGACCGCGGAGCCGTGCTGTTCCACCCTGGCGACCGCCGTGCCGGTGCGCACCTGAACGCCGGCCTTCTCCGCGGCGGCCACCAGCCCGGCGTCGAACTCCGGCCGGTTGATCAGCCCGAAGAGCATGTGCCGGGAGCGGCGCGTCCGGGCCAGCCTGCCGTTCATCGAGAAGGTGACGGCGTGCACCCGGTCCTGGAGGGGAAGCACGAAGCCCGGCGGCAGGGAGTCCCGGGAGGGCCCGATGATGCCGCCGCCGCAGGTCTTGTAACGGGGAAGTTCGGCCTTCTCCAGCAGCAGCACCCGGCGGCCCGCCGCCGCGGCCGCGTACGCCGCCGAGGCACCGGCCGGGCCCGCGCCGACCACCACGACGTCCCAGACCTCGGCCTCTCCGCCCCCCTCGACCGCCTCCGCGTCCTCGACCGCCTCCGCGTCCTCAACTGCCTCCGCGTCCTCAGCCACCGCCACGTCCTCGGCCGCCGCAGCGTCCGCCTCCCCGGCCGCCCCCTCGGGCACCGCGTCCCCCGCCGGCCCGGGCAGTCCGTCCCCCGCCCCGTCCGCCGCCTGCCGCCGTGCCTCGTCGCGTACGTCGTCGCTGCTCACGATGTGTTGCTGCTCCTGATCACCCGGTTGCTCCGATGCCGGGAAATCCTACGGCGACAGGCGCCCCGATCCGCTGTGCGAGGATCGGTGACAACGTCCGCCGTACCCGGCCTACGTCACTGCACAACGTCGCACCCAACAGGAGCGTGCCCATGTCGCCCCACCCGATCGCCGAGACCGTCGCTTCGCTGATGCCCCGCGCCCACGCGGAGCTGGCCGAGCTGGTGGCGTTCCAGTCGGTCGCGGACTGGGCCCAGTTCCCCAGGAGCGAGAGCGAAGGGGCCGCGAACTGGGTCGCGGACGCACTGCGCGCCGAGGGATTCACGGACGTCGCCCTGCTCGACACCCCCGACGGCACGCAGTCCGTCTACGGCTTCCTTCCCGGCCCGGCCGGCGCGCCGACCGTGCTGCTCTACGCGCACTACGACGTCCAGCCGCCCCTGGACGAGGCCGCCTGGGTCTCCCCGCCGTTCGAGCTCACCGAGCGCGACGGCCGCTGGTACGGGCGCGGCGCGGCGGACTGCAAAGGCGGCTTCGTCATGCACCTGCTGGCGCTGCGCGCGCTCAAGGCCAACGGCGGCGTCCCCGTCGGCGTGAAGGTGATCGTCGAGGGCTCCGAGGAGCAGGGCACCGGCGGCCTCCAGCAGTACGCCGAGGCGCACCCGGAGCTGCTGGCCGCCGACACCATCGTGATCGGCGACGCGGGCAACTTCCGCCTGGGCCTGCCCACCGTGACCGCCACCCTTCGGGGCATGTGCCAGCTCAAGGTGAAGATCGACACCCTGGGCGGGAACCTGCACTCGGGCATGTTCGGAGGTGCCGCCCCGGACGCGCTGGCCGCGCTGATCAGGGTGCTGGACTCGCTGCGCGCGGCGGACGGTTCGACCACCGTCGACGGACTGGCCGCGGACGCCGTGTGGGAGGGCCTGCAGTACCCGGAAGCCGAGTTCCGCGCGGACGCCAGGGTGCTGGACGGGGTCGAGCTGATCGGTGACGGCACGGTCGCGGACCGGCTGTGGGCGCGGCCCGCGATCACCGTCCTCGGCATCGACTGCCCGCCGGTGGTCGGCGCCACCCCGTCCGTGCACGCGAGCGCGGCCGCGCTGATCAGCCTGCGGGTGCCGCCGGGCGTGGACACCACCGAGGCGATCAAGCTGCTGGAGGCGCACCTGGTGGCGCACACGCCGTGGAAGGCGCGCCTGGAGGTCGAACTCGTCGGGCAGGGCCAGCCGTTCCAGGCGGACACCTCCAGCCCGGCGTACGCGTCGATGCGGGCCGCGCTGGAGGCCGCGTACCCGGGACAGGAGATGCAGATCAGCGGCATGGGCGGCTCGATCCCGCTGTGCAACACGCTGACCTCGCTCTACCCGGAGACCGAGATGCTGCTGATCGGGCTGAGCGAGCCGGAGGCGCAGATCCACGCGGTGAACGAGAGCGTGTCCCCGGAGGAACTGGAGCGGCTCTCCGTGGCCGAAGCACTGTTCCTGCTCAACTACGCGGAATCCAAGCGCGCCTGACGCCCCCACGGACCGTGCGCTGTCGGCGTAGAAAATCGGCTCCCGGCGTACGCGCCGCCCGAACGCACCGTTCCGGACGTACGTTCCCGGCATGGATCTTGTCGAGGTGCTTCCCCACCGGCTCCACATGCTGCGCTTCCCGATCGGCCAGGCCTATCTCTGGCAGGACGGCGGGGCCCTGACCCTGATCGACTCCGGCAACGCCGAGTCCGCCGCGGAGATCGAGGGGGCGATCCGTTCCCTCGGCCTCGGCCCCGAGCGCCTGGAGCGGATCGTCCTGACCCACTGCCACCGGGACCACGTCGGGGCGGCCGGTGAACTGGCCTCGCGCTGGGGCGCGCAGGTGCTGGCGCACCGCCTGGACGCCCCGGTGATCCGGGGCGAGGCCCCGGTCCCCGAGCCGGTCCTGCTCGACTGGGAGGTCCCGCTGTACGAGCACGGGCTCACGGTCCCGGAAGCCCCGCCGACCCGGGTGGACCGGGAACTGGAGGACGGCGAGGAGCTCCTCTTCGGAGGCGGTGCGCGCGTCGTCCACGCGCCGGGGCACACGCCGGGCAGCATCGGAATCCACCTCCCGGAGCACGGCGTGCTGTTCACCGGCGACTGCGTGGCGGGCGTGCGGCAGGTGATGCTGGGCGTGTTCAACGTCGACCGCGCCCAGGCGATCGCCTCCTTCGCCAAGCTCGTGGCTCTGGCCCCGGCGATCGCCTGCTTCGGCCATGGCGACCCCCTCACCCGCGACACCCCGACCACGCTCCACACGGCCCTGACCACCACCCCCGCCTGACCCGGAGCTCCCTCCGCTCCCCGCCGGCCCCCGTCCGGGCCAGGCCCGGAGCCCTGTGCAGGGCCGGGCCCCGCAACCTGTGAGCCGGAGCTGCGCCCCGGTCCCCGTGAGCGAGGCTTAGGGTTGGGCGGGGGTGCAAAAGTTGCGCGGGGGTGCCCCGGTGTGCCCACCCTCCCCCAAGCTCTCGACTCCGCTCGAGCAGGTGGGGGTACCCCCGGCGAAGCCAGGGGGAGGACCCCCATCGCCCTGCGGGACGCCTGCCCACACCGAGGTCGGCGGCTGTCGACACCACGCGGGGATTCGGACGTCTACCCATACTCACGCGGGGTACCGGGAGGGGGACGGGGGTGGAGGCTGGGGGTGTCCGGGACACTCAAGCGTGATTTGTGGCGCGCCCCCGCTCAGCAGCCGGATCTCGCTCAGCGCGCCGTAAATCATGCCGTCCCGGACACCCCCAGCCGGAGCCCCCGGCCCCCGCACCCGAAGCCGCCCAGCCCCGGACCCCGGCCCTCCCGGCAACCGAGTCCCCACACCCGAAGCCAAGGCCGAAGCCGAAGCCGACCGACCCCCGCCCGCCCGCCCCCCCTCGGCGAAGTCTCCCAACCCCCCGCCGGCGTCAGCCAATCGGCACGCCCGCCTCAAGATTCAGCACCACCCCCCGCTCCCGCGCCCGCAGAGCCCACCTCAGCCGGTCGAAGCGAAGCCGTGGCAGCAGGGACGCCGCCTCCCCCTCCGTCACGAACCGCCACTCCCGCAGCTCCGGCCCCGGCAGCCGCAACCCCGCGACCGCCTCCGCCGGCAACCGCCCACCGTCGAAGAGGAACCTCAGCCCCCCGAACCCCGGCGGCCTCGGCGCCTCCCAGTCGACCAGCAGCAGCCTCGGCACGCCGTCCAGCTCGACCCCCAGTTCCTCCGCGACCTCCCGCACCCCCGCCCGGGCCGGCGCTTCCCCCTGTTCGACCACGCCGCCCGGGAACTCCCAGCCCGGCTTGTACGTCGGGTCCACCAGCAGCACCCGGTCCTGCTCGTCGAAGAGCAGCACCCCGGCCGCCACCGTCTCCGCCCTCGGCTCGGGCGTCTGCACGATCCCGCACACCCCGGCGGCGTCGGTCCGCACCGCCTCGGCGATGCGCTCCGCCGTCTCCCGCGGCGACAGCTCCGCGTTGTCGATCACGTACGCGTCGGCCGTGAGCCACCCCGGCACCTGGCTCCGCGGGACGGCCTCGCGCCGCGGGACGGCCTCACCCCGCGGAACAGCCTCACGCCGGGGGACGGCCTCACCCCGCAGGATCGTTTCGCCAGGCGCGAGCAGCACATGCCGCACCTGGATCCGCCGAGCCGCCAGCCCACCGAAGATCTCGTCGCGGTACTCCTGCCGCAGCAGGGCCATCGGGACCACCAGCACCCCGCCGAGCTCCGCGAGCAGCGCCGCCGCGGCATCCACCACCAGGCGCCGCCAGGCAGCCAGCTCCTGATGGTCCGCCACCTCGTCGAGCCGCTTGCCCGGCAGCAGCGCACGGACCGTGTCCGCGATCGTCTCGGGGTCGTACAGGGTGCTGTCCGGGACGAGAGCGGTCAGCTCGCGGGCCACCCCGGCCTTTCCGGCGCCAGGGACGCCGTTGATCCAGACAATCACGATTACCCCTCTTCCGACACACGCCCGGTGACGCCCGATGCACGCCCCAGTGGGCTTGCCCGGAACACCCCGGCAGGGAAACCCGATTGTCGGCCGAGTGCCCGACACGCCCCTCCCCGACTGCATATCCTCGATCCCGGAGCGCGGTCCCGCCGCTCCGCACCCCGTCGCCCCGTCCGGAGGTCCCGCCACCGTGCCCCAGTCCCGCCGCCCGTCCGATCCCCGCTACGGCAACCGGCCGACGATGAAGGACGTGGCGTCCCGCGCCGGAGTGGGCCTCAAGACCGTGTCCCGGGTGGTGAACGGCGAGCCCGGTGTCACTGCGGAGACCGAACGACGGGTCCAGGAGGCCATCGAGGCACTGGGGTTCCGCCGCAACGACAGCGCCCGCGTGCTCCGCAAGGGGCGTACGGCCACCGTGGGCCTGGTACTGGAAGACCTCGCGGACCCCTTCTACGGACCGCTGAACCGGGCCGTCGAGGAGGTCGCGCGGGCGCACGGCGCGCTGCTGGTCAACGGCTCCAGCGCGGAGGACCCGGACCGGGAGCGGGAGCTGGCGCTCGCGCTGTGCGCCCGCCGCGTGGACGGCCTGATCGTGATTCCGGCCGGCGACGACCACCGTTACCTGGAGCCGGAGATGGAGGCCGGCGTGGCGACCGTGTTCGTGGACCGCCCGGCCGGACGGATCGACGCGGACGTGGTCCTCTCGGACAGCTTCGGCGGCGCCCGCGAGGGGGTCGCCCACCTCATCGCCCACGGCCACCGCCGCATCGGCTTCATCGGCGACCATCCCCGGATCCACACGGCCACCGAACGCCTCCGCGGCTACCGCGCGGCGATGGACGACGCGGGCCTGCCGGTGGACGAGTGCTGGGTCTCCCTGGGCTCCACCGCACCGGAGCGGGTCACGGCCGCAGCGACCGCCATGCTGGCCGGACCGGCCCCGGTGACCGCGCTGTTCGCGGGGAACAACCGGGTCACGGTGACCCTGGTCCGGGTACTCGCCGCCGAGCCCCGCCCCCTCGCCGCCCTGGTCGGCTTCGACGACTTCGAACTGGCCGATCTGCTGCGGCCGGGCGTCACCGTGGTCGCGCAGGACGCGGCGGCTCTGGGCCGGGTGGCCACCGAGCGCCTCTTCGCCCGCCTCGAAGGCGACCGCCCGGCGCCCGAGCGCATCGTGCTCCCCACCCGCCTGATCCCCCGCGGCTCGGGCGAACTCCCGCCCGCCCCCTGACCCGTCCCGGGCGGCGTCACCGGATGAGTCCGCGCAGGACGGGCACCGACACCCCGGCGGCGGTCAGCCCGCCCAGCACCGACAGCGCGGCACCGGTGCCGCCGAGGAAGGTCAGACCGCCGGTCACGGCGCCCGCGAGCAGGGCGCAGAGCAGCACGACGGCGGTGTGCAGGCTCAGGAAGGGCGGTTCCCCGCCCGGAGGTGTGGTCATGCCCCGATGACAGCGCCGGCCGGGATCACGGGAGGAATCCACCGAACGGACCGGACCACGGTCGGACGTCGCCGGACCCGGCCGGACCCTGCCGGACTCCGCCGGACTCCGCCGCTGTTCCGCCCTGTCCGGGATCGTCCGGCGACGCACCGTCACCGCGCCTAACCTGTGCGGTGATGAACAGCGTGCCTGCATTCAGCGAAGAACTCGCGGCGTTGGCGGCGGACTTGCGCAGACTGCGCCTGGACCGCGGCAATCGTTCGTACCGCGATCTGGCCGCGCGCGCGGCCAAGTCCTCCACGGGCATCCGGCTTCCGGTGTCCACCCAGAGCGACGCGTTCCGCGGTGAGCGGCTGCCCGGGCTCGACCGGCTCATGGGGCTCGTACGGATCCTTCACTCCTACGACGAGTTCGGGCGGGAGCGGCCCATCCCGCCCCACAACGCCGCCGAGTTGGAGCCCTGGCGCCGCCGGTGGCGTGCGCTGGCCGCCCTCGATACGGGCTCGGCCCGGCGCGACGCCCCGCCGGCTCCCCCCGCACCCGCCCCTCCGGCACCGGCACCGGCACCGGCCGAGACGGTCGAGGACGATGCCCCGTTCACGATCGCCCACCGGCTGATCGGGCACACGCGCCTGGTATGGCGGCTCGCGTTCTCGCCCGACGGCCACACGCTGGCTTCCGCCGGCAACGACGGGACGGTCCGGCTGTGGAACACCGCCGACGGCAGGGCCGAAGCGGTGCTGACCAGCGCCGGGTACTCCGCGCCGGTCCTCCACGTTGCCTTCTCGCCCCGTGGGGACCGGTTGGCCGCCCTCCGCGACGACGGCCGCGCGCACCTGTGGGATGCTCGCACGCTCACACCCGTCGGCCTTGCCGGATGGCACCGCAGCGTGGCCGGCGGCCTGGCATTCGACGACGGGGGGCACCTGCTCGGCACAGCCGTGGACATCTCCGGCCGGTGGCCGGTGGACCTGCTCACCGACGCTCCGCACGGTCCCGCCGACGCCCGTTACAGCGGGCAGGCGGACGCCCTCGCCTTCTCGGCCGACGGGCGGCAGCTGGTGATCGCCGACGGCTGCGAGGCCGTGCAGCAGTGGGACACGGCCACCGCCGGGCCGGTCGGCGCACCCCTGGCCGGCCACTCGGACAACGTCGAGGCCCTCGCCTACTCGACCGACGGCCGCCTGGTGGCCACCGGAAGCCACGACACCACCGCCCGGCTGTGGGACGCCGCCACCGGCCGGCCCCTCGGGGCACCCCTGCACGGACACGACAACGCCGTGAACGCGGTGGCCTTCTCCCCGGACGCGGCGCTGCTCGCGACGGGGAGCGGAGACCGGACGGTGCGGCTCTGGGACACGGCGACCGGGTTCCCGGTGGGCCCGCCGCTGACCGGGCACACCCTCGCCGTCAACGCGATCGCCTTCTCCCCGGACGGGCGGCTGCTCGCGACCGCCGGCGACGACGGGACCGTCCTGCTGCACCGGCGCGGCCCCGCCCCCGGGCCCCCGGTGTCACTGGGCGCGGCCGCCCTGGCGGCGGCCCTGCGAGCGGATCACGCCGTCCCCCTGCCTGCCGTGACGAGCCGGACCGGGGCGCCGCTGCGCCGGCTCGTCTTCTCCCCGGACGGCAGCCGGCTCCTCGTCCACACCGCGGACCGGACCGTGCTGACCCTGGACGCGGAGACCTGCGAGCCGCTTCCGGAGGTGCTGGCGGTGCCGGCATTCGACCCGTGGGGACTGGAGTTCCCCGAGGAGGGCGGCCCGGCGCGGCTGTGGACCGCGGGCACGGCCCGGCCGGGCCCCATGGTCCATCCCGTGTCGCTCATGGCGAACGTGGCGTTCCGGGCCGATGGCGTCCTGGTGGCCGTGGCCGGCCGGGACGGCGCGTGGACGACCGTCCGGACCGACGCCGCCGAATCCCTGGCGGACGTCGCCCCCCAGCGGGTGTGGGGCGCGTCCCCGGTGGCCGTGTCCGCCGACGGACGGCTGGCGGTGGGCACGGACCGGGCCGTGGCTCTGTGGGACCTGACCCCGCCGGTGCCCGTCGAGTCCGCCCTGACCGCCCACGGGGCGGAGGTCCGCACGATCGTCTTCTCCCCCGACGGCGGCCTGCTGGCCGCCGGCGACCTCGGCGGAGAGGTGTGGCTGTGGGACCTCACCGCCCGGCCGGTGGCCCGCCGGCAGCTCCTCGGGCACACCGGCCAGGTGCACGGGCTGGCGTTCTCCCCCGACGGCAGGCTGCTGGCCGGTGCGAGTGCCGACGGCACCGCCCGGCTGTGGGACGTCCGGACCGGCGGGTCCGCCGTCGTCCTGCCGTTGACCGGGCACACCGCCGCCGTGCGGGGTGTCGCCTTCTCCCCCGACGGGAGCCTGCTCGCCACGGCCGGGGACGACGGCACCCTGAGGCGCTGGGTGCTGCCGGGCGGGCACACGCCGACGGCCCGGCCCCGGTGAACCGGAGCCGGGCCGTGCACGCGGGCCTGGGTCAGGCGTTGGCCGTCAGGGTCGCCGAGCGGCGCGGGATCGCGAACGCGTCGATCTCGGCGCGGCTCAGGCCGGTCAGGGCGGTGACCTCGTCGGCGCCCACGGCGCCGCAGTTCAGGCCGCGGACCAGGTAACCGGCCAGGGCCTTGGCGGTGGCCGGCTCGTCCATCACGTCGCCCTCGATCTTGGCGACGTAGGCCTTCAGACGGGCGGCGGCGGCCTCCAGGCCCTCGCGGTAGAAGGTGAAGACGGCCGCGTAGCGGGTCGGGAGGTGACCCGGGTGCATGTCCCAGCCCTGGTAGTAGGCGCGGGCCAGGGCGCGGCGGGTCAGCCCGTAGTGCAGCTTCCAGGCTTCGTGGACCTTCTCGGTGGTGCCGATCGGCAGCACGTTGGTCGAGCCGTCGGAGACGCGTACGCCGGTGCCGGCGGCGGCCACCTGCATGATCGCCTTGGCGTGGTCGGCGGCCGGGTGGTCGCTGGCCTGGTAGGCGGCGGAGACGCCGACGCAGGCGCTGTAGTCGAAGGTGCCGTAGTGGAGGCCGGTGGCGCGGCCCTTGGCGGCGTCGATCATGCGGGCGACGGTCGCGGTGCCGTCCGAGGCCAGGATGGACTGGCTGGTCTCGATCTGGATCTCGAAGCCGAGGCGGCCCGGGCGCAGGCCGCGGGAGGTCTCGAAGGCCTCCAGCAGCTCGACGAAGGCGGAGACCTGCTCGGCGTAGGTCACCTTGGGAAGGGTGAGGACCAGGTCGTCCGGGAGGCCGCCGTGGGCGAGCAGGCCGGACAGGAAGACGTCGGTGGTGCGGATGCCGCGGTCCCGGACGTTGGACTCCATGCACTTCATCCGGATGCCCATGTAGGGGGCGTTGGTGCCGTTGGAGTACGCCTCGGAGATGAGCCGGGCGGCGCGGGCGGCGGCCTGGTCCTCCTCCTCGTCGGAGCGGACGCCGAAGCCGTCCTCGAAGTCGACGCGGAGGTCCTCGATGGGCTCCGTGGCGAGCTTGGCACGGACGCGCTCGTAGACGGTCTCGGCGAGCTCGTCGTTGATGCCGAGGACCTTGCCGAAGGTGGCCGCGTCCGGGGCGTGCTCGTCGAGCGCGGCCAGGGCCTGGTCGCCCCAGCTGCGGATGGTGTCCGCGGCGAAGACGTCACCGGGGACGTAGACGGTGTGGATCGGCTGCCGCGTGCCGGGGTCACCCGGGTACCGGCGCGCGAGTTCCGCGTCCACCGGTGCGAGGGAAGCGCTGATGCCCTCGCTGACCGCACCTGCGAGGCTCGTCGCCACCTTCTCCTGCTGACCCATCCTGCACACTCCTATTTTCCGCTTCACGGAAGCATTGATCCGCATAGCAGAATTTAGTCAGGTCATTCCGCTCAGTCAATGGTGCACGCAAACGGCCCGGGGCCGCGTGGTGAGCATCACCACGCGGCCCCGGGACCGGATGTCTGCGCAGGTCAGGAAGACCTCGGCGGCGGATGCGCCGGATCAGCCCTTGCGCGCCTTGATCTCCTCGGTCAGCTGCGGGACGACCTGGAACAGGTCACCGACCACGCCGTAGTCGACCAGGTCGAAGATCGGGGCCTCGGAGTCCTTGTTGATGGCCACGATGGTCTTCGAGGTCTGCATGCCGGCCCGGTGCTGGATCGCGCCGGAGATGCCGGAGGCGATGTACAGCTGCGGGGAGACCGACTTGCCGGTCTGGCCGACCTGATTGGAGTGCGGGTACCAGCCGGCGTCCACCGCGGCGCGGGAGGCGCCGACGGCCGCGCCGAGCGAGTCGGCGAGGGCCTCGATGATCGCGAAGTTCTCGGCACCGTTGACGCCGCGGCCGCCGGAGACCACGATCGCGGCCTCGGTCAGCTCGGGGCGGCCGGTCGACTCGCGCGGGGTGCGCGCGGTGACCTTGGTGCCGGTGGCCAGGGCGCCGAAGGTGACGGCCAGCGCCTCGACGGCGCCGGCGGCCGGGGCGGCCTCCACCGGAGCCGAGTTCGGCTTGACGGTGATGACCGGGGTGCCCTTGGAGACACGGGACTTGGTGGTGAAGGACGCGGCGAACGCGGACTGGGTCGCGACCGGGCCCTCGTCACCCGCCTCCAGGTCGACGGCGTCGGTGATGATGCCGGAGCCGATGCGGACGGCCAGACGGGCGGCGATCTCCTTGCCCTCGGCGGAGGAGGGGACCAGCACGGCGGCCGGGGAGACCGCGTCGTACGCGGCCTGCAGCGCGTCCACCTTCGGGACGACCAGGTAGTCGGCGAACTCCGGGGCGTCGGCGGTGAGGACCTTGACCGCGCCGTGCTCGGCGAGGGTGGCGGCGGTGGCCTCGGCACCGGCGCCCAGGGCGACGGCGACGGGCTCGCCGATGCGGCGGGCGAGCGTCAGGAGCTCGAGGGTGGGCTTGCGGACGGCACCGTCCACGTGGTCGACGTAGACGAGAACTTCAGCCATGGGACTGCTCTCCTGCGATTGCGAAGTATGAGGGGGCGGTGAAGGTGACCGAAGTCCTTAGATGAACTTCTGGCCGGCCAGGAACTCGGCCAGCTGCTTGCCGCCCTCGCCCTCGTCCTTGACGATCGTGCCGGCGGTGCGGGCCGGACGCTCGGCGGCGGAGTCGACCGCGGTCCAGGCGCCCTCCAGGCCGACTTCCTCGGCCTCGATGTCGAGGTCGGAGAGGTCCCAGGACTCCACCGGCTTCTTCTTGGCGGCCATGATGCCCTTGAAGGACGGGTAGCGGGCCTCGCCGGACTGGTCGGTCACGGAGACGACCGCCGGGAGGGAGGCCTCGAGCTGCTCGCTGGCGGCGTCGCCGTCGCGGCGGCCGGTGACGGTGCCGTCCTCGACCTTGACCTCGGAGAGCAGGGTGACCTGCGGGACGCCCAGGCGCTCGGCCAGGATCGCCGGGAGGACGCCCATGGTGCCGTCGGTCGAGGCCATGCCGGCGATGACCAGGTCGTACCCGGCCTTCTCCACGGCCTTGGCCAGCACCAGGGAGGTGCCCATGACGTCGGTGCCGTGCAGGTCGTCGTCCTCGACGTGGATCGCCTTGTCGGCGCCCATCGACAGCGCCTTGCGCAGCGCGTCCTTGGCGTCCTCGGGGCCGATCGTCAGGACGGTGATCTCCACGTCGTCGTCCGAGTTCTCGGAGATCTGCAGCGCCTGCTCGACGGCGTACTCGTCGAGCTCCGACAGCAGGCCGTCGACGTCGTCCCGGTCGACCGTCAGGTCGTCCGCGAACTTCCGGTCGCCGGTGGCGTCGGGCACGTACTTCACACAGACAACGATCCTCAAGCTCACGCCGGCTCTCCTACTGCATCGTCTTTTCTGGTGCTGCCTTGTAGCTGGCAGCATAGGCGCCTTCTCGGCCGCCTCCCGGTCGGGGCGGCCCGCGCTCCGATCGAAATGTTACTCGTCAGTACAGCGTGCGTTTCGCCAGGTTGCAAGGCCGGTGGACTGTGACCTTGCCAACGGAGCAGATCGGGACGATTCAGTCCCGCAGCGCGTTGAAGCGGCCCCCGTGGTACAGGAGGGGGCGCCCCTGTCCGCGGCCTTCCCCGAGCGGGTCGCCCGCAATCACCTCCGCGATGACGACCCGGTGCTCCCCCGCCGGGACCCGGGCCGCCACCCGGCACACCAGCCAGGCGAGCACCCCGTCCAGCAGCGGCACCCCGTGGGGGCCGCGGCGCCAGGCCGTGGACGGGCCGAACCGGTCGGCCCCGCTGCGCGCGAACAGTCCGGCCAGGTCCTGCTGGTGCTCGCCGAGTATGTGGACCCCGACGTGGTCCGACGCGGCGAGCGCCGGCCAGCTGGACGATCCGGTGCCCACGGAGAAGGAGAGCAGCGGCGGATCGGCGGAAACCGAGTTGAGGGAGGTCGCGGTGAAGCCGGCCGGGCGGCCCTCGTGGGCCGCGGTGATCACCGCCACACCGGCGGCGTGCTGCCGGAAGACCGAGCGGAGCAGCTCGGGTGAACCCTGCTGGGTCTCTGCTGGGGCGGGCGGGGCCGTCATCGACAAATCCTTCTGTTCGTACCGCGTACGGTCAGCCTGTCGATCACCGGCGCGCGGCGTCAAGCGCAGGCCCGCAGATGTCAGACGCGTCACTGGGGGGCCGGGGGCGCACTCCCGGGCGCGAGCCCCCGCTCCGAGGAGCGGGCGGTCAGACGGCGGCACCGAGGGCGGCGATCACGTCGGCCTTGCGGGGCATGCCGGTGGCCCGCCGGACGATCCGGCCCGCCGCGTCCAGCACCAGGACGGTCGGGGTCTGCTCGACGCCCAGCAGGCGGGTCAGCGCGAGCCGTTCCTCGGCGTCGATCTCGATGTGCGTCACACCGTCGACCATGGCGGCGACCTCGGCGAGGATCCGCCGGGTGGTGACGCAGGGCCGGCAGAAGGCGCTGGAGAACTGCACCAGGGTGGCCCGCGGCCCCGGCTCGGCACCGAGTTCCGCGGCCCCCAGCCGCCGCTCCTGCCCGGTCCCGTCCGGCCGCCCGTCCCGCTCCGTCGCCACCTGTGCTCCCGTCCCTGCCGCCCGTGTGCTCGTACGCTGATCCGAGCGCCGCGGGGGTGCGCCCGCATTCCCGGCGCGCTTCACGGCGTGACGAGAATCTCCCCCGGCAGGGGCCCGCGGGGTGGCCTGCGGGGGCCGTTTGGGAGACGATCCACGGGGCCGCGTAACCTACGTCGGCGTAACTTGTGCACTCGAAGCACAGCAGAAGACCCTCGCGTACGCCCCCACGGGTACGTGGCACCCCTCAAGCACCTACAGCCGGGAGCACCTCCCACCTCCCCAGGCAGAAAGCGGGATGTCCCCCACGATGGCTGACCTCGTCTACCCGCCGGTGATCGGCGCCGCCCACACCCTCTTCAAGGCGCTCGACATCCGGATCGACATGAAGGGCACCGAGAACGTCCCCCGCAAGGGCGGTGCGGTCCTGGTCTCCAACCACATCGGGTACCTCGACTTCATCTTCGCCGGGCTGACCGCCCGGCCGTCCAAGCGGCTCGTCCGCTTCATGGCGAAGGAGTCGGTGTTCCGGCACAAGGTGTCCGGTCCGCTGATGCGGGCCATGAAGCACATCCCGGTGGACCGGGCGCAGGGCGAGGCGGCGTACCAGCAGGCTCTCGCCGCGCTCCGCGGCGGTGAGATCATCGGAGTCTTCCCCGAGGCGACGATCTCGCAGTCGTTCACCCTGAAGAGCTTCAAGTCGGGCGCGGTGCGCATGGCGCAGGAGGCCGGGGTCCCGGTGATCCCGGTGGCGCTGTGGGGCACCCAGCGGCTGTGGACCAAGGGCCGCCCCAAGGACCTGCGGCGCAGCCACATCCCGGTGACCCTGCGGGTCGGAGAGCCGCTGGAGGCGCCGGCGGACCAGTTCGCGGGCGCCCTCACCCGGAAGCTGCGCGGCCGGGTCGACGAGCTGCTGGACGCGGCGCAGCGCGCTTATCCGGGGCGCCCGAAGGGCACCGAGGACTCCTGGTGGCTGCCTGCCCACCTGGGCGGCACCGCGCCGACGATGGCCCAGCTCAAGGAGGCGGGCGGGGTCTGACCCGCGCGACCCGCGGTCGGCGACCGCCGCCCCTCGGAGGCGGCGGTCGCGAGGGACGTCACGGAACGGGCGTCACGGGCAGATCGCGTCCGCCTTGGGGTGCTTGCGGAACTGGTCCGGGAACTTCTTGATGATCCCGCAGGACAGGAAGTCGGCGAAGCCGAGGATGTGGTTGTGCACCTCGTCATAGTCCTGGATGTCCGCCTCGAAGTCGCCCTGCAGGCGGTGAGTGGCCTCTTCGAGCGTCAGGTCCAGGTGCTCGCGCATCATGGCTCGCGTCTCGTCCTGGGGCCAGAACTTCGGGTTCAGCGCGCTGAGGAAGTCCGCGATCTCCTCCCCGTTCGCGTACCAGGCGGCAATGGCCGCCTCCAGCTGCTGCCGGTCCCCGGCCTTGGCGGCCACCAGGATGTCGACCGCGCCCTGGATGTGCTCCCGGAGGAGCGCGGTCAGTTCGTTCCCGGTCCGTTCGCCGAAGAACGGTTTGAAGGAGTTCCCGAGATCGTCCTGGTTGCGGAACAGCCGCTGCAGGGTCGGTGCCAGGTCCGGCAGCTCCCCGGCGAAGCTCACGATCGAGAGGCGGGTCCACGTGATGTGGTCCTCCCAGAGCTTGCGCGTCTCGTCGTGGAAGGCCAGACGGCTCACGGCCGCTTCACCGCCGCCCGCGGGGCCGGCCGGGCTCGCGCTCGTGCCGGTGGTTCCGCCGACGGTCAGTGAGAGCGCCAGGGCGGCCACCGCCGCGCTCCTGGCGATGACGGGCGTGCGCCGGGCCTTGTGTGAGGTCCTTCGGGCCGCGCCGGACTGCAGGTTCATCCAGGTCTCCTTCGAGGAGGGGGTCGCAGTCAGACTCATCGCCCTCCGCCGGGGGCGCCTCCCGGGAACTCCCCTCGGGGTACACCCCTAGGCCATCCGGAGACGGAGTCGTGCGCCGGGCGGGTGGCCGCCCGTCAGCCGGAGGCCGCCTGCCGACGGCGGTGGGCGGCGACGCGGGCACGGCCGGAGCAGGTGGTCGAGCAGTAGCGGCGCGGGCTGCCGGGGCCGGCGCCGAGGAAGTAGCGGCCGCAGCCGTTCGCCGGGCAGGCGCCCCAGGCGGTGCGGCCGTACTCGGTGAGCAGGCCGGCCAGCGCCAGAGCGCCGGAGGCCAGGAACCACTCACCCCAGCCCGCGCCCTCGCGGTCGACGTGGAGGTGCCAGGCATGGCCGTCGTGGCGGGTCAGGCGCGGGCGGGCCCCGCAGTCGTCGAAGACCTCGTTGAGCGCGTTTGCGGCCCGGTCCGCGTCGGTTTCGGCGAGCACTTCGCCCATCCGCAGGGCAGCCGCGCGCAGTGCGGCGGCATCGGTCTCCGTGAAGGCGGGTTCCGCCAGGTCCTGCGGGCTTTCCCCGTGCCGGGCGAGGAGGGCCGCGAGGTCGGGGCGGGGCAGGTCGGGGTGGACGCGGACCGCTTCGGCGATGTCGAGAAGTCTCAGTGCGGGGTCGAAACCTTTCACACCCCCAATGTAACGTCTTGACCCATGAAGGTGTTACGGCGATATCTGGGCGCGGCGACAGCCGCGCGGCTTGCCTCCGAGGGCATGGGAATCGCGCTGGTCCTGCTGGCGCTGGAGCGGACGGGCAGCGCGGCGTACGGGGCGTTTGTGCTGACCGCCTGGCTGGCTCCGCACGTCCTGGCCGCCCCCCTGGCGGGATCTCTGGCGGCCCGCAGTCGGCGCCCCCGGCTCTTCCACGTGGGGGCTCTGGCCGGCTTCGCGGCGTCCATGGCCACGCTCGCGCTGCTGGTCGGCCGGGCGCCGGCGCCGGTGGTGCTCGCGGTGGCGCTGGTCGGCGGCTCCTGCGGGCCGATGGTGACCGGCGGGCTGTCCAGCCTGGTCGCCGGGCTGGTGCCGCCCGGTCCGGGGCGGGACCGGGCGTACGGCTGGGACGCGGCGACCTACAACGCGGCCTCGGTGACGGCTCCGGTCGTGGTGAGCACCTTCGCGGCGCTGGGGTCGGCCGGTCCGGCGGTGCTGCTGCTGGCGTCCGGGGCGGCCGTGGCCGCGGTGCTGGCGGCGTCGCTGCCGTACGCCGCGGCGGCCGGCGGCGGCGGTTCGCTCGGGTCCGGGATGGCGGCGGGCCTGGCCGCGCTGTGGCGGGTGCGGGAGCTGCGCGCGATCACCTCCGCGACCACCCTGGCCTTCGTCGGGGTCGGGGCGCTGAGCACCACCGCGGTGCTGCTGAGCCGGCACGGCGGAGGGGTGCTGCTGACGGCGTTCGCGCTGGGGGCGCTGACGGGGGCGCTGACGCTGGGCCGGGTCACCTCGGTGGAGCCGGGCCGGCTGGCCCGCTGGGCCCTGGCGGGCACGGGGGTGGCGCTCGCCGCCGCGGCGGCCGGTCCGTCGCTGCCGGTGATCGCGGTGCTGTTCGGCGTGGCGGGGGTGTGTGACGGGCCGCTGCTCACGGCCACCCTGCGGCTGCGCTCGGAGCACGCGCCCGCAGAGGCGCGCACCCAGGTGTTCACACTGGGGGCCGGCCTGAAGGTCACCGCCGCGGCGCTGGGAGCGGCTCTGGCCGGGCTGGCCGCGTCCGCGCCGCCCCGGGTGCTGCTGCTGTGCATCGCCGGGCTGCAGCTCGCCGCGGCACTGCTGCACCGGGGCGTGCGCGGCCGGTCCCCCGCCCCGCGGCCCGCGGGTGCGGGGAGTGCGGCGCCGGCCGCCGCGCGGGAGCCGGTTGGGCGGGCGGATTCGGCGGAGACCGGCTGAGGCGGGCCCGGGCCTACAGCTCGGTGGGGAGGTTCCGCCAGAGGGCCGGGCGGTCCGGTGACTCCCGGAGGGCCCGGAGCGCGGCGGGGTGCGGTGCGGCGTACAGCGTCGGGTAGTCCACCTCGCCGAGCTCCGGGCGGACCGGGAAGGCCAGCCGCTCGCCGTCGAGGGAGAACTGCGCGTCCACGCCCGGCTTGTTGCCCCGGGGGTCCTGGCGCGCCCAGCCGCCCTCCCCCGGCAGCAGGACGGCGACCAGACCGTGTACGGCCGGGTCGGCTCCGCCGTCCTCGGTCAGCCGCTGGTAGCACAGGGCGGTGGGGATGGCCCGGGCCCGCAGCAGTGCCGCCAGCGCGTGGGACTTGGCGTAGCAGATGCCGTTGCGGGTGGCGAGCACGTCGGAGGCGCGCCAGCTGACCCGCATGTCCCCGGAGTCCGCGGAGTGCGGGACGGTGTCGCGGACGAACTCGAAGGCGACCTTGGCGTATGAGTACGCGTCGCCGGTGGCGGTCCAGAGCGCGTCGGCTGTCTCCTGGACCAACGGGTGGTCGTGGTCGATGACTTCGTCCGCCGCGAGGTACGCGGACACGTCGGAATGCTCCTGGATCAGTTCCATGATCCAGGAGCATACCTATGCAGATTTTCGTATGTCTATCGATAATCCACGGCCGTGGACGGCACCACCCTCAGCGGGCCATCTCTTCCTTCAGCGCCTGCAGGAAGCCGTCCACGTCCTCGATCTGCGTGTCGAAACCGCACATCCAGCGGACGTGCCCGGCGGCCTCGTCCCAGAAGTAGAAGCGGTACCGCTGCTGCAGCCGCCGGGACACCTCGTGCGGCAGCTTCGCGAACACCGCGTTCGCCTGGACCGGGTAGAGGATCTCCACCCCGTCCACCTCGCGCACGCCCGCCGCGAGCCGCTGCGCCATCTCGTTGGCGTGCCGGGCGTTGCGCAGCCACAGGTCCTTGGCCAGCAGGGCCTCCAGCTGCACCGACACGAAGCGCATCTTCGAGGCGAGCTGCATGGACATCTTGCGGACGTGCTTCATCTGCCGGACCGCGTCCGGGTTGACGACCACCACGGCCTCGCCGAACAGCATGCCGTTCTTGGTGCCGCCGTACGACAGCACGTCGACGCCCACCGCGTTGGTGAAGGCGCGCATCGGCACGTCGAGCGAGGCCGCGGCGTTGGCTATCCGGGCACCGTCGAGGTGCACCTTCATGCCGAGCGCGTGCGCGTGCTCGCAGATCGCCCGGACCTCCTCCGGGGTGTAGACCGTGCCCAGCTCGGTGTTCTGGGTGATCGACACGACCTGCGGCATCGCCCGGTGCTCGTCCTCGAAGCCCCACGCCTCCTGGTCGATCAGCTCGGGGGTGAGCTTGCCGTCCGGGGTGGGGACGGCGAGCAGCTTGATGCCCGCCATCCGCTCCGGCGCGCCGCCCTCGTCCACGTTGATGTGGGCGCTCTTGGCGCAGATCACCGCACCCCAGCGGTCCGTCATCGCCTGCAGGGCGGTGACGTTCGCGCCGGTGCCGTTGAAGACCGGGAACGCCTCCGCGTACGGGCCGAAGTGGCTGCGCATGATCTTCTGCAGGTGCTCGGTGTAGTCGTCCTCGCCGTAGGCGACCTGGTGGCCGCCGTTGGCGAGGGCGATGGCCTCGAGGATCTCCGGGTGCGCACCCGCGTAGTTGTCGCTGGCGAAGCCGCGCACCGCCGGGTCATGGTGCCGGCGGGCATCGGTCCTCAGGGTTGCGGGGTGAGCCACAGACGCTGTCCGTTCACTTCCGGGGCGGGCCGCTCCCAGACGCCGACGATGGCCTCGGCCAGCTCCTTGACGTCGGTGAAGCCCGCGAACTTCGCATTCGGGCGCTCGGCGCGCATCGCGTCGTGCACCAGTGCCTTGATGATCAGGATCGCAGCCGCGGCACGCGGGCCGTCGTCGCCCCCCGCCTTGCGGAAGGAGTCCGCCATCGCGAGCGTCCACGCCTCGGCGGCGGCCTTGCCCGCGTTGTACGCCGCGTTGTTCGCCACCGGCTTGTGCGCGCCGGACTGGCTGACCAGGACGTAGCGGCCGTTTCCGCTGCGCATCAGCCCGTCGTGGAAGGCCATCGAGGTGTGCTGGACGGTACGGATCAGGAGCTTCTCCAGGAAGTCCCAGTCGCCCAGGTCGGTCTCGGTGAAGGAATTGCTGCCGCGCCAGCCGCCGACCAGGTGGACCAGGCCGTCGACCCGCCCGAACTCCTTCTCGGTACGGGCGGCCCACTCCTTGGTGGCCTCCAGGTCGAGGAGGTCCACGGTGTCACCGGTGACGGTGGCCCCGCCGTGGGCGTAGCGGGCCGCGTCCACGGCCTCGGCCAGGCGGGCCGGGTCCGCGTCGGACGCGACGACCGTGGCACCCGCCTCGGCGAGGCGGAGCAGGGCGGCGCGTCCCGCCGGGCCGCCGGCTCCGGCCACCGCGACCACGGCTCCGCTGAGCGTCCCGTTCCCGTTGTTCATGTTGTAAGCCTCCTGTGGGCGAGGAATCACGCGGCGGTCGCGCCGGCGTCAGCGAGGTCGGCGTTCTGCGCGGTGATCCCCTTCGTGGAGGCGATCACTCCCTTGAGCTTCTTGGCGAGCGCCTCAAAGAACATGCTGAGCGGAAACTCGTCGGGAAGCACGTCGTCCACGAGCTTGCGGGGCGGCTGCGTCAGGTCCAGCGCGTCCGGGCCCTTGGCCCACTTGGAGCCCGGGTGCGGGGCCAGGTAGGTGGAGACCAGCTCGTACGCCTTGAACCAGTGGACGAGCTTGGGGCGGTCGATGCCGTCGCGGTACAGCTTCTCGATCTCGGCGCACAGCTGGTTGGTGATCTGGGGCGCGCGCTCCCAGTCGATCCGCAGCTTGTTGTCCGTCCAGCGCACGACGTCGTGCTTGTGGAGGTAGGCGAAGAGCAGCTGGCCGCCGAGACCGTCGTAGTTGCGGTTGCGGTCGCCGGTGAGCGGGAAGCGGAACATCCGGTCGAACAGCACGGCGTACTGCACGTCGCGGCCGTGGACGTTGCCCTCGGCCTCCAGCTGCACGGCCTCCTTGAAGGCGGTGAGGTCGCAGCGCAGCTCCTCCAGGCCGTACATCCAGAACGGCTGGCGCTGCTTGATCATGAAGGGGTCGAACGGCAGGTCACCGTGGCTGTGGGTGCGGTCGTGGACCATGTCCCACAGGACGAAGGCCTTCTCGCAGCGCTCCTGGTCGGTGATCATCGCGGCGATGTCCTCGGGCAGCTGCATGCCCAGGGTCTCCACGGCGGCCTCGGTCACCTTGCGGAAGCGGGCGGCCTCGCGGTCGCAGAAGATGCCGCCCCAGGTGAAGCGCTCGGGGGCCTCGCGGACGGCGATGGTCTCCGGGAAGAGCACGGCGGAGTTCGTGTCGTAGCCCGCGGTGAAGTCCTCGAAGGTGATGCCGAGGAACAGCGGGTTGTCGTAGCGGGTGCGCTCCAGCTCGGAGAGCCACTCGGGCCACACCATCTTCAGCACGACGGCCTCGAAGTTGCGGTCCAGGTTGCCGTTCTGCGTGTACATGGGGAACACGACGAGGTGCTGGCGGCCGTCGACGCGCTCCGCGGCCGGGTGGAAGGCCAGCAGGGAGTCGAGGAAGTCCGGCACCGGGAAGCCGCTCTCGGCCCACGTGCGCAGGTCGGTGACGAGGGCCTGGTGGTAGGCGGTGGCGTGCGGGAGCAGCGGGGAGAGCTCCTCGACGGCGGCGATCATGCGGCGGACGGCGTCCTCCGCGTCGGCGCGGCCGGGAGCACCCTCGGCCTCGAAGTCGATGGAGCCGTCCTTGGACTGCCAGGGGCGGATCTCCTCCACGGCGGCCTTGAGCGCGGGCCACGCGGGGTGGTCCACCACCCGCGACCCGGCGGTTATTACGGCCCCGCCGACGCCCGGCACAAGAGTTTCCGTCATGTCACTTCCTCCACAGGAGAACCTCACGTATGGACAACGTATACATGTGAGGCTCTCCCGCTCAAGAGGGGAGGCCGGAAATTATCCTGTCGTCCCCCTCACTTCACCGGAAGACTTCCCGTGCGCAACCGTGGAGGCGATGGCTCCGCCGATTCCTCGCAGCGCGGCCCGTGCCGGGGGCAGGAAGTCCGCCAGGGCGAGGAAGCCGTGGAACATCCCCGGGTGGGAATCGAGGACCGAGGGGACGCCGTGGCCGAGCAGCGCCCGGTGCCAGGCCAGCCCGTCGTCGTGCAGCGGATCGCACCCGGCGACCACCACATGGGCGGGCGGCAGCGCCGCGAGGGCCTCGCCGGGGGCGTGCAGCGGCGAGACCAGGGGGTCGCGGACATCGCCGTCGGCTCCCAGGTACTGCGCCCAGAACCAGCGGAGGTGGGCGGTGGTGAGGTAGTAGCCGGTGCCGTTGCGCCGGTACGAGTCGAAGTCCAGCCCTGCCGAGACCGCCGGGTAGACGAGCACCTGGAGCGCCACCGGCGGGCCGCCGCGTTCCGCGGCCAGCAGCAGCGCGGCCGCGGACAGGGTTCCTCCCGCGCTGTCCCCGGCCACCACCAGGGCTCCGGGGTCGCCGCCGAGTGCGGCGATGTGCTCGCCGGCCCAGCACAGGGCGGCGTGGACGTCCTCCACCGGGGCCGGGAAGGGGTGCTCGGGGGCGCGCCGGTAGTCCACCGAGACCACGACGGCGCCGGCCTCCCGGCAGAACGCGCGGGCCGTGGCGTCGTGGGTGTCGAGGTCGCAGAGGACGAAGCCGCCGCCGTGGCTGAAGACCACGGTGGGCCGCGGGCCGGGCCGTTCCCCGGGGTCGGGGAAGTAGATCCGGACCGGCACGGGCGGGGCCCCTGGCGGCCCGGGGACGGTCCGGTCCTCCACCGCTCCCACCCGGAGCGGTTCGCCTGGCGTCCGGGGTGTCGCGGCGAGGATCCGCCGGGCCTCGGCGGCGTCGGTGACGGCCCCTCCGACATCGGGGAAGACGGCGGTGAGCGCGTCGACGAAGGGCCGCGCGGCGGGGTCGAGGCGGTCGTGGGCGGCGCTGTCCGGTGTGGTGGTCATGCGGCGTCCCCCGCCCGCTCGGCACCACGGAAGTGCGGGATGACCTTCTCGCCCCACTGGCGCAGGGTCTCCAGGCAGGCCTCCTGCGGCACCGTGCCCATCTGGACCAGGCACATGATCTCGTCGGCCCCGGCGTCGCGGAGCCGCTCCACGTAGGCGATCGCGTCGTCGGCGCTGCCGTAGGCGTGGTCGGCGTTGAAGGTGGCGGTGGAGGTGGGCCGCACCGGGATCCGCTGCTCGTTGAGCCGGGCGACGACCTGCTCGGCGGCCCGGCGCAGCTCGGCGGCCTCGTCGGTCCCGTCGACCACGGCCTCGTCCGGGACGCCCGCTCCGCCGTACCAGTGGCCGATGGACTGGGCGAAGAAGCGCTGTCCGCGGATGCCGGTGCGGCGGGCCTCCTCGGGGTCGTCGAGGACGATGGTGGGGCACAGCACCGAGAAGTGGTCGTTCACGACGGTGGACACGAACCGGCTGCCGTCGCGGCCCGCGCGGGCGGCGTCGTAGACCGCGCGCATCCCGGCGATCGACTCGGGTCCGGCGAAGCCCATGACCAGCGCGCCGATGCCCAGTTCGGCGGCCTGCACCAGGGTCTCCTCGCGGCTGCACGCCAGGAACAGCGGCGGGTGCGGGGTCTGCGCGGGCCTGGGCAGGATCGGGTGCGGGGCGATGTCGATGAGCTCGCCGTGGTACTCCAGCTCCTCCTGCTGCCAGGCCTTGCCGATGATCCGCAGGGCCTCCTCCACCTCCTGCGCGGTGCGCTCCCGGTCCACCCCGCACAGGGAGGTCTCCTGTTCGGTGCCGCCGCGTCCGGCACCGAGGTCGAGCCGGCCGCCGGAGAGCAGGTCGAGCATGGCGGCCCGTTCGGCGACCCGGGCCGGGTGGTTGAAGTTGAAGGGCATGCACACGACGCCGTGGCCGATGCGTATGGTGTTCGTCCTGGCCGCCACGAAGCTGAGGAACACTTCAGGTGCGCTCATGTGTGCGTACCACTTCAGCGAGTGGTGTTCGACGGCCCAGATCCGGTCGAAGCCCATGCGTTCGGCGAGCACGGCCTGCTCGACGCAGTCGCGGATGACCTGGTGCTCCCGTTCGACGGTCGGGTCTGCAAGTTGAGCCTCAAAGATCACGGAGAATTTCACGGTGCCTCCAGGGTTGCGTCCCGTGTCCGGCGTCACTTCAATTCGGAATATGACTAGTAGTCATAAGCCAAAGAAGCAAGACCTTCCGCCGACCGCGTGGGCGGTCCTCGGGCTGCTCTCGTTCCCGGGCGCCCGCACCGGCTACGAACTGAAGAAGTGGGCCGACTCCTCGCTCCGCTTCTTCTACTGGTCGCCGGCCATCAGCCAGATCTACGCCGAGCTGCGCCGCCTGGAGCAGCTCGGGTACGCCGCGTCCGAGCGCTCCGGCCCGGAGGAGACCCGGACCAAGCGCCGGTACGCCATCACCCCGGAGGGGCGCGAGGCGCTGGCCGGCTGGGCGGCCGACACGGCCGAGGCCGGGCCTCCGGTGCTCAAGCACGGGCTGCTGCTGCGGGTCTGGCTGGGGCACCTGTCCGACCCGGACCGGCTGCGCGCGATGGTCGCGGAGCACCAGGAGCGCACCCGCGCCGAGCTGGCGTCCGTACGGGAGGCCATGGTGCACGCGGCGGAGGTCCCGGAGTGGGCGTTCCCCGCCCTGGCGCTGCGCTGGAGCGAGCGGCAGCACCTGGCGGAACTGGAGCTCGCCGAGGCCCTGCTCGCGGACATCGCCGCCCTGGCGGAACGGCCGGAGCCCGGCTCCGGACCTCACCCTGGACCTGAGGTCGAGGGTCCGGGTCAAGGCGGCGGGGACGCGCCCACGCCCGGGTGACACGGGCCGGTCGCGCGGGCCCGGGAGGGGCCGGTCCGGCCCTGGAGGGAACCGGCCGGACGGCCCTGCCGGGGCGCTGCACGACCGGTCACATCCTGCTTCCGGAGCACTACGATGCGTCCTCACCCGCGCGGTTCGGTCGGGACACCGGGCCGTCGCCGGGAGCCGCCGTCGACGGAAGCGAGAGAACCTTGACTTTCCTCACCATCGGTCACCGCGGAGTCATGGGTGTCGAACCGGAGAACACCCTCCGGTCGTTCGTCCACGCGGAACGCTCCGGCATGGATGTCATCGGTCTGGACGTACAGGTCAGCAAGGACGGCGCACTCGTCGTCCTGCACGACCCGGAAGTGGACCGCACCACGGACGGGTCGGGCGCCGTCGCCGACCTCACCCTGGCCGAGCTGCGCGAGCTGGACGCCGGGCTGGGCGAGCGGGTGCCGCTGTTCGAGGAGGTGCTCGACGCCGTCAGGACCCCGCTGCTGGTCGGGGTCTCGGACCGCGGCGCCGCGGCGGCGCTGGCCGCCGTCATGCTGCGGCTGGACCTGACCACGCGGGTGGAGGTGGCCTCCGTCCAGGACGCGGCGCTGGCCGAGATCGCCCGGCTGGTGCCGGGCGTGCGGACCACGCTGACGGCGAGCCGGTACGGCGAGGACATCGTGGACCGGGCTCTGGCAGCGGGCGCCGAAACGGTCTCCCTGAACATCCGGCGGCTGACGCTGGAGACCGTGGAGTCCGCTCACACCGCGGGACTGCGGGTCACCGGCTGGACCGTGAACACCATGGACCACCTGCGGCTGGTGCGCGCCCTGGAACTGGACGGCGCCGCCACCGACTTCCCCGAGATCCGGCTGACCGGCAGGTTCACCGCCTGAGCGGTCCCCGAGACCGCCTGAGCGGTCCCTGGTCCCCTGCCCTGTCCGACTCGGACCGGACAGGGCAGGACGGGCAGGGACAAGGACGGCGGGAGTTCGACGACAGGCCCTAGAGGGGCTTCACCAGCAGTTCGAAGGCGAGGTCGTCGCGGCGGGGCCGGCCGAAGCGCTCGTCCCCGTACGGGAAGGGGCTCAGCTCCCCGGTGCGGCGGTAACCGCGCCGCTCGTAGTAGGCGATGAGCTCCTCGCGGATGTTGATCACGGTCATCCGCATCTCCTTCACGCCCCAGTCCTGTGCGGCGCGCCGCTCGGCCTCGGCCAGGATCTCCTTGCCGAGCCCGGCTCCCTGGAGGCCGGGGCGGACCGCGAACATGCCGAAGTAGGCGTGGTCACCCCGGTGTTCGAGCTGGCAGCAGGCCACGAGCTCGCCGTCGCGCTCCACCGCCAGCAGCAGCGAGTCCGGGTTCTCCACGATCTCGCGGACGCCGCCCGGGTCGGTGCGCTGGCCGTCCAGGTAGTCCGCTTCGGTGGTCCAGCCGCCCCTGCTCGACTCGCCCCGGTACGCCGACTCGACGAGCTCGACCAGGGAGTCGACGTCGGCCTCGGTGGCGCTGCGGAAGCTGAGGGCTGCGGGCGTGGACATCGGCGGCTCCGTTCATCTGTTCCAGTCGCCGAAGCCTAACCCGGTCCGGCGTGCGGGCGGTGTGGCGCGGGCATCTCTTCCGGTGTCACCGTCGAACCGGGAGGTTCCGCCGTGCACCATTCCGCGCCGCCCCTGCCGTCCTGGCTGCTGGTGCTGCTGTGTGCGGCCAGCGGCGCGTACTGCCTGCTGCGCGGGCGCGGACCGGCGGACCGGGCGGACGGGGTGATGGGGCTGGGCATGGCGGCGATGGCGGTGCCGCAGGCGGCCGGGGTGCGCGGGTTCCACCTCGCGCTGGGGGCGGTGTTCTGCGTCGCCTCGGTGCACGCGCTGTGGCAGTTGCGGGCCGGCGGCCGCCACCACGCGCACCATCTGGTGGGCTCGCTGGCGATGGTGCACATGGCCTTCTCGCCGGGAGCGCGGGTGCTGACCGGGGCGCTGCTCCTCTACTACACGGCCTATGTGCTGCTGAGCGGCGTGCGGCTGGTGCCGGGACCGGCCCCGGCGGCAGCCGTGGCCGGGGCCGGGGGCGGTGCCGGGGGTACCGCGGTCGCGGGCGGGACCGGGGAGCCCGCCGGGCTGACCCGGGCCTGCCGACTCGCCATGGGCATGGGCATGTTCGCCATGCTGCTCCTGCAGTGACGGCGGCGTACCGTGCGAAACGTGTCGTGCGTCACCAATGCCACCGGACCGTACCTGCAGGTAGGCGCCCGCTCATAGGCTGTCGGACATGATGGTCTCCGCCGTTCTCCTGGTGCTCGGCGCGCTGACGGCTGTCGTGGCCCCCCGGTTGCTGGGTCGCGCGGCATGGCCCGAACGCGAGCCGGTGGTGGCGTTGTGGGTGTGGCAGTGCGCGGTGGCCGGGGTGCTGCTCTGCCTCGGCCTGTCGATGCTGCTGAGCGCTGCCGCGGCCTGGCAGGCGGTGCGCGGGCGGCTGTTCGCGCCGGCCCCGCACGGAGTGGCCGAGGCGTACGGGCCGGTCACGGGCGGGCCGTGGGCGGCCGGCACTGCCGTGGTGCTGGCAGGCGGTGCGGTGTGGACCGGGGCGATGCTGACCCGCGAGGTGCTGCGGGCGCGGGCCCGGCGGCGCGCCCGCCGGTCCGAACTGCTATTGCGGGCACCGCTGTTGCCCGGCGAGGACCCCGGTCCGGTGCGGCTGGTGCTGCTGGAGGGCGAACGGCCCGGAGCCTGGTGGGTGCCGGGGGCGGCCCCGCAGCTGGTGGTGACCACCGCCGCGCTGAACCGGCTGAAGGGCCGTCAGCTCGACGCTGTGCTCGCGCACGAGCAGGGGCATGCGGTCGCCCGGCACGAATGGCTGCTGAATTGCTCGCGTGCGCTTTCGGGGGCGTTCCCGCAGGTGCGGGTGTTCGCGGCGTTCCGCGACGAGATGCACCACCTGGTGGAGCTGGCCGCCGACGACGTGGCCTCGCGCCGGTTCGGCCGGCTGACCACCGCCCTGGCGCTGGTGGGGCTGAACGAGGACCGGGGCGTGTTCGGCCCCTACGCCGCGCCGGAGGCGCACGTCCCGCAGCGGGTCAACCGGCTGCTCGCGGCCACCCCGCGGCTGTCCCCGGGCCACCGGCTGGGCCTGACCGCGGTGGCGGCCCTGGTGCCGGCGCTGCCGCTGCTGGTGGCCTTCGGGCCGGGGCTCAGCGCCCTCACCTAGGCCGTGTCCGGGAGGGTTCGCCAGGTTGAGACATGCGAGATGATCACCTCATGACTGAGATCGTTCTGATGTCAGATCCCAGGGTCGCCGCGATACCCGTTACGGAATGCGGTGAACGCCTCGTGGACGTCCGCATCGGGGACTCCTTGCTGGTCGACGCACGCAAGCAGGACCCTGCGGACGCCTTCGCGTACCTGCGGGAGGGAGTGCTGGACCGGCTGCTCGAAGCCCAGGCCCTGCTTCCACGGGGCCTGCGCCTGCTGTTCGTCGAGGGGTACCGGCCACCCGCGCTCCAACGGAAGTACTTCGAGGAGTACGCCGACCAGCTGCGCACCGGCAACCCCGAGTGGCAGGCCGAGGAGATCCACTCGGCGGCGAGCCGGTACGTGTCCCCGCCCGAGATCGCTCCGCACAGTGCGGGCGCGGCCGTCGACCTCACCTTGGCCGACGCCGGCGGGCGCGAGCTGAACCTGGGAACACGGATGAATGCGGATCCGGAGGAGAGCGCGGGTGCCTGCTACACCGACGCCCTCAACATCAGTGAGGAGGCCCGGGCCAACCGGAAGCTGCTGGGCTCCGTGCTCACCGTCGCGGGTCTGGTGAACTATCCGACGGAATGGTGGCACTGGTCTTTCGGCGACCGCTACTGGGCCATGGTCACCGGAGAAGCCGCCGCCCTCTACGGTCCCAAGGAGATCAACTCGCACCTCTGACCGGCACGCCGGTGTGCGCGAGGATCTCGGTCACGACCGTGTCCCAGAGCTCGCGCGGCGGCATCTGGTGCCCCATGCCGGTGAGCGGGACCAGCCGCGCGCCGGGGATCTCCCGGGCCAGCGCCTCGCCGTGGGCGTACGGGAAGAGCGGGTCCTCGGTGCCGTGCAGCACGAGCGTGGGGGCTCCGATCGTGCCGAGCCGGTCCCGTACCGGCGTGCCGCCCTCGATCAGCCAGTGGTTGCCTGCGGCGGCCGGCACCGGGCTGCGGTCGAAGGCCCGCCCGGCGGTCCGCCGCAGGGATTCCTCGTCGACCGGGATCGCGCCCGCGAAGGCGTGCTCGGCCGTCACGAAGTGGTCGACCACCGCCTCCCGGTCGGTCCAGTCCGGTCCCTCACCGGGCGCGTCGAACATCTCCGCCAGTTCGCCGCTCATCGGCGGCAGGTCAGGGTGTCCGGGACTGCCGGGGCCGTCCGGGCTCGTGGCGATGAGGGTGAGGGTCGCCACCCGGTCCGGGTGTTCGACGCCGAGCCGCTGGGCGATGCCGCCGCCCATGGAGACGCCCACGATGTGCGCGGCACGGATGCGGAGAGCGTCCATGACGCCGAGCGCGTCGGCGACCAGGTCCGCCTGCGTGTAGCCGGGGGCGCCGACCGGCCAGGTCGTGGAACGTCCGGTGTCGCGGGTGTCGTAGCGCACCGCGTACCGGCCGCCGTTCGCGAGCCTGGCCACGAACTCCTCGTCCCACCAGTCCATCGTCGCCTCGGCCCCGGAGATCAGCAGGACGGCCGGCGCGGCCGGGTCCCCGAACGTCTGGGCCGCCAGGTCCACTCCGTTCACGTGCAGCGTCCGCTCCGGCATCCCTATGAGCCACCTCCGCGCTTCCACGGTACGTCGTGCGGACGACATGGCCCGGCGGCTCCGGCGGGCGGAATCCTGCCCCGGCGGGGCCTGGTGCGAGGATGCCGAGCTATGCAACGGGGAACGTGGAGTACGAGCAGGTGGCTGAGGGCGGCGTGCGCCGGGTGCCTGCTGCTCGCGGCGGCACTCACCGTGGCGGTGCTGCTGCGGCTGCCGCCGCTGGTCCGGTTCGACACGGGGATCGCGGGGACGCTGCACGAGCATGCCGTCGCGCATCCGGCGGTCATCGCCGTCAGCCGGGTGCTGAGCGACTGGGTGTGGGACCCGTGGACGATGCGCGCCCTGCTGGTGGCGGTCTGCGGGTGGCTGTGGTGGCGGGGCGAACGGGCCCTGGCCGTGCGCTTCCTGCTGACCCTGGTGGTGGCCGTCGTGGTGCAGCAGACGGTGAAGGCGGCGGTCGGCCGTGACCGGCCGGTGTGGCCGGACCCGGTGGACAGCGCGGACTACGCGGCCTATCCCTCGGGGCACGCGCTGACCGCGACGGTGGTGTGCGGTCTGCTGCTGTGGCTGGCCCCCGACTCGCGGTGGGCGTGGGCGGTGGCGGCCGTCTCGGTGCTCGGGGTCGGGTTCACGCGGGTGTACCTCGGTGTCCACTGGCCGTCCGACGTGCTGGGCGGCTGGCTGGCGGGGGCGGTCCTGGTGCTGGCGGCGCTGTCCGGGGCCGCGCGCGACACGCCGGGCGGCCCTCTTCTCCGGCGGCCCGGCAGCGGGGATCCTGACAGCGGCTGACACCGGCACCGGCACCGGCACCGGCCGCACCGGACCGGACCGCAGGACCACACCGCACGACCACACCGCAGGACAGCACCGCAGGACCGCAGGATCGCGCCGTCGATGGGGAGGCCACCGTGCCGATGCTCGTGATCGAGGGAAGCTACCGGGTACTGGGAGCCCGGCCGGACGGGGACTCGGTGCGGTTCGCTCCGGCCGACCCCGCGCACTGGGGTCTGGTGCCGGGCCCGCACCGGGTGCGCGCGAACCGCTCGGGCGCCGCCCAGCTCAGGCTGGACGGCATCGACACCCTGGAGACCCACTACGTACCGGCTCACGGCAGCGAGCTGGGCCAGCCGGCGCCGTTCGGAGAGGACGCGGCGGACGAGCTGACGGCCTGGCTGGGCTTCGCCGCGGTGCTGCGGGACGGCCACGGCACGGTGACCTCCTCGGAGCCGGCCGCCGCGCCGGGGTTCGTGCTGACCCGGGGCGCGGACGTCAACGGCCGGTGCGTGGCGCTGGCGGGGCGCGGGCCGGCCCCGGCGCCGAGCGGGACCTGGCTGCACGTGGAGCCGGCGCTGCTGGGCCGCACCGCCAACCTGCACCAGCTGCGGACGGGGCTCGCGTATCCGACGTACTACCGGAAGCTGTTCGCCGACCTGCGCGAGGCCATGACACGTGCGACGCTCCGGGCCCGCTCGGAGGGGCTCGGGGTGTGGCCGCTGGACCAGACCCCGTACGGGGCGAAGGTCGACGGGCTGGCCTCGCTCTCCGAGACCGCGGTGCTGCTGCCCAAGCTGTTCCGGCGGCTGGCCGACTATCTGACGCTGGGGGCGGGCGATCCCTCGCTCGCCGGGTTCCGTGCCTATCTGGACCAGCGGGACGACCGGGTGCTGGTGCTCTCCCGCGGTCAGTTCACGGGCCTGTCCACGGTGGTGGAGACGGACGCGCAGACCGTACGGCTGACGGTGCCGCCGGAGGACCTGGTCTTCGAGGAGCGCTGAGGTCCGCCCGTGCGCTGACACCTTCGCGCCGACCTCTTCGAGGGCACCGGCCGGGCCCGCGGGGCAGCGCCGGGCGCACCGGTGCTCGGCGATCCCCCGCGTCGCCGAGCACCGGTGGGCCTGGGTGCGCTGAGTATATTGGCTCGGAGCCAGTCAACGCAGGAGTAAGCATGTCCCCGCGCAGCGCAACGGTCAATGAAGAATTGCGCAGACGCTCCCGCGAGCGGCTGCTCCAGGCCACGGTCGATCTGGTGGCCGAACACGGGTACGAGGCGACCACCCTGGGGGACATCGCCGACCGGGCGGGCGCGGCCCGCGGTCTGGTGTCGTACTACTTCCCCGGCAAGCGGCAGTTGCTGCAGTCCGCCGTGCACCGGCTGATGCACCGGACCCTCCACGAGGCGCTGGAGCGGGAGCCGCGGACGGAGGACGGGCGGGAGCGGCTGGCCCGGGCCATCGACGCGATCCTCGGACTGGCCCGGGACCAGCCGCTGCTGATGCGCACCCACATGGCGGGCATCCTGCAGGCCGAGGGGTTCGTGCAGTGCCCGGAGCAGCAGCGGCTGGCCGAGCTGCTGAAGGAGACGGTGGCCCGGCACGGTTCGCCGGCCCCGGACGTGGACTACCCGATGCTGCGGGCGCTGCTGATGGGCGCGGTGTTCGCGGTGCTGCTGCCGGGTGCGGCGATGCCGCCGGACCGGCTGCGGGCAGAGCTGTTCCAGCGGTACGGGCTGGACTGGGAGCTGGGGGTCCCGCCGGGCGGATGCGAGCCGCCCGGCGGGACGCCGCCTCAGCGGTAGTCGGGCTGGCTCTGGACGTTCAGCCGGTCCAGCCACACCCCCCTGGCACTGTCGGTGCGCCAGTCGTCGATGCGCAGCACGTCGAGGCCCTTGGCGATGTCGTTCGAGTAGATGTGCCCGTTGTAGTAGTACGCGGACCAGGATCCGCCCAGCGACAGCGCGGCCGGGTCGAGCGGGCCGCGCTCGAAGAAGGCGATCTCCTTCGGCTTCGCGGAGTCGGTGAAGTCCCAGACGGACAGGCCGCCCTGGTACCAGGCCTGGACCATGATGTCGCGGCCGCCGCCGACCGGGATCAGCGAGCCGTTGTGCGCCACGCAGTTCTCGGTGTCGGCCTGGTGGCGCGGGATCTTGAAGTAGCTGCGGAAGGCGAGCTTGCGCTGGTCCCCGCGGCCGGTGATGTCGTAGATGCCGTCGGCGCCCCGGTTGGGGCCGGTGGCCTCGTTGCAGGTGGCGCCGACGCCGCCGCCGAGCTCGTCGGTGAACACCACCTTGTTCGCGCGCTCGTTGAAGGTGGCCGAGTGCCAGAAGGCGAAGTTGACGTTGTCCTGGACCCGGTCGATGACCTTGGGCTGCTCGGGCTCGCTGATGTCGAAGAGGATGCCGTCGCCCATGCAGGCGCCGGCGGCCAGGTTCTTCGAGGGCAGCACGGTGATGTCGTGGCAGCCGGTGGTCTTGGAGACGCCCGGGTTGGTGGGGGCGCCCGGGTTGCCGCCGTCCGGGAAGAGGACGGGGAAGCCGACGACCGAGGCCTGGGTCGGCGCCTTCTTCGGCACCTTGATCACGGAAATGCCGTCGTGCGGCGGCTTGCAGTCGGGGAACTCGTCCCGGGGCGAGTAGGAGGAGACGTAGACGTAGATGTCCCGGCCGCCCGGCACCAGGGTGTGGGTGTGCGAACCGCAGGCCGTCTCGACGGACTTGATGTACTTGGGGTTCTTCTTGTCCTTGATGTCGAAGATCTTGATGCCCTCCCACGAGGACTTCTCGGTGGCGGGCTGCGAGACGCTGTTGCAGGAGTCGTCGCTGCGCGAGGAGTCGGTGGAGAGGAACAGCAGGTCACCGGAGACGGAGATGTCGTTCTGGCCGCCGGGGCAGCGGACCTGGGTGACGGTCTTGGGGGCCCTGGGGTTGCCGATGTCGTAGATGGTGAAACCGTCGTAGCTGCCCGCGTAGGCGTACTTGCCCTGGAAGGCGATGTCGGTCTCGATGCCGTCGGGGTTGGTACTGGGTATGTTCGCGAGGTGCTTGATGTTCCGGCTGTGGACGATCTCGTCCTGGCCGGGAGTGCCGGTGGATGCACCGGTGCTGGTGCGCGCACCCGGGGATCGCTGTGTGTCTCCGGGGTCCGGCGTGGCGTTCGCCGGGCCGGCGGCCAGGAGCGTGGCGAGGAGACCGGCCGCGGCGGCGGCCACCCCCAGCCTCCTGCGCCGCACACGGGTGTGGTGCGTCGAGGTCACTGTGCCCTCCCTTGGTGTCCCTTCAATCCGTTCCTGGTGGGAACGGAACGTGGACCCCGGCAGTATCTTCCCCTTCATGGACATGGCAAAGGGGATATCGCGCGGTTTCGTATGTGCGCTCGCGGCGGCGGTGCTGGGGGTCGGGCTCACCGGGTGCCAGGACGACTCCGCCGACCGTGCCGACGGGGACGGACCGGTGATCATCGCGCCGGGGAAGCCGGGCGAGAAGGCCCGCACGCTCTCCCCCGAGCAGGCGGAACGGGAACGTCCCGACGACAGTCCCAACGCCGCCGACTTCGCCTATGTACAGCGCATGATCGAGCACCACCGGCAGGCGCTGACCATGACCGCGCTGGTGCCCGAACGGGCCTCGGGCGAGCCGGTGAAGCGGCTCGCCGAGCGCATCTCGGCGGCGCAGAAGCCCGAAATCGGCTCCATGGAGAGCTGGTTGCGCAAGCACCCGGCGCCCGCGGCCCCGACCGGCGGCAGCGGGCAGGGCGGGCACGCCCACCACGGCGGGATGCCGGGGATGGCCACCGAAGGGCAGCTCGCGGAGCTGGGCGAGGCCAGGGGCGAGGCCTTCGACCGCCTCTTCCTCACCCTGATGATCACGCACCACGAGGGGGCGGTGACCATGGCGGGCGAGGCGCTGTCCGGCGGGAACAATGTGGCCGTGGAGGAGATGGCGAACGACGTGGTGGCCCAGCAGACCGCGGAGATCAACCGGATGCGCTCGATGAAGTGACCTCCGGCGTGTACTGCCGGGCGGGCTGACGGGCGGGGGCCACGGTGGCATGCTGGGCCTTTACGGGAGTCGTAGGGGAGTCATCCGCGGAAGGAGCTCCGCCGTGCTTCGTGTGGCCGTCGTCGGTTCGGGACCGAGCGGGGTCTACGCCGCGAAAGAGCTCGTCGAGCAGCGTGAGGTGCCGGGCGTGCGGGTCGACGTACTGGACCGCCTGCCCGCGCCGTACGGGCTGGTCCGGTACGGGGTGGCACCCGACCACGAGAAGATCAAGTCCCTGCAGGGGAACCTGCGCGGGGTGCTGGAGGACGAGCGGATCCGGTTCCTGGGCAACGTCGAGGTGGGCGGCGGGGCCCTGCCCACCGGGCGGCTGCTGGAGCTGTACCACGCGGTCGTGTACTGCGTGGGCGCCGCCCGGGACCGGCACCTGGGCATCCCCGGCGAGGAGCTGGCCGGGGTGCACTCCGCCACCGCCTTCGTCAACTGGTACAGCGCGCACCCCGATGCGGTGGGCGAGGACTTCGGGCTGGCCGGGGTGCGGTCGGCGGTGGTGATCGGCGCGGGCAACGTCGCCGTGGACGTGACCCGGATCCTGGCCCGCGGCGAGGCGGAGCTGCGGCCCACCGACATGCCGCAGCCGGCCCTCGGGGCGCTGGCCGGGAGCGGGGTGCGGGAGGTGGCGATGGTCGCCCGGCGCGGCCCGGCACAGGGCAAGTTCACCACCAAGGAGCTGCGCGAGCTGGGCACGCTGCCCGGGGTCGCGGTCGCCCTGGACCCGGCCGAGCTGGCCCTGGACCCGGCCTACGCGGACCCGGCGGGCGCGACCGGGCTGCCGGCCGTGAACCGGCGCAACGTGGAGGTGCTGCGCGGCTGGGCGGAGGCACCGCCGGCCGCCGCTGAAGCGGGTCCGGCCGGTCCGGCCCCTGAGCGGCGCATCGTGCTCCGCTTCTTCCTGCGGCCGGTGGAACTGCTGGCCGGCCCGGACGGCCGGGTCCGGGCGGTGCGCCTCGAACACACCCTGCCGGACGGACGGGGCGGGGTGACCGGCACCGGCACGTACGAGGAGATCGACGCGGAGCTGGTGCTGAGGTCGGTGGGCTACCAGGGCGTGCCCCTGCCGGGGCTGCCCTTCGACCCGGCCCGGGGCACCGTCCCGCACGCGGCAGGCCGGGTGGTGAGGGACGGCCGGGCCTCGGTCGGCGAGTACGTGGCCGGGTGGATCAAGCGCGGCCCGACCGGGGTGATCGGCACGAACCGGCCCTGCGCGAAGGAGACGGCGTCCTCGCTGCTCCAGGACGCACCGGCGCTGGCCGCCCGCGACCTCCCGGAGGACCCCCTGGCCGCCCTCCGCGCGGCAGGCCTCCACCCGGTGGAATGGCCGGGCTGGCTCGCCATCGAAGAGGCCGAAGCGGCTCTCGGCCACTCCCTCGGCCGCCGCTCGGTCAAGATCCCCGACTGGCCCGGCCTCCTGAACGCCGCCGGGACGGGCTGATTCGCACGGCGGCACGACGCCGGGGCCGGATCGCCGCACGGCGGCCCGAGGACGAGACCCGGCCGGACGTCGACCACGGTCGCGGCTGGCCCCACCCGGCAGGCCTCACCCCGGCCTGAGTTCCGATCGCGCCGTGCCCGAACACCGTGACCAAGCGGCTCAGGCCGTACCCGCCGATACGCACCGGGTTCGCTCCCGCGCGGGACGCGCCCCGGCCTCCCCCGATGCCGTGGCCCGGCGGGACGACCGCCCCTGCCCGTACTCCCCCGGGAGTAACCGGGCCTCCGTGCCACCCCCGGCAGTAAGGAACGGCTCGGCCCTCAGCGCGACGACTTCGCCTCCGGACGACGGGAATCTGGGATCGACCCGAACGCCCCTACCGGAAGGAGCCCGCGATGGAGGGCCGCAGGAAGACCATCGGCTGGGGGGTGCTGGCCCTGTGGGTGATCGTGATCGCCCTCGCCGCACCCCTCGCCGGAAAGCTCGGCGACGTACAACGCGACCGCGCCGTCGACTACCTGCCGGCGAGCGCCGACTCGACCCAGGTCGCGAAGATCACCGAGCAGATGCCCGGCGGGGACTCCACCGACCTCGTGCTCGTCTACCACCGCGACGGCGGACTGACCCCCGCCGACAAGGCGACCGCCGCCCGGGAAGTCGCGCAGGTCGCCGCCGAGCACCCGCTCACCTCGCCCCCGCAGCCCGTCCCGTCGGAGGACGGCGCCACCCTCTTCTACGCCGTGTCCAGCACCGAGCCGGGTACGGACGAAACGGCCAGGGACGCCTTCGTCCTGGACGTCCGCGAGACGGTCAGCGGCGAGGTCGGCGGACCCGGAGCCCTCGCCACCGACGCGAGCGAGGTCTACAACTCCCTCGACGGCCCGCTCCTCTACACCACCGTCGCCGTCGTCGCCGTACTCCTGATCGTCATCTACCGCAGCCCCTTCCTGTGGCTCGTCCCGCTGGTCGTCGCCGGCGTCGCCGACTACCTCTCCATGGCCGTCACCTACGCCCTCCACCAGGGCTTCGACATCAGCGTCTCCGGCCAGAGCACCGGCGTCATGACGATCCTCGTCTTCGGTGCGGGCACCGACTACGCCCTCCTGCTCGTCTCCCGCTACCGCGAGGAACTGCGCCGTACCCCGCGCCCCTACGACGCCATGGTCACCGCCCTGCGCGGTTGCGGCCCCGCCGTCCTCGCCTCCTCCGGCACCGTCGCCCTCGGCATGCTCTGCCTGCTCGCCGCCGACATGAACAGCAGCAGGGGCATGGGCCCCACGGCCGCCGTCGGGGTCCTGTGCGCACTCCTCGCCATGCTGACGCTGCTCCCCGCCGTGCTCGTCGTTCTCGGCCGGCGGGTGTTCTGGCCCTTGATCCCGGCGTACGGAAGCGAGCCGAAGGCCGCGCGCCGTTCCCTCTTCGCCGCCATGGGTTCCTCGGCCGGGCGCCGTCCGCTCCTCGTCCTCGTCGCGGGCGGTGCCGCCCTGGCCGCGCTCGCCCTCGGTGCGCTGAACCTGCCCGGAGCACTCAAGCAGGAGGACTCCTTCACCTCCACGCCGGAGGCGGTCGCCGCGATGAAGACGCTCGCCGTGGCGTACCCGGAGATGGGAACCCAGCCGATCACCGTCGTGGCCCCGGCCGGCGAAGCCCCCGCGGCACTGCGTACCGCCCTGGCGACCGACGGCATCGCGAAGGCCGAGCCCGGCCGCAGCGGCGGCGGCTGGACGGAGATCTCGGTCATCGCCGCAGACCCCCCGCAGTCCGCGGCCGAGACCGCGACCATCAAGGGGCTGCGGACCGCACTCGGCGAGGGCGTGTACGTCGGCGGGCCGAGCGCCGAACAACTCGACATGACCGACACCAACACCGGCGACCGGAACATCGTCGTTCCACTCGTCATCGCCGTGGTCCTGCTCGTCCTGGTCGTGCTGCTGCGCAGCCTCGTCGCACCGCTGATCCTGGTCGCCGCCGTCGTCGCCGTCTGGGGAGCCGCCCTCGGCATCGGCGGGCTCGTCTTCGAGCCCCTGTTCGGCTTCGGGGGAACCGACCCGGGCCTGGCGCTGCTCTCCTTCGTCTTCCTCGTCGCCCTCGGTGTCGACTACGGCATCTTCCTGATGCACCGGATGCGCGAGGAGTGCCTGACCGGGGCGGAGCCGGGGGCTGCGGCCCTCACGGCCCTGCGCACGACCGGCGGGGTGATCGCCTCGGCCGGACTCGTCCTCGCCGCCACCTTCGCGGTCCTCGTCAACATGCCGATGGTGCAACTGGCCGAGCTCGGCTTCGTGATCGCGGTCGGTGTCCTGCTCGACACCTTCCTGGTCCGCACCTACCTGGTCACCAGCGCGAGCGTGCTGCTCGGGCGGAAGGTGTGGTGGCCGGGTCCGCTGGCGAAGAAGCCCGCGCCGACGGCCGGTTCGGAGCCGGAGCGGCTGCCCGTACGGGTGTGACCAGGGGCGGGCGGGGGCTCTCCGGACTGTCAGGATCCCCCGCCCGCAGGGAGGATGAACGCCATGGACTTCGCAGCAGCCTTCACCCGCGACCCCCAGGCGGCCCCGTACCCCGTGCGGTGCGATGCGACGGCCGCCGCGGTCTTCGCGGCCTTCGCGGTGCTGATCGCGCTCACCCTCGACGACGGCCGCCGGCCGGACCCGGTCGGCTGGGTGCTGCTGCTCGCCGCGCACGTTCCACTGGCCTGGCGGCGCAAGGCGCCGCTGCCGGTGCTGCTGGCCGTGGTGGCCTGCGTCGCGCCGTACCACGCGCTCGACTACATGCACCTGGCGCCGATACCGGCCTCGATGACCGCGCTGTACACGGTGGCTGCTGCCGGCCGTCCCAAGCGCACTCTCATCATCGGGCTCGCGGTCACGTCCATCACGCTCACCATTCAGGTCTTCGTCAACCCGCACGAGATGGTGGAGCTGTTGCGGGTCTCCGGCTGGGTGATCGCCATGCTGGTCTTCGGCACGAGCATCCGGCTCTACCGGCAGCTGGTGGCGGGCCTGATCGAGCGGTCGGAGCGCGAGACGGAGCGGAAGGTCGCCGAGGAGCGGCTGCGGATAGCCCGGGACCTGCACGACCTCCTCGCCCACTCGATCACCCTCATCGGCGTGCAGACGTCGGTGGCGGCGCACGTCCTGGTCGCCGACCCGGACCGGCTCGACCGGGAGGCGCTCGCCGAGGCGCTCGACGGGATAGCCGAGACGTGCCGGGAGGCCCGCTCCGAGGTGCGGACGACCCTGGACGTGCTGCGGGCGGCGCCGGAGGGCCCGCTGCCGGACCTCGCCTCGCTGCCGGACCTCGTGCGCTCATCGGGGGCGGACCTGTCGATACGGACGGGTGAGGCGAGGGTCCCGGCGGCGGTGGGGGCGGCGGCGTACCGGATCGTGCAGGAGTCGCTGACGAACGCCGTGCGGCACGGGGACGCGGACGCGGACGTCCGGGTCGATGTCGGCCTGGCGGACGAGGTGTTGACGGTACGGGTGACCAACGACGGCGCAGTCTCGGGCGGTTCCGGCGGTTCCGGCGGCTCGGGAAGCTCCGGCGGCTCCGGCGGCTCCGGGTACGGGATCCTCGGGATGCGGGAGCGGGCGAAGAGCGTGGGAGGCACACTGAACGCGGGTCCTCGCGCCGGCGGGGGCTTCGAGGTCACGGCGGCGCTGCCGCTCGCGGCAAGGGAGATGACAGCGTGATCCGGGTGCTGCTCGCGGACGACCAGACCCTCGTCCGGGCTTCGTTCGCGATGCTCGTCGACTCGGCACCCGACATGGAGGTCGTGGGCCAGGCCGCCAACGGCAAGGAGGCGGTGGAGCTGGCCCGTTCGGCGCGGGCGGACCTGGTGGTCATGGACGTCCGGATGCCCGAGCTCGACGGGATCGGGGCGACCCGGCTGATCGCCGCCGACGAGGACCTGGCCGGGGTGAAGGTGCTGGTGCTCACCACCTACGACACCGACGAGCACATCGTGGAGGCGCTGCGGGCCGGCGCCTCGGGCTTCGTGGTGAAGGACATCCGGCCCGCCGAACTCCTCGCGGCGATCCGCACGGTGGCGGCGGGCGAATCGCTGCTCTCCCCGGGCCCGACGGCCCGGGTGATAGCCAGGGTCCTCGCCGCTCCGGACACGACGGTGACGGGAGGGCCGGAGGACCTGTCGGAGCGCGAACGCCAGGTGCTGGTGCTGGTGGCCCGGGGCCTGAACAACACGGAGATCGCCGAGACGCTCGGGCTCTCGCCCCTCACGGCGAAGACCCATGTCAGCCGGATCATGGGCAAACTCGGGGCACGCGACCGGGCCCAGCTGGTCATCACCGCGTACGAGTCGGGGCTGGTGGCACCGGGCCGCTGAGGCGGGCCGGGCCCGGTACCGGGCTCAGCGAACTCGGCCCCGGTGCCCCGTTCGGCCATGGCGCGGCCTACTTCCAGGCCACACCTTTGACCGAGGTCTTCGTCGGCCTGTGGACGTCCGTCGAGAGGACCGTCGCGGGGCGCCCGCCCGGCGGCACCTCCACCACCGCCGTCACGCTCCACTCCTCCTCCAGGCTCGCCCACTTGCGCGTGCCCCCGCCCAGCAGTGCCGCGCTGTCGCTCCCCGCGTCGAGCTCGATCCAGTGGGCCGGAGTGCGGCCCCGGTCGCGGTACGTCCCCTCCAGGGTGCAGACGACCAGGGAACCGCCGTCCTTCAGCCGGAACACGGGCAGCTCCTCCCCGGCCCGCCGGAAGGACAGGCTGCGTACCAGCTCCTCCTCGTCCCAGCCGTTGAAGAACTCCACCACTCCGCTGGTGAAGTCCCCGCGTTCGAAGTGCGGACTGTCCGGCTTGCCCTCGGGCACCGTGAAGCTCAGGTAGTCCGCGTAACGCCCGCACACGGCGGTGTCCGGTGCCGCGGTCGGGGACAGTTCCACAGTTCCGGAGGCTCCGCTCGCGACCGGCGGCAGCACCTTCGGCCGGACCTTCAGCGTCCCCGGTTTCGGAGACCGGCTCGGGTCGGCACTCGGTGTCGCCGGGGCGGGTTCGGTCACCACCCAGGTGGCCGCCACCGCCTTCCAGTCCCCGTCGGCACCACCACGCATGAAGTAGTGCAGGACGGAACTCCGGTCCGTTTCCCGCCCTTCCCACTTGCTGAGCACGGCGAAGCCCCTCGGAGCGGGCGCCCCTTCCGGCGCCTGCGGGATCAGGAACACCGGCCGTACATAGCGGACCGGCTGGTCCTTCGAGCCCCTGGCCTGGTGCAGCCGTGAGTGGGCTCGGCTCTCCTCCAGCAGCCGACCGCCCTCGATCCGGGAGGCCGCCTCGGTGTCGCCCTTCTCGTCGGCCGCGGCGTTCTCCCGCACATACCGTTCGAAGACCTCCCGGGCCTGCGCCTCCGTGAGCACCGGCACCACGCGGGCCGGCGCACCGCCCGAAGGTCTCGTCCGGGGTCCGCCGGTCCCGTCCCCGGCCGAGCACCCCGTCAGGACCGCTCCGAGGAGGACGAAGGCCCCCGCCGCGTTCCACACCCGCCCGTGCACCACCATCGGCCACTCCCCCGCCCGGCCCGTCACATCAGCATGATCATAGAGCGCGGGGCGCCCGCCGGACCGGCCTTGCCCGCCTCAGGCCGTGGTGCCCGCATCAGGCCGTGGCGCCCGCATCAGGCCGTGGTGCCCGCCGCCAGGCGGCCGGCCTCCGCCTCGGCTGCGGTCAGGACGCTGTCCAGCAGGCCGGGGAAGAGCTTCTCCAGGTCCGCCCGGCGCAGCCCGTTGAGCTTGGCCGTGCCCCGGTAGGTCTGCCGGACCACTCCGCTCTCCCGGAGCACCCGGAAGTGGTGGGTGGTGGTCGACTTGGTCACCGGCAGGTCGAAGTACGAGCAGGGCAGCTCGGCCCCGTTGCCGGCCTCCGCCTCCGCCAGGTCTCGGACGATCGACAGCCGCACCGGGTCCGAGAGGGCGTGCAGCACGGCCTCCAGCCGGATCTCCGCCGGCTCCGGGTGGGCCAGGGCACGGCCGGTCTCACGCTCGGTCATCATGCGTCTCCCGTTCTCCGTTCACTGTCCGTGCCGTTCCCGGCCCACCCATCGTACGAGCCGGTCCCCGCGCTCAGGCCCGGTGGTACTGGTCGGGGGTGGGGACCTCGCCGCCCAGCTCGCGCGCCGCGCGCCGGGCCCAGTACGGGTCGCGGAGCAGCTTGCGGCCGAGCAGGACCGCGTCCGCCTCGTCGTCGGCGAGGATCTTCTCGGCCTGGACGGGGTCGGTGATCAGGCCCACGGCGGCCACCGGCAGGTCCGTCTCGGCCTTGATGCGTGCGGCGAACGGCACCTGGTAGCCGGGGCCGACCGGGATGCGGACGCCCGCGGCGTTGCCGCCGGTGGAGACGTCCAGCAGGTCCACTCCGTGCTCCTTCAGCAGCCGGGCCAGCGCGACGGTCTCGTCGGCGGTCCAGCCCCCATCGTCCAGCCAGTCGGTGGCGGAGACGCGGAAGAGCAGCGGCAGTTCGGCCGGCCACACGGCCCGCACGGCGTCCACGACCTCCAGGGCGAACCGGGTCCGGTTCTCGAAGGAGCCGCCGTAGGAGTCGGTGCGGCGGTTGCTGTGCGGGGAGAGGAACTCCCCGATCAGGTAGCCGTGCGCCCCGTGGATCTCCACCACCTGGAAGCCGGCTGCCAGCGCCCGCTCCGCGGCCGCCGCGAACTGCCCGGTGATCTCGTGGATCTCCTCGACCGTCAGCTCGTGCGGGACGGGGTGTCCGTCGGCGAACGCCACCGGGCTGGGGGCGCTCGGCTGCCAGCCGTGCTCCTCGGGCCCGACGGGGGCCCCTCCGAGCCAGGGCCGGTCGGTGGACGCCTTGCGCCCGGCATGGGCGATCTGGATGCCGGGGACGGTGCCCCGCTCCTTGAGGAAGCCGGTGATCCTGCGCAGCGCCTCGGTCTGGGTGTCGTTCCACAGCCCGAGGTCGTAGGGGGAGATCCGCCCTTCCGGGGCGACGGCGGTGGCCTCCAGCAGGATCAGGCCGGTGCCGCCGGCCGCTCGCGCCGCGTAGTGCGCGAAGTGCCAGTCGCCGGCGACACCGGCGCCCGGGCCGGTGGGCTCGGCGCTGTACTGGCACATCGGGGCCATCCAGATCCGGTTGGGGACGGTGACGGAACGCAGGGCGTACGGCTCGAACAGGGCAGCACTCATCGCGGGCTCTCCAGGTCATGGGACGGCCGGACCCGGGGCCGGCGGCACCGGGATCAAGTACGAGATCAACCGTACTACGAAATCTCTCGTAGTACGAGAGTTCACGTAGTACGGAAGTTCTCGTAGTAGTTCGGGGTGCAGAAGGATGCCCCTTGGGACAGCGACGTCCGGAGGTGTCCGGCCATGACCGAGGTACTGCTGCTCGCGGGGACGCGCAAGGGGCTCTTCATCGGGCGCCGCCGCAGGAACGGCGGCCCGTGGGAGTTCGACGGCCCCCATTTCAACGCCCAGGCCGTGTACTCCGCCGCCGTCGACCGGCGCGGGCCCGGACCCCGGCTGCTCGTCGGCGGGGACAGCTCGCACTGGGGCCCGTCCGTGTTCACCTCCGACGACCTCGGGGCGAGCTGGCAGGAGCCGGCCCAACCTGCGGTGAGGTTCCCGCTGGACACCGGGGCCTCGCTGGAGCGCGTCTGGCAGCTGCACCCCGCCGGCCCCGAGGCACCGGGCGTGGTCTACGCGGGCACCGAGCCGGCCGCGCTGTTCCGCTCGGCCGACCGGGGCGGGAGCTTCGAGCTGGTCCGGCCGCTGTGGGAGCACCCGAGCCGGAAGGACTGGGTGCCCGGCGGCGGCGGTGAGGGACTGCACACAGTGATCACCGACCCGGCCGACCCGGACTCGGTGACCGTCGCCGTGTCCACCGCCGGCGTGTTCCGCACCACCGACGGCGGCGCCGCATGGGCCCCGTCCAACGCCGGTGTCTCGGCCGTCTTCCTGCCCGACCCGAACCCGGAATTCGGCCAGTGCGTGCACAAGATCGCCCAGGACGCCGGGAACCCCGCCCGCCTCTACCTGCAGAACCACTGGGGCGTCTACCGCAGCGACGACGCGGGCCGGCGCTGGAGGGACATCGGCGGCGGCCTCCCCTCGGACTTCGGCTTCGCCGTCGCCGCCCATCCGCACCGCCCGGACACCGCGTACGTGTTCCCGCTGAACGCCGACTCCGACCGGGTGCCGGCCGGACACCGCTGCCGGGTCTTCCGCACCGGGGACGCGGGCGGCACCTGGGAACCGCTGTCCCGCGGCCTGCCGGACGAGGACCACTACGGCACGGTGCTGCGCGACGCCCTGTGCACGGACGACGCCGACCCGGCGGGCGTCTACTTCGGCAACCGCAACGGCGAGCTGTACGCGAGCGCGGACGACGGCGACAGCTGGATCCTGCTCGCCTCCCACCTGCCCGACGTCCTGTGCGTGCGGGCCGCCGTACTCGCCTGAGCCCGGCAGCCGGAAGCCCCGGCGGCGTCAGGGAAGGCGCCAGTCCACCGGCTGTGTGCCCTGGCGTACGAGCAGGTCGTTGGCTCGGCTGAAGGGGCGCGAGCCGAAGAAGCCGCGGTCCGCGGACATCGGCGAGGGGTGCGCCGACTCGATGGCCGGGAGGTCGCCGAGCAGCGGCCGCAGGTTGCGGGCGTCACGGCCCCACAGGACGGACACCAGCGGCTTCCCGCGGGCGGCGAGCGCGCGGATCGCCTGCTCGGTCACCTCCTCCCAGCCCTTGCCGCGGTGCGCGGCGGGCTTGCCCGGTGCCGTCGTCAGGGCCCGGTTGAGGAGGAGGACGCCCTGCCGCGTCCACGGCGTGAGGTCTCCGTTGGACGGCCTGGGCAGTCCGAGGTCGGCGTTCATCTCCCGGAAGATGTTCTCCAGGCTGCCGGGCAGCCGGCGCACGTCGGGGGACACGGCGAAGCTGAGCCCGATGGCCATCCCCGGCGTGGGGTAGGGGTCCTGTCCGACGATCAGGACCCGGACGTCGTCGAAGGGCTGCTGGAAGGCGCGCAGGACGTTCGCCCCGGACGGGAGGTACGTGCGGCCCGCCGCGATCTCCGCCCGGAGGAAGTCCCCCATGCCGGCGATGCGTCCGGCCACCGGCTCCAGGGCCTTCGCCCAGCCTGCTTCTACGAGTTCATGCAACGGTCGTGGTGCCACGGTCGATCACTCTACTGGCCCACACCGACACCCGGCGCAACCGCACGGGCCGGGCACCGGACCCGGCAGCGGCCCGGCACCGGGAACCGTTTCCGGCGCTACGCTGTCATGATCAAAGCAGGGCTCCGCCGGCCGTCCGGGCGGCGGGTTGTTGATCGTTTTACCGTATGCGATTTTCAGCGGAAAAATACGGACAGAAGCCGTCTCTACGAACCCTGCCCGAACAGTCGGTACGCGAAAGCCAGTAGCATGCGGCGCCATGAGCACACCGACTGGCCCCGCGAACGGCCTGCCCGTACGAATGCCGCGACCCCGCCCGAGCGGACGGCACCGCCGGCCCGAGCCCGCGGTGGCGCCGGAGAACGCGCCCGCGCTGGTGCTCGCCGTGCCCGGTGTCCCGTCGGCCGCCTCCCGGGGACTCGCGGAGGAGATCCTCAGCATCGGCCGCTCCGAGCTGCCCGGTCTGGACGCCCGCATCGGCTACCTCGAGGGCGAGGCCCCGGACGGGGACACCACGCCCGAGTTCCCCTCGCTGTCCTCCGTACTGAACGCGGTCACCGCCGACCGCACCGCCCGCGCCGAGTTCGCCCGCGCCGCCGGCCACGAGGTCCCGGAGCCCACCGGCCCCGACGCCGTGGTGGTGCCGCTGCTGGCCGGACCCGACGCCGACCTGCTGCGCCGGACCCGCCAGGCGCTGATGGACTCGACCGCCGCCGCCGAGCTGGCCGACGTACTCGGCCCGCACCCGCTGCTCGCCGAGGGTCTGCACGTGCGCCTGTCCGAGGCCGGTCTGGCGCGCGCCGACCGGGCCCGGCTGTTCACCGTGGCGACCGCCGCCGACGGCATCATCCTGGCCACCACGGGCGGCGAGGAGGCCGTGCAGGCGGCCGGGATCACGGGCATGCTGCTGGCCGCCCGGCTCGCCGTGCCGGTCATCGCCGCCGCCCTGGACCAGGAGGGTTCGGTGGCCTCGGTCGCCGAGCAGCTGCGCGGTTCCGGTTCGGTGCAGCTGGCGCTCGCCCCGTACCTGATCGGCCCGGAGGCCGCCGAGGGGCTGCTGGACACCGCCTGCAAGGAGGCCGACTGCTCGGCCGCCGAGGTGCTCGGCGCCTACCCGGCGCTCGGCAAGCTCGCGGTGGCCCAGTACGCCGCCGCGCTCGGCCTGCCGCAGGCCGCCGCGGCACGCTGACCCGGCGCACCCCCGGCACCCGCGTACCCGCAGCCGTACGCGGGCGGGCCCGCGGCCGGATCCCGGCCGCGGGCCCGCCCGCGTTCCTGTCCGCCCGGTCAGCCGAAGACCACGCAGGTGGCGGCGGGCACCGCCACCGAACCGGCCCGCCGCGGCAGGCCCGTGATCGGGTCCACGTCGAACCAGGTGACGTCCCCGGAGCGCTCGTTGGCCGCGTAGAGGCGGCGGCCGGCCGGGTCCAGGGCGAGGTCACGCGGCCAGCGGCCGCCGCAGGACACGCTGCCGACCTGCCGGGGCCGCTCCGGACCCGCGTCCGGTGCCGCGCCGCCCGGGCCGAGGGCGAAGGCGGTGATGACGTCGGTCCCGCGCACGGCCGCCCAGAGGAACCGCCCGTCGGGCGAGGCCACGATCGCCGAGGGGTAGGCCCGCGCCGGGCCTGTGGCGCCCCCTGGGGCGACCGGAACCTCCCGGACCGGTTCCAGTTGCCCCCGGGCCCCGTCCCACCGGCAGACGGTCAGCAGCGGCTCCAGCTCGTGCAGTACGTAGACCAGCTTCCCGCCGGGGTGGAAGGCGAGGTGGCGCGGCCCGCTGCCGGGGCGGAGCGCGGTTTCTGCGTGCAGGGCCACCGCTCCGGTGTCCGGGTCCAGGGTGCAGACCCGGACCGAGTCGGTGCCGAGGTCGACGCCGAGGAACCGGCGGCCGGAGGGATCGGGCACGACCTGGTGGGCGTGCGGCCCTGCCTGCCGGCCGGGGTCCGGGCCGGAGCCCTCGTGCCGCAGTACGGCGGTGGGGCCCGCGGCGGCTCCGGCGGCGACCCCGGCGGCGGGCAGCACGCTGACGCTGCCCGAGGTGTAGTTGGCGGTGAGCAGCCACTCCCCCGCCACGGCGAGGTGGGTGGGCCCGGCCGCGCCTACCGGGACGGCGGGGGCCGCGGGCCGGGGCAGGCCCGGCCCGTCCACGGCGAAGGCCCGTACGGCGCCCCGCTCGCTCTCGCTCACCGCGTAGAGCCGGCGGCCGTCGGGCCCGGGCGCCAGGTACGAGGGGTCGGCGACCGCACCGGTGACGCCCAGGACGGTGAGGGCGCCGGTGTGCGCGTCCACGGCCGCGGTGGTGATGCCGCCGCCGCCCGCCGATGTGAACGAACCGATGTAGGCGCGGACTTCACCGGTGCGGTCGTCGTGCTCCGTCACGCTGTACCCCTCTTCGCCGTTCGGCCGTTCGGCACGGACAGCCGACGGTAACAGAAGGTCTAGACCAGATCGATCCCCCGGGCCCGCTCCTGTGCTCCGGGGAGGTGGACGTAGGCCGGGGTCTGCCGGCGGTCCTCGTAGGTGCGGTGGAAGACCGGGGTCGCCGACCCGGATATCGGCGGCACGATCCAGGACCAGTCGGCTCCGACCTCGCGGCCCTTGCACTCCTCGCGCTGCAGGTGGGTGAGGAAGCGGCGGGACTCGGTGTGGTGGTCGGCGATGGTGACCCCGGCCCGGTCGAAGGAGTGCAGCACGGCCCGGTTGAGCTCGACCAGGGCACGGTCCTTCCAGAGCGAGCGGTCGCTGGAGGTGTCCATGCCCAGCCGGCGGGCGACCACGGGGAGCAGGTTGTAGCGGTCGCTGTCACCGAGGTTGCGGGCGCCGATCTCGGTCCCCATGTACCAGCCGTTGAAGGGGGCGGCCGGGTAGCGGATCCCGCCGATCTCCAGGCACATGTTGGAGATGGCCGGGACGGCGTGCCAGCGCAGCCCCCAGTCCGCCCAGTCGTCGCCGTCCGGGTGCCCGATGGGCACTTCGAGGACCGCGTCGGCGGGCAGGTCGAACCAGCGGGGCTTGTCGTCGCAGCCCTGCACCACCAGCGGGAGCGGGTCGAAGGGGGTACCGGGGCCGCCGGCCCAGCCGATCTCCCGCAGCGCCTCGGTGAGTTCGCGGTTGCGCGGGTCGCCCACCGTGACCGAGGGGTGGTCGCCGTACCCGGCGTAGCGGACGAGCTGCTCGTTCCAGATGAGGGGGCCGGGGCGGTCCGGCGCCTCCGGGGCGAAGACGGTGATGGTGGGCCGGATCCGGCCGCCGTTGGTGGCCTCGCGCAGGTGCTCGAAGCATTCGGCGGCGATCTCGTCGCCTCCGGTCAGGTCCCGGCGGTCGCGGACCCGCAGGGAGTTCCAGTAGAGCCGGCCGATACAGCGGTTGCTGTTGCGCCAGGCGACACGGGCACCGTGCACGAGTTCCTCGTGGGTGTGCCGGTAGGTGCCGGATTCCTCGATCTCTCTCCGTACGGCGGCGAGCCGGTCTCGCGGATCGCCTGCCGACGGGTTCTCCAGATGGAAGAGGCGGATGAACTCCTCCGCCTCCGACCATATGTGAGCGGTCGTCGAGAGCTGCTGCAGTGTTTCCATCCCGGGCGATTACCCCCTGTACGAACAGATCCACCCTGTACGTGCCGGATGCATGTGCTTCAAACAATCACCCGTTGTACATGCGGCAGTTCGGATCCGTCAGCCGGTTCGGCAGGGAACACCCCCTTGGAGTGACGTCAGCCGACGGTCCGGCTCATGAACAGGGCCTGTTCGCCCGCGGCGGGGGTGCCGTCGTACAGGGTGGTGTCCAGTCCGCAGAAGACGAAGCCCATCCGCCGGTAGGCGTGCACGGCCGGGGCGTTGACACTGGAGACCTCCAGCCACAGGTGGCCGGCGCCGCGCTCGCGGGCGAAGGCGTCGGCGTGTTCCATCAGGGCGCGCCCGATGCCGTGGCCCCGGTGGGCCGGGGCGATCTCGATGTCCTCGACCGTCAGGCGGCGGTTCCAGGCGGAGTAGCCGACGGCGGCGAACCCGCACAGCTCGTCGCCGTCGACGGCGACGAAGGTGCGGCGGTCGGTGTCGGCGTCCTCGCCGATCTCCTGCTCGTCGTGCTCCTCCGACGGGAAGACCTTGCGCACGGGCGGGTCGACGGGCACCTCGCGGAGGGCGAAGCCGGTGTCGGTGGCGGCCGCCTCGAAGACCGTGGCGGTGGTGAAGGAGCTGTCGAGGGCCTCGATGGCGGGGGCGTCCTCGGGGCGGGCGAGGCGGTAGGTGATTCCTGGTGCGGTGGTCACGGGTACGACCGTAACGCGGGCACCGGGTCAGCGGGGCCCGTCGAGGAACGCGGCGAGTCCGGCGTGGTCCAGGGGGCCCTCGTGGGCGGCGACCGGGCGGCCGTCCTCGATCAGCACGACGGCGGGTGCGGAGGCCACGGCCCAGCGCCGGGTCGCCCCGGGGCAGCGGGTCATGTCGGCACGGACGACGGTGAGCCGTCCTGCGCGCTCCCGCGCGGTGTCGCGGACCACGAGGTCCATGGCCCGGCAGGCGTCGAGGGCCTTGGGCCAGGCCCCGGTGAAGTACGCGAGGATCGGGGTGCCCGAGGCGAGGCCGAGGACGAAGTCGAATTCGGCGTCCTCACGCGGCTGGTGGACGTGCGTCGCCATCGACTGCTCCCGGACGTGCGGACGTATGGACTGCGGTTTCGCGGGTTCGCGGTTTCGCGGGTTCGCCGCACAAAAATGCCCCGGCGTATATTGACTGCCAGGGCGTCTGTGCGCATATATTCGTTGTTTCATGTCCTCCAGAAAAGGAAGACATGAAGGAAAGTCACGAGGACACCATATCGCGGCGGGAGTGGAATTGTCAACCGAGGAATTCCGGAATGAGCAGCGTTTCGTCGATCGGCTCTACGAACGCCTGGACGACCTGCGCGACCAGGCCGAACGGGCCGTACGGGAGGCCTTGCGGAGCGAAGGCGAAGGGTTTCAGGCCCGCCTTGAACGCGATGTTCTGGTCGCTGAGCAATCCGGCCTGCTTTCGGCGCTGAACGCGGGCGAGAACGGGCTGTGTTTTGGCCGGGTGACGTACTCCGACGGGCATGACCACCACATCGGCCGGATCGGAATCCGGGAGGACGACGGCGAGCGCACTCCCCTGGTGGTGGACTGGCGCGCGGACGTCGCCCGCCCCTTCTACCTCGCCACCGGCTACCACCCGATGGGGCTGCGCCGCCGCCGGCACCTCACCACCCGGGGCCGCGAGGTCACCGCCCTGCACGACGAGATCCTCGACCTCACCGACGCCGAGCGCACCGGCCACGAGGGAGCCGACGCGGACGCCGTGCTGCTGGCCGCCCTCGACGCGGCCCGGACCGGCCGGATGCACGACATCGTGCGGACCATCCAGGCCGACCAGGACCGGATCATCCGCTCCCCGCACCGCGGGGTGCTCGTGGTGGAGGGCGGGCCGGGCACCGGCAAGACGGCCGTCGCCCTGCACCGCGCCGCCTATCTGCTGTACGCGCAGCGGGAGTTGCTGGCCCGTCGCGGGGTGCTGATCGTCGGCCCCAATCCGGCCTTCCTCGGCTACATCGGCGAGGTGCTGCCGGCCCTCGGCGAGACCGGGGTGCTGCTGGCCACCGTGGGCGAGCTGTTCCCCGGCGTACGGCCCACCGCCGGCGACCGCCCCGGGGCCGCGGCCGTCAAGGGCCGGGCCGGGATGGCGGAAGTGCTGGCCGCGGTGGTCCGGGACCGGCAGACCCTGCCGGAGACGGTCCCGGCGGGGGCCGGCGAGGACAGCGCGGTGCTGCCGGAGCCGGCGCTGGAGGTCGACCACGACGACTACGGCACCCTGCTGCTGCACCGCACGATGGCCCATGAGGCCCGGGACCGGGCCCGCGCCACCGGGCTGCCGCACAACCTGGCCCGTCCCTTCTTCGCCTTCCGGATCATCGACGCCCTGACCGAGCAGCTCGCCGACCGGCTCGGCGCCGACCCGTACGGCGGTCCCAACCTGCTCGGCCCAGACGACATCGCCCAGCTGGGCAAGGAGATCGCCACCAGCGCGGAGGTGCACGCCGCCATCGACACGCTGTGGCCCGAGCTGACCCCGCAGCGGCTGGTCGCGGAGTTCCTGGCGGACCCCACGCACCTCCCCGGGGCGGACGCCGCCCTGATCCGCCGGGCCGGCGGCGGCTGGACGGCGGCCGACGTGCCGCTGCTCGACGAGGCCGCCGAGCTGCTCGGGTACGACGACGCCGCGGAAAGGGCGGCCGCCGAGCGGGAGCGTCAGGAGCGCATCGCGTACGCGCAGGGCGTGCTGGACCTGTCCGAGGGCTCGAAGTCGTACGAGTTCGAGGACATGGAGAGCGAGTACCTGGCCGCGCACGACATCATCGACGCCGAGCGGATGGCGGAGCGGCACGAGGAGGCCGATCACCGGAGCACCGCCGAGCGGGCGGCCGCCGACCGCACCTGGGCCTTCGGGCACGTGATCGTGGACGAGGCGCAGGAGCTGTCGGCGATGGCCTGGCGGATGCTGATGCGGCGCTGTCCCACCCGGTCGATGACCCTGGTGGGCGACCCGGCACAGACCGGGGACGAGGCGGGACTGGGCTCGTGGGAGCGGATCCTGGGCCCCTGGGTCGGGGACCGCTGGGAGCTGGTCCGGCTGGGCGTGAACTACCGCACGCCCGCCGAGGTGATGGACCTGGCGGCAGCAGTGCTGCGGGCGGGCAGGCCCGGTTTCGAGCCGCCGCGCTCGGTGCGCTCGACGGGCGTGCGGCCGTGGGTGCGGGCCGCCGCGGACCTGCCGGCGGAGGTAGCGAAGGCCGTGGCGGAGGGCGTGCCGGCCGAGGGCCGGCTGGCCGTGATCGCGCCGCGCGCCCTGCACGGCGTACTGGCGGAGGTGCTGCCGGAGGTGGAGGCGGGCGCCGAGCCGGACCTGACGCGGAGCGTGGTGCTGCTGGATCCGCGCCAGTCCAAGGGCCTGGAGTTCGACACGGTGATCGTGGTGGAGCCGGCCGACCAGCAGCCCAGCGACCTGTACGTCGCCCTCACGCGGGCGACGCAGCACCTGGGCGTCCTGCACACGGGGCGGCTTCCGGCGGGCCTGGGGTGAGGCCGGGGGCGGGGGCGGGGGTGCACGAAGAAGCCCCCCGGCCGGGCGGGACGCCTCGGGGACGGGGGGCGGGTTCGGGGGCGGAGCCGCGGGTCAGGCGGTGACCAGGGGGGCCTTCGGGTCGGTGCGGAGCGGGGTGGCCAGGGCGGCCAGGGCGTGCTCCAGGCCGTGCAGGTGCGCCAGGGCGGGGGCGTCGGCGCCGGGGCCGGGCAGCGGGACGTCGGGGGTGTCCTCGCCCGGGCCGGTGAGGGCCTCGACGGCGGCTTCGACCCGCCAGCAGGCGGCGGCGAGGCGGGCGTCGTGCGAGGCCTGCGGGTCGGCGGCGACGGCCGCCAGGCCGCGCACCTCCCGGGCGCAGTCGTCGAGCAGGGCGAGGACCTGGCGGGCCCGGGCCTTGCGGGCGCGGAACGGGCTGAGCGGGTGGACCAGCGGGGCGAGGGCCAGCCGGACCCGGCCGAGCAGCAGTTCCAGTTCGGCGGCGTGCGGGGCCGGGTCGGCCTCCGGGTCGCCGGCCAGGCGCCGGCTGGCGGCGGCGGTGGCGGCGCGTACGCAGTGCAGGGCGCGCTGGATCCAGGCGTCGTTGGCGGCGTGGGTGGTGACGGGGAGGACCAGGGTCACGGCGAGGGCGGCGCCCAGGGCGCCCAGGGCGGTCTCCTCGAAGCGGAGGAGGAGCAGGCCGGGGTGGAGCACTCCGAGCAGCCCGTAGAGCAGGCCGGCCATCACGGTGACGAAGAACATCATCCAGGAGTACGAGGGGGCGGCCGTGTAGAAGATGCCGAAGACACAGACGGCGACCAGGGCGGCGGTGGGCGCGGGGGCGCCGTGCAGCGGGACGGCGACGAGCAGGCCTGCGGCGATGCCGGTGACGGTGCCGACGACCCGGCGGAAGCCGCGGACCAGGGTCTCGCCGCGGGAGGCGGTGTTGACGAAGATCCACCAGGCGGTGCCGACGGCCCAGTACCAGCGGTCGGCGGAGACGATCTGGCCGACGGTCAGTGCGAAGGCGCAGGCGGCGGTGGCCTGGAAGGCCTGCCGGGTGGTGGGGCGGGCCAGGCCGGTGCCGGGCAGCGGCGGCGGGGCCGGGGCGGGCGGGGTGCGGCGCTCGATGGGCCAGAGGACGAAGCGGACCGCGGCGGCGGCGACCAGGGCCAGGCTGACGGCTGTGCAGAGCTCGGGGAGCTGGGCGGGCGCGGCGTGCAGGAACTGCGTCACGAAGAACTGCATGAACGCGAAGATGCCGAGCGCGTGGCCGCGCGGCCCGAAGCGGCGGGCGTAGACCCCGCAGAACACGACGGCGAGGAACGCGGTGTCGCGCAGCAGCGGCACGCCGTGGAGGGTGGTCGCCAGGGCGAGCACCGGGAAGCCCGCGGCAGGCAGGAGGGCGGTGGTGATCCGCTGCGCGCGGACGGTGGCGTCGGTGACGGTGAAGAGGGCGAGCAGGGCCGCCAGGCCGCCGGTGATGGAGGCGGTGAGCGAGAGCCCGGCGAGTTCCGCCAGGGCGACGGCGAGTGCGACGCCGATGACGGCGCGGGACGAGTTGCGGAGCCTTGCGAGCCCCGGATCAGGAGCCACGAACATCCTCTTCACGGCGGTGTGCCGCCCCCCTTGCAGGTGTTGCGCGCCGCACCCGGCGGCCGCCCGGGGGTGGTGGGCGGGGCTCGGGCACGACGAAGGCACCGCGGTCCGGTCCGGCCTCGTCGCCGGCCCGGCGCTGCGGCGCCGTAGATACATGGATAGGGCAAGGATAAGGAGATGAAGGCAGCCGGCTCAACTCGGCTCGAGTTCACTGAGCCATTGGCTCAGTAAATCCTTGATCCGTTCGGCCACGGGGAGGCCAGTGGTCCATGGCTGCCCTGCCTGCCACCACCGGCTGGATGCCGCCGGGGCGAGGGCTGCTCTGCGGCACGAGTTGCTCGGCGGCAGGGACCGCCCCCTTCCGCGACGGACTCAGGTCCGGTACGGATTGCCGTACCGGACCTGCGTGTTCCCGTCCCCGTCGGCACCGGACGGACCGGACCGAATCCGGTTACCGGCCGGTCGGGACGTGGAGGGGCTGTGGTACTTTCGATTTCTTCAAGTCGTGAATTTCATCGAAGGGGTCTTATGGGCGTTCGTAAGCCCTCGGACAGCTCGGGCACACCGGACACGTCTGCCGACGCGCCGCGCACCACGGGCAGCGGGCGTCCGCTTCCGGCCCGCAGTGGCCGGCGCCCCGGCGACAGCGGCACCAGAACGCAGATCCTGTCCGCCGCCCTGCAGCTCTTCGCGGCGAAGGGGTACTCGGGGACGACGATCCGGGCGATCGCCGATCTGGCGCAGGTCGACCCGGCCCTGGTCCACCACTTCTTCACCAACAAGGAAGGCGTGTACCAGGCCGCGATCGGCTCGCAGCTCAGCGCGTCCAGCATCTTCGACAACCTCCAGGAGAGCGCCCTGGAGGACGCGGACGCGATGACCCAGGTCAAGTGGTTCGCCCGGGCCTATCTGAGCTTCTGCGAGAACGAGACGACCCGGCTCGCGATGATCGCGATCTACCGGGGCGCCCTGAGCGACGCCACCACCTCGGACGTGTACCGGGCACGGGTAGAGGCCAGCAACGAGCAGGTCGCGCGCTTCCTGGGCATGCCGGACACCGAGGCGACCCGGTCCGTACTGGCCATCGCCTCGGCACACCTGCTGGGCATCGCCATCCTCCGGTACGTCGCCCGCGTGGAGCCCCTGGCCTCGATGGACTTCGACGACCTGATCACCTGGGTGGCGCCGGCCCTCGACTCCATCTGGGCCCGCAAGGAAGCGGATGCGCGTTAGCCGGACACCCCGGACGTCCAACGGCCGGCCCGTGAGCCGCACCGTCGCCGATCGCTACACGACGGATGCGGCTTTCGGGCCGCCTCCGGTCCGGTCGGCGGCGACCGGCACGGCACGGGGCGCGGCCGGTGCGTGGGCGAGGACGTACACACCGCGGCCGACCGCCAGCGCGGTGGCCGCGGCCAGCAGCCCGCTGGGGATCCCCGTCACGTAGCGCTCGCCCAGGACGAGGAAGCCGACCATCGCGGTATAGGCCGGGTTGACCAGGGTGACCGTGGCGAGCGGGGCCTCGAGCCCGGCCTTGTAGGAGAGTTGCGAGGTCAGCAGTCCGGCGCAGGCCAGCGCGGCGACCACCGCGGCGACGAGCAGGGCGGGCAGCCAGGAGATGCGGGCACCTTCCCCGCCGAGGGCGAGGGCCAGGGCCTGCGCGAGGGTCGAGGAGGCGCCGAAGGCCACGCCCGCGGCTGCCGCGAACCACAGGCTGACCACCACCGGCCGGCGGGCCACCGCCCTCGCGACCGCCGAGATCCCGAGCACGGCGGCGGTGATGCCGACGACGGCGAGGATCCGGCCCGTACTCAGGGCCTCGTTCACACGGGCCGACCGGCCGAGCAGGAGGAGCCCGGCCATCCCCGCCACCGTCAGGGCGATCCCGGTCCACTGCTGCCGGTTCATCCGCCGGTGCCGCAGCGCCTGGGACAGCAGCGGCGCGGCGACCAGGGTGAGTGCTCCGAGGGTCTGGACCACGGTCAGCGGACCGTAACCCAGCGCCCAGATGTGCAGCCCCGCTCCGAGCAGGTTCAGCGGTACGGAGAGCCTCCACGCCGCCGCTCCGGTGGCTCCGCCGGCCGCCGCGCGCTCCTGCGCCACGGCCGCGGCCCCGTACACAAAGGCCGAGGCCACCGCCGGCAGCACCATCACGAGCATCGTTTTCCCACCCTCCGAGAACCCGGCGCCGCGCGGGCGCCGGAAAGACCGCACGGCTGCCGGCCCGTGGCCGACAGCCGTGTTCACCGTGCGCTGGTGTGCGGTACGGCCGCACACGCCGGGTCCTGATCAGGCCCCGCCGGGCACGTCGGCGACGTCCTCCGGCCGGATCTTCGGCAGGAGGAACACCAGCAGGCAGGACAGGGCGAAGCAGCCGAGCTGCCAGTAGACGACCTGGCCGAAGCTGTCGCTGAAGTTCGCCTTGCGGGCCTCGGGCACGGCCTTGCCGAGCACGGCCGCCTGCACCTTGGTCTTCAGCTCCTGCGGGGCCGGGCTCTGGGCCGTCTCCCGCTCGATCCGGGTGCAGCTCTCCGGGGTCTCGGTGAGGTCCTTCTGGTTCATCCGGTCACCGAAGCAGGTCTCGAACCCGGTGACGATCCGGTCCTGCTGCGGCGCCGGGACGCCGGCCGCGGCCAGGTCCCGCCGCAGCTCGGGGACCGCGCTGCCGCTGGAGCCCGCCGCGTTGGATCCGAGCAGCCCGAAGAAGAGGATGCCCGCCACGGCGATGCCCACCGCGATGCCCACCTGCTGGGCGGTGGCCAGCACTCCGGAGGCGGACCCGGCCTCGCGCGACCTGAGGCCGGCCAGCATGATGCCGGTGCAGGGGGCGAGGAAGAAGCCACCGCCGACGCCGGCGATCATCAGGGACGGGATCAGTTGGTAGCCGTGCAGATCGGTGCCGGCCCAGTCGACGGTCACCATGACCCCCGTCATGCCGATCAGCAGCAGGCCGGTGCCCAGGGCGAGCGTCCACTTGCCGAGCTTCTTGACCACGGCGGCGGAACGGGCGCTGCCGACCGCGATGAAGAGCGCGAAGCCGAGGCTGACCGCGCCGGCGGAGACGGGGCTGTAGCCGAACCCAGCCTGGAGGGTCAGGAAGAAGGTCATGAAGAAGGACGGGATGCCCGCGAAGAAGACGATGCTGATGAGCAGACCCACGGAGAAGGAACGCTCCCGGAACAGGCCCGTGGGGACCAGCGGAGCACCGTCCGGACGGGCCGTCAGCGCCCTTTCGCAGAGGGCGAACCCGACGAGTACCAGCGGGCTGAGGCCGAGCAGGACCAGGCTCCAGCCGGGCCAGTCGTGTTCGCGGCCGATGACCAGCGGGAGGATCAGGCTGAACAGGCCCGCGGTGAGGATCACGGCGCCGATGACGTCGAGCCGGCGCGCGCCCTCGGCGGAGGACTCGGGGATCTTGGCCATGCCCACCAACAGGGCGAGCAGGCCGATGGGCAGGTTGACGAAGAAGATGGACCGCCAGTCGGTGCCGAGGATGTCCAGGTCGATCAGCCAGCCGCCCAGCACCGGCCCGAGCACCGTGCCCAGACCGACGGAGGCGCCGTAGGCCGCGAGGGCCTTGGGGCGCTCCTGCGGGGAGAACGTGACCTGGAGGATCGACAGGACCTGCGGGAACATCAGCCCGGAGCAGACTCCCTGGAACACCCGCGACAGGATGAGGAACGTCGAGCCGGTCGCCGCCCCGCAGAGCGCGGAGGCGAGGGTGAAGCCGACCATGCCGATCAGGAAGATCTTCTTCCGGCCGTGGATGTCGCCCAGCCGTCCGCCCGTCACCAGGGTGCAGGCGAAGGCCAGGGAGTAGACGGCGACGACGAGCTGCACCTCGGCGAAGGTCGCTCCGAGATCGGCCTGCAGCTCGGGCAGGGCGACCATCGTGATCGTGGTGTCCAGCATCTGCATGAAGACGGCGGACAGGGTGACCGCCAGGACCACCCAGCGGGCCTTGTCGGCGGCCCGGCCTAATCCGGATGCGGAACTGGACGCTCCCGCGCCAGTGAGCTCATCCGTACGAACCGTGTGCATGTCCCCTCCTCGCAATTGCCGGAACGGCAGTCGCCCAGTAATTCACTATGACATGAAGTCTACGCATCATGAATTTTTCCCCGCAACCCTGGGGTGTGAATGGGAGGTGACCTCGGCGGCAGCGGGAGGACCGCCTCACCCGAGGTGACGACCGGCACTCCGTACACCCGCTGTTCGCGCAGGGCCCGGCGTGCCGCGGCCCGGCACCTCGGCATGGATACCCCTGGCCGCCGCCCGACGACGGGAGGCTCGGGGACGATGCCCACCGACACCTGTCGGGGTGTGCGGCGGCCGGACAGCGACTCCAGCGCCCCGGGCAGCGCCAGGAACACCGGCGCGGCGGCGGTGCCGTGACCGCGGGCTCGGCCTCGGTCACGGCCTCGGGGCATCCGGTGTCCCCACGGCCGGCTGGGATGATGGCGGGCATGACGGTGGATGAGCTCGACACCCGCATCCTCCGGCTGCTCATCGAGCAGCCGCGCACCAGCGTGCGCGAGTACGCGCGGCTGCTCGGCATCGCGCGCGGCACCCTGCAGGCCCGGCTGGAACGGCTGGAACGGACCGGGGTGATCACCGGCACGGGGCCCGTACTGTCCCCCGCGGCGCTCGGGCACCCGGTGCTGGCCTTCGTGCACATCGAGGTCACCCAGGGCCGTCTGGACGAGGTCGGGGACGCGCTGGCCGCCGTACCCGAGATCATCGAGGCGTTCTCGATCACCGGCGGCGGGGACCTGCTCACCCGGGTGGCCGCCCGCGACAACGCCCACCTGGAGGACGTGATCCAGCGGCTGATCCGGCTGCCGGGGGTGGTGCGGACCCGCACCGAGGTGGCGCTGCGCGAGCGGGTGCCGCACCGGCTGCTGCCCCTGGTCGAGGCGGTGGGACGGGCTGCCCGCACATCCTGAGGGAAGATCCCGGCAGACCCGCGAGTTGGTAGAACCGTGAACGAATTCGGGGTCGTGGACGTGGACGTGGTGGTCGTCGGCGCGGGGCAGGCGGGTCTGTCGAGCGCCTACCACCTGGGGCGCGCCGGGCTGGAGCACGTGGTCCTGGACCGCGCGCCCCGCCCGGGCGGGGCGTGGCAGTACCGGTGGCCCACCCTGACCTACGGCCGGGTGCACGGCATGCACGCGCTGCCCGGCATGGAGCTCACCGGTGCGGACTCCGGGCGGCCCTCGTCCGAGGTGATCGGCGCGTACTTCGACTCCTACGAGCGCGCCTTCGGGCTGTCGGTCCGGCGGCCGGTGGACGTGTCGGCCGTACGGCCGGGGGAAGGGGACCGGCTGCTGGTGGAGTCCTCGGCGGGGCACTGGTCGGCGCGTGCGCTGATCAACGCCACCGGCACCTGGGACCGGCCGTTCTGGCCGCGCCACCCCGGGCAGGAGACCTTCCTCGGGCGGCAGCTGCACACCGCCGGCTATCCGGGACCGCAGGCGTTCGCGGGGGCCCGAGTGGTCGTGGTGGGCGGCGGCACCTCGGGGGTGCAGCACCTGCTGGAGATCGCCGGGGTGGCGGCGGAGACGACCTGGGTGACGCGTCGGCCGCCGGTGTTCCGGGACGGCGACTTCGGGGAGGCCGAGGGGCGCGCGGCCGTGGCGCTGGTGGACGAGCGGGTCCGCCGGGGGCTGCCGCCGCAGAGCGTGGTGAGTGTGACCGGGCTGCCGCTGAACGAGGCGGTCCGGGCCGGACTGGAGTCCGGGGTGCTGGCCCGGCGGCCGATGTTCGAACGGATCACCCCGGAGGGAGCCGTCTGGGCGGACGGCAGCTCGGTCACGGCGGACGTGATCCTCTGGGCCACCGGCTTCCGCCCCGCGATCGACCACCTGGCCCCGCTGCGTCTGCGCGAGCCGGGCGGTGGTATCCGGCTGGACGGGACCCGGGCGGTGCGGGATCCGCGGGTGCACCTGGTCGGGTACGGGCCTTCGGCGAGCACCATCGGCGCCAACCGCGCCGGCGGCGCGGCCGTGCGCGAGATCCGCCGGCTGCTGCTCCGTGTGCCGGCCGCGGCAGGCGCGAGCGGCTGACCCGGGGCGGGCCGGTCAGGCCGGACCGGGGCGGGTCGGGCTGCTTCCCGCCCGGGCGGCGGCCCGGACCCGGTTGAACTCGGCCACGTGCCGCTGGTGCTCCTCGTAGGTCGCCGAGAAGCGGGTGTCGCCCGGCTTGACGGTGACGAAGAACAGCCAGTTGCCGGGGGTCGGGGCGACTGCCGCCGCCATGGCGGGCAGTCCGGGGCTGTCGATCGGGGTGGGCGGCAGGCCCTGGCGTTCGTAGGTGTTGAACGGGCTGTCGATCCGGGTGTCGGCCAGGGTGGTGTCCACGGTGTTGCGGTTCAGCGCGTAGTTGAGGGTGGAGTCCATCTGCAGCGGCATCGACCGGGCGAGCCGGTTGTGCACCACCCGGGCCACCCTGCCCATGTCGGCGGGGGTCTCGGCCTCGGCCTGGATGATGCTGGCGAGGGTCGCCGTCTGGTACGGGGTCATGCCGTGCACCCGCCCGCCGTCGGCCACGGCCTTGGTGCCGAGCTTCCCAGTGGCCGTCCGCACCATGTAGTGGAGCAGGTCGGCGGGGGTGGTCTTCGAGGTCACCGGGTACGTGGCCGGGAAGAGGTAGCCCTCGGGGTTGCCCTTGGCCTCGGCCGGCAGGGGCAGGGCCGCCTTCGCGGCCTCCCTGCGGGTGGTTCCGGGTGGCAGCCCGAGTTCACGGTCGACCGCCGCGTAGACCTGGGCGGCCCGCCAGCCCTCGGGGATCAGCAGTGTGCGCGCCCGCTCGGGCTCGGCGCCCGGCAGCAGCTTCGGGACGAGGAGTGCCGCCCCCGTCGCGAGCACCAGGGCGAAGAAGATCGCCAGTCGGCCGCGGCGGGTGAGGCGGGTGAGGCGGGTGGTCCGGCCTCTCGGCGGCCGGTGCTCAGGATGCATACCGGGACGGTAATACGCGATCCGGTGGATTCCCGACATATATGCCGCATTCCGGACCGATAGTCACACGATCACAGGATCGCGGTCACTGTGGGGCGGCTTCCATCCGAGCGTCCCGGCGCACCAGTGCGGCGTACCGGCCGTCGGCCTCCAGCAGTTCCCCGTGCGTACCGCGCTCGGCGATCCGGCCGGCATCCAGCACCACGATCTGGTCGGCGTCGCGGACGGTGGACAGGCGGTGCGCGATCGTGATGGTGGTGCGTCCGGCCGACAGCGCGTCGATGGCCTGCTGGACGGCGTGCTCGGTGCGGGTGTCCAGGGCGCTGGTCGCCTCGTCGAGGATCAGCACCGGCGGGTCGCGGAGGATCGTCCGGGCGATGGCCAGACGCTGCTTCTCGCCACCGGAGAAGCGGTAGCCGCGCTCGCCGACGAGCGTGTCGTACCCGTCCGGGAGGGAGGCGATGTGGTCGTGGATCTGCGCGGTCCGGGCCGCCTCGGCGATCTCCTCGTCGGTGGCGTCCGGCTTGGCGAAGCGCAGGTTGTCCGCCACCGAGGCGTGGAAGAGGTAGGTCTCCTGGGAGACCACCCCGATGGAGCGGGCCAGCGAGTCGAAGTCCAGGTCCCGTACGTCGACCCCGTCGAGGGTGACCCGGCCGCCGGTGACGTCGTAGAGCCGGGGCACCAGATAGCTGAGGGTGCTCTTGCCGGAGCCGGTCGGGCCGACCACGGCGAGGGAGGTGCCGGCCGGGACGGTGATGTCGATGCCGGAGAGGGTGCGCCGGGCGGAGTCCCCTCCGTCGTAGGAGAAGTCGACGTCCTGGAGGCGGATCTCCCCCTTCGCCTGGTCCAGCCGCACCGCATCGGGGCGTTCGCTGATCTCCACGGGGAGGTCCAGGTACTCGAAGATCCGGGCGAACAGGGCGAGCGAGGACTGGATCTGCACACCGGTCGAGAGCAGGCTCACGGCCGGGCGGAACAGCCCCTGCTGGAGGGTGACGAAGGCGACCAGGGTGCCGACGGACAGCGAGGGCGCGCCCGACTGGAGGGCGAGGCCGGCGGCCCAGTAGATCAGGGCGGGCATCGCGGCCATGACGATGCCGATGGTGGACATCCGCCAGCGTCCGGCCATGCTGGACCGGACTTCCAGCCCGACGAGCTTCTCGGATTCCTCCTCGAAGGCGCGGGTGAGGGAGTCGGCCCGGCCCATGGTGCGGCCGAGCAGGATGCCGCTGACCGAGAGGGACTCGGTGACGGTGGCGGCCATCGCGGCCATCTGTTTCTGGCGCTGCGTGGTGATCTTCTTCCGCTCGCGGCCGACCCGGCGGCTGATCCACACGAAGGCCGGCAGCAGGAGCAACGAGACCAGGGTGAGCCGCCAGTCCAGGGCGAGCATGGCGACCACGGTGGCGATGACCGCGGTCAGGTTCGACACCAGGGAGGTCGCGGTGGAGGTGACGGTGGCCTGCATACCGCCGATGTCGTTGGCGATCCGGGACTGCACCTCGCCGGTGCGGGTCCGGGTGAAGAAGGCCAGCGGCATGCGCTGGAGCTGTGCGTAGACCGCGGTCCGCAGGTCGTGCATGACGCGCTGCCCGACCGTGGTGGAGATGAGCGTCTGCAGGACGCCGAACACGCTGGTGACCACGGCGGTCAGGATCATGCCCAGGGCGAGCAGGCTGAGCAGCCCGGTCCGGCCCTCCGGGATGGCGGTGTCCAGGATCTCCTTCAGCAGGAACGGCGAGGCGACGCCGACCAGCGAGGAGGCGAAGACGAGCAGCCCGACCACGGCGAGCCGGCCGCGGTAGGGGCGGAACAGGCGCACGATGCGGCGGAGCTCGCGCGGCTGCTCGCCGGAAGCGGGCCGGCCGGTGTCGAGGGGACGCTCGGACGGCGTCCAGGTGAGTTCTTCTGGGTGCATGGGCTCCCTCGGGAGGTGTCAGGAGGACACGGGCCGCCGGCTCCATGACCTCGGCTCGTGACTCATCGGATCCATTGGAGCATAGCTCATTGTTACCTATACTCACAATGAACAACGTCCTGATAGGGTTCCCGGTATGAGCACCCCGTCCCCTCAGGCCGGCACCGGGGTCGGCCCCGACGCAGACACCGGCGCAGGTACCGACGCAGGCACCGACCGCCTCCTCGCCGAGCAGCTGCTCCGTCTGACCCGCCGCCTCCACCGCATCCAGAAGCGCCATCTGGAGCCCGTCGGCATCACCCCCGCCCAGGGGCGGCTGCTGCGCGTGGTCGCCCACTACCCGGCGGACGCCCCGCCCCGGATGGCGGACATCGCGGCCCGGCTGGAGGTGGTGCCGCGCCAGGTGACCACGCTCGTCGACGGCCTGGAGGCGGCCGGCTGCGTACGCCGGGTGCCCGACCCCGCCAACCGCCGGGTGACCCGGATCGAGCTCACCGACACCGGCCGCGCCACGCTGCGCAGGCTGCGCAACGCGCGAACCGACGCCGCGGAGGAGATCCTGGCTCCGTTGACCGCCGAACAGCGCGAGGTGCTCGGCGGCCTGCTCAACGCTCTGGCGGACGTCCCGGCGGAGCGCCCCTGCTGACGGGAGCGAGGAGTCGCGCATGCCGCTGCTGGAGCCCAGGCCCGGAACCCTCCGGCCGCACACGGTCAGCGGCCCGGCACCCGACCGGGTGCCCCAGCACCGGGCGGGCGGCACCCCCGAGCCACTGCGCTCCGAACTGACCGCGCTGCTCGGCGCCGACAAGGTGCTCTGGAAGATCTCCGACCTGGTCCGCTACGCCTCGGACGCCTCCCCGTACCGGTTCGTGCCCCAGGTCGTGGTGATCGCCGAGGACATCGACGACATCTCCGCCGTGCTGTCCTACGCCCACGGCCGGCAGCGCGAGGTGGTGTTCCGCTCTGCCGGGACCTCCCTGAACGGGCAGGCGCAGGGCGAGGACATCCTGGTCGACGTACGCCGCCACTGGTCCGGGATCGAGGTGCTCGAGGACGGCCTGCGGGCCCGGATCCGTCCCGGGACCACCGTCGCCCGCGCCAACGCCGCGCTGGCCCGGCACGGCCGGGTGCTCGGCCCCGACCCGGCCAGTGCCGTCGCCTGCACGCTCGGCGGGGTGGTCGCCAACAACTCCTCCGGCATGACCGCCGGCACCACCCGCAACGCGTACCGCACGCTGTCCTCGCTCACCCTCGTCCTGCCCGGCGGCACCGTGGTGGACACCGCCGACCCGCTCGCCGACGAGGAGCTGCTGCGGGCGGAGCCGGCCCTGTGCCACGGCCTGCTGGCGGTGAAGGAGGAGATCGAGTCCGAGCCGGAGCTGGTGGCCCGGATCCGCGCCAAACACTCCATCAAGAACACCAACGGCTACCGGCTGGACGCCTACCTCGACGGGAACACCCCCGTCGAGATCCTCCGCGGTCTGATGGTCGGCTCCGAGGGGACCTTCGGCTTCATCGCCGAGACCGTGTTCGACACCCTGCCGCTGGACCGGCACGTCACCGCCGCGCTGCTCTTCTTCCCCTCGCTGCCCGCCGCGGCCGCCGCGGTGCCGCTCTTCAACGAGGCCGGGGCGCTCGCCGTCGAGCTGATGGACGGGAACACGCTGCGCGCCTCGGCGGTCGTCGACGGCGTCCCGGCGGACTGGGCCGGACTGCCCCGCGACACCACCGCCCTGCTGGTCGAGTTCCGGGCCCCCGACGAGGCCGGGCAGGCGGAGTACCGGCGGCGCGCGACCGGCCTGCTGGCCGGCCTGGAGCTGGTCGCCCCCGTCCCGTCCGTCACCAACACCTTCACCTCGGACCCGGGGGCCGTCGCCGGGTACTGGAAGGCCCGCAAGGCGTTCATCCCGGCGGTGGGCGGCGCCCGGCCCTCCGGCACCACCCTGATCACCGAGGACTTCGCGGTGCCGCCGGCCCGGCTCGCGGAGGCCTGCGCGGCCCTGCTGGAACTCCAGACGGAGCACGGGTTCGACGCGGCCGTCGCCGGTCACGCCGCCCACGGCAACCTGCACTTCCTGCTGGCCTTCGACGCGGCGAAGCCGGCCGACGTGGCCCGGTACGAGGCCTTCATGGACGCCTTCTGCCGGCTCACCGTCGACCGCTTCGACGGCGCGCTGAAGGCCGAGCACGCCACCGGCCGGAACATCGCCCCCTTCCTGGAGCTGGAATGGGGGCCACGGGCCACCGAACTGATGTGGCGCACCAAGCAGATCATCGACCCGGACGGAGTGCTCGCCCCCCGGATCGTGCTGGACCGGGACCCGCAGGCGCACCTGCGCGGCCTCAAGACCATTCCGCGGATCGAGGCGGTCGGTGATCCCTGCATCGAGTGCGGGTTCTGCGAACCGACCTGCCCCAGCAAGGACCTGACCACCACTCCGCGGCAGCGGATCCTGCTGCGCCGCGAGATGCTGCGGCAGCAGCCGGGTTCCGCGGTGCTGGACGGACTGCTGTCCGCCTACGGGTACGACGCCGTGGACACCTGCGCGGGCGACTCCACCTGCAAGCTGGCCTGCCCCGTCGGCATCGACACCGGCGCGCTGATGAAGGACTTCCGCCACCGCCGGCACAGCCCCCGCGAGGAGCACGCCGCCGAACTCGCCGCCCGCCACTTCAAGGCCGTGGAACGGGCGGCCCGGCTGGCGGTGGGGGCCGCCGACCGGATCACCCACCGGATCGGCGGCGCGCCCCTGCGGTCGCTCACCGGCGCCGTCCGCAAGGCGGTACGGCCCGACCTGGTGCCGGAGTGGCTGCCGCAGATCCCGGGCGCCCCGGCACACGAGCTGCCCGCCACCACGCGCTCCGGCGCGGCGGCCGTCTACTACCCCGCCTGTGTGAACCGGATCTTCGGCACGCCCGACGGGACGGACGCGCGCACGCTGCCGGAGGCGGTGGTCGCCGTGTCGGCGCGGGCCGGGAAGCCCGTGTGGATCCCGGGTGACGTGGCGGGCACCTGCTGCGCGACGATCTGGAACTCCAAGGGGTACGAGGCCGGCAACCGGGTGATGGCCAACCGGATCGTGGAGGCGGCCTGGGGCTGGACGGCCGGCGGGCGGCTGCCGCTGGTGGTGGACGCCTCCTCCTGCGCCCTGGGTCTCGCCCGCGAGGTGGTGCCGTACCTGACCCGGGACAACCGCGCCCTGCACGCGGAACTGACCGTCCTGGACTCGGTGGTGTGGGCCGCCGACGAGCTGCTGCCGCACCTGGAGGTGTTCCGCAGGGTCGGCTCCGCGGTGCTGCACCCCACCTGCTCGATGCGCCACCTCGGCGGCGAGGAGCGGTTCCGGGCCGTGGCCGCGGCCTGCGCCGAGGAGGTCGTGGTGCCGGACGAGGCGGGCTGCTGCGGCTTCGCCGGCGACCGCGGGATGCTCCATCCGGAACTGGCCGACGCCGCCACCGCGCGGGAGGCCGCCGAGGTCACGTCCCGGGCCTTCGACGCGCACCTCTGCGCCAACCGGATGTGCGAGGTGGGCATGGACCGCGCGACCGGCCGTCACTACCACTCGGTACTGCTGGAACTGGAGCGCGCCACCCGCCCCTGAGGCCCCTCCTCCCCCTCCCGCCACAGGATCCGGGCCCGTTCCGGCCCCTCCCGCGATAATCGATTGCCCGGCGGGCCCGGAAAGGGCGAACCTTTCACGGTTTGGACCACTCACCGAGGCATGGGGCGTCATGCAGATCAGTGATCTTCCGTATCCGGATCCCGGGGTACCGGATACCCGTTCGGGCCCCCGCTTCCTGCTCTGGCTCGGACGCATGCAGCTCGGCGGACAGGCCAGGAGCCTGTGCTGGGGCCTGCTCCACTTCGCCGGCATCGCCGGACTGCCGTTCACCGTCGGCCTGGGCGTCGAGGCGGTCATCGACCGCGACGGCACCCGCCTGCTGCTCGACGGCGCACTGCTCCTCCTGGTGGGCATCGCCATCGCGGTGGGCGACACCATGCTGCACCGGACCGCTGTCACCAACTGGATCACCGCCGCCGCCCGGGTGCAGCAGCTGCTCGCCCGGAAGACCGCCGAGCTGGGCTCCGCCCTCACCAGGCGGGTCGCCGCCGGCGAGGTGGTGTCCGTGTCCACCGGCGACGTCGAGAAGATCGGCTGGTTCGTGGAGGCGGTCTCCCGGTTCCTGGCCGCCGCCTTCTCCGTGCTGCTGATCTGCGCGGGACTGCTGGTGTACTCGCCCTCGCTGGGCGTGGTGGTGGCGGTCGGCGTGCCGGTGCTGGCCCTGGCCGTCCTGCCGCTGCTCCCCCGGGCCACCCGCCGCGCCGACATCCAGCGCGAGAAGGCCGGGAAGGCCACCGAGCTGGCCTCGGACACGGTGGCGGGACTGCGGGTGCTGCGCGGCATCGGCGGCGAGGAGCTCTTCCTCGGCCGCTACCGCGACGCCTCGCAGGAGGTGCGCCGGGCCGCCGTGCGCACCGCCCGGATGTGGGCGCTGATCTCCGCCGTCCAGGTGCTGCTGCCGGGCGCGCTGATGGTCACCGTGATCTGGTACGGCGCCGGCCTTGCCCTCGACGGGCGGATCGAGGTCGGCGAACTGGTGGCGGTGTTCAGCGCGGTGGCGACGATGCTGTATCCGCTCCGGCACTTCGAGGAGATCGCCATGGCGTACTCCTTCTCGCGGCCGTCCGCGAAACGGGCCGCGCGGGTGCTGTCCCTGACCCGGGCGGGCGCTCCGGAGCCTACCGGGACGGCCCGCCCCGCGGAGCCGGCCGGGGAGCCGGCCGGGGCACCCCCGCCCGGCGGGGACCTGTACGACCCGGAGACGGGGCTGCTGGCGCCGGCGGGCGCGCTCACCGCCGTGGTGTGCGGCGACCCGGACCTGGCGGGCCGGCTGGCCGAGCGGCTCGGCGGGCACCCCGCCGAGGCCCCGGCGGGCACCCCGTCGGTGCTGCTGGGCGGGGTCGCGCTGGACGACCTCGCGCTGGACACCGCGCGCACGCTGGTGCTCGTCCAGGACAAGGATCCGGTCCTGCTGTCCGGGACCCTGCGCGAGCTGTTCGACGTACCGGCCACGGGGACGGTCGACGCCCCGGCGGCGCTGGCCGCGGCCCGCTGCGGGGACGTACTGCAGGCGCTGCTGCAGTCCGCGCCGGACGGGGTCACCGACCCGATGGAGGCCCGGATCACCGAGCGCGGCCGGTCCCTGTCGGGCGGGCAGCGGCAGCGGCTGGCGCTGGCGCGTTCGCTGGTCACGGACCCGGAGGTGCTGGTGCTGGACGAGCCGACCTCGGCGGTCGACTCGCACACCGAGGCGCGGATCGCCGACGGGGTGTCGGCGCTGCGGGCCGGCCGCACCACGGTGGTGCTGGCCTCGTCCCCGCTGCTGCTGGACCGCGCCGACCGGGTGGTCCTGATCGACGGCGGCACGGTGGCCGCGGTCGGCACGCACCGGGAACTGCTGCGCTCCGAACCGCGCTACCGCGCGGTGGTGACCCGCGAGACGGACGAGGAGCGGGAACTGGCGCGTATGGAGGGCGAGCTCGGGGACGGGCTCGACACGGAGCTGAAGGAAATCGAGGAGTCGGCATGATCGGCGTGGCAGCGCCGGAGTACGATCCGGCGGCCCCGGAGACGGCGGCCACCCTGCCGGTGGGGACACCGGCCACGGTCCGCGCCTACGTGGGCGGGCTGCTCCGCCGCCACCGGCGGGCGTTCGCCCTGCTGGTGGCGGCCAACGCGGTCGCGGTGGTGGCCTCCATGGTCGGCCCGTACCTGCTGGGGCAGGTGGTGGACGATCTGGCGGCCGGCGTACGCGAGCTCCATCTGGGGCGCATGGGGCTGCTGTTCGCGCTGGCCCTGGTCGTGCAGACGGTGTTCGTACGGATGACGCGGCTGCGCGGGGCGATGCTCGGCGAGGAGATGCTGGCCGACCTGCGGGAGGACTTCCTGGTCCGGTCGGTGGGACTGCCCCCGGGGGTGCTGGAGCGGGCCGGTACCGGTGACCTGCTGTCGCGCATCACCACCGACATCGACCGGCTGGCGAACGCGATGCGGGAGGCCGTGCCACAGCTGGCCATCGGTGTGGTGTGGGCGGGTCTGCTGTTCGGCGCGCTCGCGGTGACCGCGCCTCCGCTGGCACTGGCGGCACTGCTGGCGCTGCCGGTCCTGGTGTGGGGCTGCCGCTGGTACTTCAGGCGGGCGCCCTCGGCGTACCGTTCGGAGGCCGCCGGGTACGCGGCGGTCGCGGCCGTCCTGACCGAGACGGTGGACGCGGGCCGTACCGTCGAGGCCCACCGGCTGGGCCGGCGCCGGATCGCGCTGTCCGAGCAGCGGATCAAGGAGTGGACGGCCTGGGAGCGGTACACGCTGTTCCTGCGGTCGGTGCTGTTCCCGGTCATCAACGTCACCTTCGTGACCATCCTGGGCGCGGTGCTGCTGATCGGCGGCTGGTGCGTGCTGCAGGGGTGGCTGTCGGTGGGTCAGCTGACCACGGGTGCGCTGCTGGCGCAGATGCTGGTGGACCCCATCGGGCTCATCCTGCGCTGGTACGACGAGCTGCAGATCGCCCAGGTGTCGCTGGCCCGGCTGGTCGGCGTGCGGGACATCGAACCGGACGCGGGCGATGCCCGGGTCTCTCCGGACGGCCGGGAGGTACGGGCCGACGGGGTGCGGTTCGGCTACCGCGACGGGGTGGACGTGCTGCACGAGGTGTCGATGGCGGTGCCGCCGGGCACGCGGATGGCGCTGGTCGGGCCGTCCGGCGCGGGGAAGTCCACGCTGGGCCGGCTGCTGGCGGGCATCTACGCGCCCCGCACGGGCGAGGTGACGCTGGGCGGGGCGCGGCTGTCGGAGATGCCGGCGGAGCGGGTGCGCGCGCACGTGGCCCTGGTCAACCAGGAGCACCACGTCTTCACGGGCACGCTGCGGGACAACCTGCTGCTGGCCCGGACGGGCGCCGGGGACGCGGAGCTCTGGGCGGCGCTCGGCGCGGTGGACGCGGACGGCTGGGCGCGGGCTCTGGAGGAGGGCCTGGACACCGGGGTGGGTTCGGGCGGTACGGCGCTGACTCCGGCGCAGGCGCAGCAGATCGCGCTGGCCCGGCTGGTGCTGGCCGATCCGCACACCCTGGTGCTGGACGAGGCGACCTCGCTGCTGGACCCTCGGGCGGCGCGCCACCTGGAGCGCTCGCTGGCCAGGGTGCTGGACGGGCGTACGGTCATCGCGATCGCGCACCGGCTGCACACGGCGCACGACGCGGACGTGATCGCGGTGGTGGAGGACGGCCGGATCAGCGAACTGGGCAGCCATGACGAGCTGGTCGCGGCGGACGGCGCGTACGCGGCGCTGTGGCGGTCCTGGCACGGCTGAGCCCGCACGCGGCACGGGTACCCTGTGCGGCCCGGGGCCGCACAGGGGTCTGGCGCGGGGCCGGGTGCCGCGTGCGGCCGGGGCGCGGCCTCCCCTGGAGCTGGTGGCGATCGCACGGAACTGCTCGAGGCCGGCGATTCACCGTTCGACCACGTTGCGGTCGCGGTGGATCTCCTTGCCCCGGTCCGCAGCCGCCACAGGACACCATCGACCACCTGCCGGTGATCACGCCACGGCCGGTCAGAGGGGCCTCAGGGGTGCGGGCGCCACGCGAACGCCGAGGCCGAAACGGGGTCGTTCCGGAACCCTTCGCCCGACGGCATGGTCAACCAGCGCGAACAATGACGCCCGCGCAGGACCTTCCGGCAGTTCCTCCAGCGCGGCCGCCGCCCGGCGGGCCTGCTCGCGTGCCAGCGCACGCGTCACGTCGAGCGCTCCGCTGTCACGGACGATCGCGGCCGCTTCCTCGACATCGTCCGCCGTCAAGCGCCCACGACGAATCAGGCTCGTCAACTTGCCGGGCCTACGCTGCAGCGCGACCAGCACGGGGTGTGCCAGGGTGCCTTCGCTCAGTGCGGCGCCCGCGGCGTTGTCCGTCGGGCGCGCGGCCCCGGTGATGATGCGGACGTCCTCGGTCAGCCGGAACGCGACGCCCAGCGCACGGCCGTAGCTCGCGAGTGCTCCGACATGTTCCGGATCGGCTCCGGCGGTGACGGCTCCGAGGCGGCACGGCAACTCGAATGACGACGCGGTCTGGGATTCCACCAGCGACAGGTGATCGTCCGCGGCCATCCGCACGTCGAATGCGTGCTGCCGCTCGCCCATCCGGCCGGTGCACACCTTCGTGACGGCGTGGGAGATGAGCGCGAGCGCCTCAGGACCGCCGTCGGTGGCCAGGTGCAACGATTTCGACATCAGCAGATCGCTCACGAGGATGGCGAACCTGTTTCCCCAGCTGGAGTGAAGTGTCGGCGTGTCCTCGACGCCGAGTTGCGCGAGCGCCGCCAGGGCGCTGAGCTCGATCGCGGCGCCCATCTTGATGCGGCTGCGCGCGCCGCCGTCACCGAAGTGGCTTGCCAGCAGCAGCAACAGCGCCGGCCGGAACGGGACGCCGGGATCTCCCCAGCTCGACATGGCCAGACGGGCCAGGAACGGCCACTCGTCGCGGACGGCGCTCGCCATGAGTTCACCGATGCCGAGCAGGTCGGTGCGTACGTCGGCCCCGGGCGCCATCAGTCCGGCCACGTCGTCGATCGCGCGATGCGCCCGGAGCTCGCCCATACCCTCGGGGAGGAGGAGTGCCCGGCGACACAGCGCGAACGGCACGCGCTCGCTGTCGAACGTACTCTCGAGGACCCGCCAGACGAACTGGTACCGGTGGGCCGACCGGCGGCCGGCCGTCAGCACCCCGGAGTACGCGTTCCCCAGCAGCAGCGCATGGTCCAGGAGGTCCGGACGCGTGGGATCGCGGGTCAAACCGCGGTCGATGACCTCGGCCGCGGTCCTGCCGGACTCAAGCGCGTAGCTGATGCCCTCCCCCGTGAACGGGTTCACCAGCCCCGCCGCGTCGCCGACGAGCAGGATGCCGTCGCCGGCGCAGCGACCGGGGGAGAAGTCGAGGCGGAGCGGCGCTGTGGCCCACTCTCCGCGCAACCGACCGTCGAGCGCCTTTCGGCCTGTGCTGCCCGTGCTCAACCGGGCGAGGAAGTTCTGCAGCACGTGTTCCGCGCGGGCTTCGTATCCTGGACGGAACAACGCGACGCCGATGTTCGCTTCCGACGCACATGTCGGATTGATCCAGCCGAACGACGGCAACAGGTCCCGCCCTGCCACGTCGTCGAGCGGCAGGAAGACCTCTTGCAGGTCCGGCAGACCGTCGAGAGCGGTCAGATAGCCGCGTACGCCGACGCCGAGGTCGCCTTCGGGCAGCAGACCCACCGCGCGAGCCAGCGGGGACCGTGCGCCATCGGCCGCGACAACCGCGGCCGCCCGGACGTCGACGGGCCGGCCGTCGCGGCACACCCGCACCCCGACGACTCGTCCTCCCTCGACGATCGGGGCCGTTACCACGGCCCCATCCCAGAGTTCGGAGCCGACGGCCACGGCGCGGGCACAGATCGCTTCGTCGAGCAGGCGGCGCGGCACGACGAGGCAGTGGCTGTCGGCACCCGGATAGGCGCCGTAGGTGAAATCGCGCCGGCCGCGGCCGCGCATGTGGACCCGCAGGCCCCGCATGCGTTCCGGAGGGGGGAGCAAGTCGAGGACACCCATCGCGGCGAGGACCCGGACCGCGCGCTGCGTCAGGGCATCACCACACACCTTGTCCCGCGGGAAGCGCTGCGCTTCGAGCAGCAGGACCCGGCGGCCCTGGACCGCAAGGTGGTAGGCGGTCGAGCTACCCGCGGGCCCGGCGCCGACCACCAGCGCGTCGTAGTGATTCCGCACGTTCATTCCATTCGGCTCGCGACACGTCGTGCCGTGGCGGCGAGCACGTCTCGGCCCGGGAATTCCGGGAGCTCGGCGAGCGCGGCGGCGGCGCCTTCGGTATACGTGCCCGCGAGTTCGCGGGTCACGTCCACGGTGCCGGCGCGAAGCACCAGCGCCGCGGCTTCGGCCGCTTCGCGCGCGCTGAGGTTCTCGTGACGCAACAGTGTGGCCAGCCGCCCGCCAGGGGTCTGTCGCAGCGCGAGGAGAACCGAGTGGGAGAACACTCCGGCGCGCAGATCGGTACCCGTCGGCTTGCCAAGGTCGGCCGCGTCGCCGACGAGATCGAGCAGGTCGTCGGTGAGCTGGAATGCGATCCCCAGCTGCTGGCCGAAGCGGAAGAGAGCGTCGATGTGTCCGGGATCGCAGCCGGACAGCTCCGCACCGAGCCTGCACGGCAGTCCGAACAGCGTGGCCGTCTTCATGCGAATGATCTCGAGGTGCTCCTCGACGGCGAGATCCAAGTCGTACACATGCTCGGTTTCGCGGAGTTGGCCGCTGCACAGCGTGAACGCCGCTTCCGTCACGGTGGACACGGCGTCGTGCGGCAGATGTTCCAGCTCGGCCATCGCGCAGGCGAGCACGTGCGTTCCCGTGGTGGCGGCACGTGCGTTGCCCCACCGGGAATTCACGCTGGGCGCTCCGCGTCTGGTCGCCGCGCCGTCCATCACGTCGTCGTGGAGCAACGACCCCACGTGCATGAGTTCGATCGCGGCGGCGGCGTGCACGAGCAGCGCTTCGTCGGCCTCCCCGAGGCCTGCGGAGAGGAACAGCAACCGGGGGCGAAGCCTCTTGCCGCCGTGACGGATCAACTCGCCGGCGATGCGTCCCAGGTCCGCGTCCTGTGCGGTCACCGCTTCGTGCATGACGTGGTCGAGCCGCGCGGCCCAGCCGTCTTCGACCGAGGGCGGCAAGGTCTCACAGGAATTCATCGCGCAACTCGTCGAGTTGCGTGCGCATTCTCGCCGACGCGAAGGCCAGTTCGGCGAATCTGACGAAGAAGCCATAGCCGTTGTGCAGATCGCCCGCCGGGGCCCGAACGATGACATCTCCCCGGAAGTAGGCCTGAAGTGGCGTGAGGACACCGCTCGCGATCGCCTGCGCGGCCTCCAGATAGACGGCGCCGTGCATCGCCTCGTCCGGTCCGAGCCCCGGCTCGATCACGATGTCTCCACCCACGACCCGGACGTTGATCCGGCCGAATCCGAGCACAGCCAGGTTGGCCCTGCGGCCGTCGAACTCGCCGACCATCTCCTGGAACTCGACCGGGTTGTCGGTCCGGAAGTTCGTCACCCCGCGTTTCACATGGGCCGCCAGTGCCTTGTCGTTCGGAGTGACGCTTGCGGCGCGGGGCGCGAAGTCGTCGGACATGGAACGTCTCTCCTCGTCGAGGGTTTCCGGCCTGCGATGTGCCGCTCCGTCACGGTGGCGGCGGTGTGGCGTTGACCGCCGCGAGTGCGTCGATCCTGCCGTACCAGAAAGGGCCGATCAGTCCCGGCGTGGTCGTCACGATGAGCTTCCTGACCTGGCCGGGAGTCAGGGTGTCGTTCTTGTCCAGGATGAGCGCGGCGAGACCTGCCACGTGAGGGGTCGCCATGCTGGTGCCGGATTTGTTGATGAAGCCCGGTGCGACGACGTTGGCCGGCTTTCCGGTTCCTGCCGCCCGCGCGGAGGCGATTGCGACACCCGGTGCTGCGACATCCGGCTTCGGCCTGCCGTCCGGCGTCTCGCCGTGGCTGGAGAAGGTCGCAATCAGGTCGTCGTCGGTGGCGGCACCGACGGTGATGATCTTGTGCGCGTTACCGGGACAGCGAATTCTGGAATAAGGGCTCCCCCACCAGAATTCGGGGCCTTCGTTTCCGGCAGCGGCCACGACCACCACACCAAGGCTCACCAGACCGTCGGCTCCGGTGCACACCACGCAGGTGCCGCCGGCGCAGACCCACGCGCCGTCATGGTGTGAGAACCCCCAGCTGTTGCTGGCGACGTCGGCGCCGGAGGTCGCCACAGCGATCAAACCCTCGACCGCCCATTCCGCCGTCGTCCTGCCTTCGCCGTTGATGATGCGGATGTCGATGATCCTCGTTCCCGGGGCGATACCCCGAAAGATCGCGTCCCGGCTCGCGATGACCCCCGCGCAATGCGTGCCGTGGCCCGTGTCGTCGCGCTTCACCGCCGTACCGGTCATGTCCTGTTGCGGGCCGACGATGCCCGTGAGCGCGGGATGGGCGGCGTCGACCCCGCTGTCGACGACCGCCACGAAGAAGCCCGCGCCCGTGATGCCGGCGGGCAGTACATCCGCCTCGATGTGCGGCCGACTGAAGTCAAGCGCCTCGACGTTGCGCAGCTTGTTGCTGGTGACACTGCTGACGTCGTCTCGCGCCGCCACCGCCAGCACCTCGGAGGACGTCAGCTCGGCGAGCACGCTGTGGGTCAGCCAGAACTCCTTCCGGACATCGATGCCCCTGCGTTCGAGGTCCGCCCGGATGCCCCGCAGGAAGACCTCCGCCTCGGCTTGACGCGCCTCGATCGCCCGGGCCCGTCCGGACCTCGGAACAGCGGCGCCGCGCGCGGCAGCCCGGCCCGACACCAGGTTGATCAGTACCTCGTGCACCGGCTCCTCGGTCGGGAGGGGCGCACCCGTCCAGGTCGCGAGCTTGCGTGCCTCGCGTTCGGTGAGAATCGTGTCGACGATCCACGGATCGAGCTTGGGCACCGCGAGCGGGCTCTCCGCCGTCAGCTCTTGCAGCTGCTTTCGGCGTCTGTTCTGTACGTACCAGTCGATCTGATCGCGGCTGTGTTCGGCTGCGGACCGACCGTCTCTCCCCGTTGGCGAGGACATCCCGGCTCCTCTCCACGCTTCGGCCACGATCTCCACCTGCGCGGCGAACCCGGCGGCACCTGCCGGACCTCCGATCGGCCCGAGCCCGTGAGGAGCGACGGTATCGAGAGACGAGCTGCGACCGTGTGATTGAGCCGGAACTCGCTGATTGTTCGCCCACCCGTCGCAACGAGCGTGTCGACCACCGCGGCGGCTGATGTGGCGGCTGCGGACCCGGGGCTTTGTGGCGCGGCCTGCCCGAGCGGTACCGGCTGGGGCAGACCGCCTGGGAGCGGTTCGCCCGCCTCAAGCAGGTCAGTGCGATCGCCACCAGGTTCGACCAGCTCGCCGACCGTTACCACACCGGAGTCGTCCTGGCCTCGCCGATCCTCTGTCTCCGCGCACCGGCCACGTGATCATTTGCCGGACAGGCCTTGGGCCGTGCGGGTGGCTTCCGGTGCTCCGGCCGAGGGGCTGTGCGGGTTGATGCCGGCGCCGGGCCGCCGGTGGACGGTGCGCAGCGGCACGTCGGGCTCGTAGGCCTGCTTGCCGGCACAGGTCCAGATGACGGGGCGTTCGATACCGGATCCGTCCACGGCCACACCGCCGACCTGGTCCCGGTCGGTCACGGCGAAGGCGGCCGAGAAGCCGGTGGGTGCCAGTCGCGGCAGGGCGAGCACCGGACCGCTGCCGCGCCAGTACTGCGCCTGGACCGGCGGCATGGGCTCCGGCGGCCAGTCGTAGGGCGAGTCGTAGGCGGTGCCGACGGTCACTTTGGTGGTCGGACTGATGTCCTCGAAGCTGCCACTGGTACGGCCCGCCAGGGTGCCGGGGCCGGTCCGGCCGGTGTACGGCGGGGCCCAGGTCGCCAGGATGTTGGTCGCGTCGCGGTTGCCGGCGACGATGCCGACGAGGCGGCCGGACTCGTCGATGGCCGCGGGCATGGAGATCTCGTAGGCGTTGCCGAGCGGCTGGGTGTACACGGGCGGGGCCGCGATGCTGCCGCTCCACACGATCCCGGGGGCGGTGCCCCAGCTGTCGTCGGGATCACTGCTGGTGCCCCAGCCGTAGCCGACGATCCGGCCGGCGTTGTTGATTCCGGTGACGGCCCGCAGGTCGAAGCCGGCGGGCTCGGCGAGTACGCGGCGGACCGCGGCTCCCTGCCATTCGATTCCGATGGTGTCGCTGCCCTCGTGGCGGTAGCCGACGATGCGGCCGTGGTCGTTGACCGCGGTCGCGTACTGGCCGCCGGGCAGCAGCGTCACCGCGGCCTGCCACGGGTAGTAGCGGAAGGCTCGGGGCCCGGTCGGCCCGGTGATCGTGCCGGCCATCAGGCCGAACCGGTTGACGGCTTCGACGCGGCCGCCGGTGTATCCGGCGGGGAGCGGCACGGCGTGCACGGTGGTGCCGCTCCACCAGGCGGGCTTCCCGTGTGAGGTACCGACCGACAGCCCCAGCCGGCCGATGCCGTTGACCTGGGTGTCCTCGATCCACGGGCTGGGTTCGGCCGGGTCCGGGCCGGGCAGTGAGCCCAGCACCTTGATGGCCGGCTTGCAGGCGAGGCCTTCCGTCGCCGCGCCGGCCGGTGTGGTGAGCGCGAGCGAGGCCAGCAGTACGCCTCCGGCGGCCGTGAGCGCGCGGCGCCTGCCGACTCTCTTGCCTCTGTTGCGGCTGTTGCCCATGTGTCCCCCCGTCATGGCGCGAGCCGACGAATCCGGCGGCTCGTCGGTGCACATGATGTCCGTCCCGGCCGGGACTGAACAGATGGCGGTCGGGGGGATTTTCCCTGAACGGGAGGGGCCGGCCCGGCTGTTGTCACAGCCGGGCCGGCCCCTCCCGCCGGTTCGTGCCCTACCGGCGGGAGCCCGCGTAGTCGCGGTCCCCGGTCTGGTGCTGCGGCGCGCCCGCCCCGGCCGGGGCGCCGGCCGGAGCGAGCCGGTCCAGCTTGGCGCCTTCGACGTCCACGTTCGGCAGCAGCCGGACCAGCCACTTCGGCAGCCACCAGGCGGACTTGCCGAGGAGGGCGAGGAGGGCAGGAACGATGGCCATCCGGACGACGAACGCGTCGAAGAGGACGGCCGATGCCAGGGAGAAGCCGATCATCTTGATCAGGTCGTTGCTCTCGGTCATGAAGGCGGAGAAGACGCTGATCATGATGATGGCGGCCGCGCTGACCACCCGTCCGCCGTAGCGGAAGCCGGTGACGACTGCCTCACGGGGCTCCGTGCCGTGGCTGAAGGCCTCCCGCATACGGCTGACGAGGAACACCTCGTAGTCCATCGCGAGACCGAACACCACACCGATCATGAAGATCGGCATCGTGCTGATCACCGGGCCGGTCGCCTTGACGCCGAACACCTCGGCCAGCCAGCCCCACTGGAAGATCGCCACGACGGCGCCGAGGGCCGCGCTGACGGAGAGCAGGAAGCCGAGGGCGGCCTTGAGCGGCACCAGGATGGACCGGAAGACCAGGACCAGGAGCAGGAAGGCCAGGCCGACCACGAGGGCCAGGTACGGGACCAGTGCGTCGTCGAGGGTCTTGGAGAAGTCGATGAACGCCGCGGTCTGGCCGGTCACCAGGATCTCGTCGGCGCCGCCGGCGCTCTCGATGCCGCCCACGCCGTCCCGGAGGGAGCGGACGAGCACCTCGGTGTCGTGGTCAGTGGGGCCGGTGGTGGGGACGAGGCTGAGGATCGCGGTGTCGTTGGCGGGGTTCGCCGTGGCCGGCGAGACGGACTCGACGCCCTGCACCTTGGCCAGTGCCTGGCCGACCGAACCGGCCGCCTTCGTGGCGTCCTTCGCGCTGACGGTGACGGTCAGGGGTCCGTTGAAGCCCGGGCCGAAGGACTCGGACAGCATGTCGTAGGCCTTGCGCTGGGTGGTGTCGGGCGCCATGGTGCCCTCGCCCGGCAGACCCAGCTCCAGGCTGGTGGCGGGCATCGCGATCACGCCCAGGCCCAGGACGCCGACGAGCAGTACCGCGACCGGGTGGCGCAGTACGTAACGGGCCCATCGGGTGCCCAGGTTGGGCTTCCGGCGGGCGGCCTCCTTGTCCATCTTGCGCCGCAGACGGGCCGAGGGCTCCTTGCCCTTGAGCGCCGGGCGGTCGACCCGGCGCAGGGTGCGGATCGGGGCGAAGCCGAGCAGGGCCGGAACGAAGGTGATCGCGATCAGGACGGCCACGGCGACGGTGCCGGCCGCGGCCATGCCCATCTTGGTGAGCATCGGGATGTTCACCACGGCCAGGCCGGCCAGGGCGATGATGACGGTGAGTCCGGCGAAGACCACGGCGGAGCCGGCGGTGCCGACGGCGCGGCCGGCGGCCTCCTGCGGGGTGTGGCCCTCGGTGACCTCGGAACGGTAGCGGGAGATGATGAACAGGGCGTAGTCGATGCCGACGGCGAGGCCGATCATCATGGCCAGCGTGCCCGTGGTGGCGGACAGCCCGAAGGTGCTGCCGAGGGCGAGGATGCCGCTGAGGCCGACACCGACGCCGATGAGGGCGGTGAGCACGGGCATGCCCGCGGCGATCATCGAGCCGAAGGTGATGAGCAGGACCACGGCCGAGACCAGGATGCCCAGGCCCTCGGCGCCCCCCGCGGCCGCCTCGACCTCGATGGCGTCACCGCCGGCCTCGACGGTCAGGCCGGTGTCGCGGGCCTTGTCGAGCGCCTTGGTGAGCCCGTCGTGCTCCTTGTCCTTGAGCGCGGTGGCGGCGGCCTTGTAGGTCACGACCGCGTAGGCGGTGGTGCCGTCCTTGCTGACGGAACCCGCCTGGTACGGGTCGGTGACCGCGGCCACTCCGGGGGCCTTGGTCATGTCGGCGACGAGCGCGGAGACCGCGGCCTTGCGCTCCGCGCCGGATACCTTCTCGCCCTTCGGTGCGCGGACGACCACCCGGGCGGTGGCACCGTCGGCGCTCGCGGCCGGGAACTTCTCCTTGAGGAGGTCGAACGCCTTCTGCGACTCGGTGCCCGGCATGGTGAAGGTGTCGGCGGGGGGTGGTGGAGCGGAGGAGGCCGCAGCACCCACCCCGCCGAAGATCAGCACCCAGATCAGGAGGGTCAGCCATCGCCGGCGGAAGGCGAAGCGGCCCAGCTGGTAGAGGAATGTGGCCACGTCGAACAGGCTCCTGTCGGATCGGCAGTGTGGGGTTCACGCACCGCTTCTCGATGCGCGCAGCAACGGGTCCGGGAGGCGTGCACACCTCGACCGCGTGGCATCACTATGGCGCCATCATGGCGCCAGCGCAAGACCTTGCCGCCATCGATGGCGCCATGCAGGCACTATCCGGGCGTTCCGGAATGCGCTCTTCGATAGCGTCACACCACAGCGGGCGCCGCGTCGCCCCTGACGGGGGCCTTATGTCAGATCCACGCCGCGCGGCGATATAAACGCGCCATAAATGCGCCATCGTGGCGCCAAACCATCGATGCCCCTGTACATGACAGGGGCATCGGCACTAGAGAGCGCGGATCACGGCCATGACGTCCGTGCCACGGGCCCGGCTTGATCCGGAGGACGCGGCCTAGACGAAGCCCAGGGCGGAAGCGCCGCCGATGCCGCCGAGCAGCATGAACACCGGCATGAGGACCTTGAGTTCGACCCAGCTGCCGGCCCGGAAGCGCATCGCCTTCGGCGGGCCCACGGGGTACCAGCGCTTGCCGGCGATCGGGATCGGCCACAGGACCGGGCAGCCGGACACGGTGAGGGCGTCGCCGAGGTCGTGGACCAGGGCACCGAGCACGACGGGCAGGCCCAGCCAGAGGTATTCCTGGCCGGGAGCGGTGAACAGCCAGCCGTTGCCGGGCTGGTCGAGAACCCCGGCGAGGATCCAGGCGCTGGTCGCGCCGAGCAGCCAGACCAGGACGTCGCTGGACATCCGGGCGGCCCGCCACAGCAGGCCCTCCACCGCCAGCACCAGGTGTACGAACAGCAGGAAGAGGACACCCCAGCGGCCGGCCGTCGCGGCAACGGCGGAGGCGCCGGCGCCGATCAGCACGGCCCAGAGCCAGGTGTGGGTCAGGGTGCGGTGCCCGCCGGAGCGGCGGGGGTCGCGGGCGGAGCGGCTCCACTTGTAGACGGCGTACGAGAGCTTGTCGACCACTTCGCACAGGCCGCGGGAGAGCGGCCCGAAGGCGCGCGAGATCGTCGCGGACTTGTGGTCGAGGTCGGGGGCCAGGGCCGCACCCGCGCAGATCAGCGATCCGGCCAGCAGGACCGGCCAGGGCATGGGGTGCCCGGCGGCCGCGACGGCCGCTCCCAACCCCAGCCAGGCGGCCGCGCCGGAGAGCGAGTGCGCCGGACCCATCATGTTCGTTCCCGCCCCAGTCCCGTGGTGATCCTCGACGCCCCAGAGTACCTTTGTCGATCTTCCGTTCCCGGCCGGTTCCCTGATCCGGGCGGAAGCCAGGCAAGATGGGGGCGTGACCCTCATTGATCAGCTGCCGCCGACCGCCGACCCCGACGCCCTCTTCGAGGCTTTCTCCTCGTGGGCGGAGAGTCAGGGCATCGCCCTGTACCCGGCGCAGGAGGAGGCGCTGATCGAGGTGGTCTCCGGGGCGAACGTGATCCTCTCCACCCCGACCGGCTCCGGGAAGAGCCTGGTCGCGGCGGGGGCGCACTTCACCGCGCTGGCCCAGGACAAGGTCACCTTCTACACCGCGCCGATCAAGGCGCTGGTGTCGGAGAAGTTCTTCGACCTGTGCAAGCTCTTCGGCACGGAGAACGTCGGCATGCTCACCGGCGACGCCTCGGTCAACGCCGACGCCCCGGTGATCTGCTGCACCGCCGAGGTACTGGCCTCCATCGCCCTGCGCGACGGCAAGGACGCCGACATCGGCCAGGTCGTGATGGACGAGTTCCACTTCTATGCGGAGCAGGACCGCGGCTGGGCCTGGCAGATCCCGCTGCTGGAGCTGCCGCAGGCACAGTTCGTCCTGATGTCGGCGACCCTCGGGGACGTGTCCCGGTTCGAGGAGGACCTGACCCGCCGCACCGGGCGGCCCACCTCCGTGGTCCGCTCCGCGACCCGCCCGGTCCCGCTGTCCTACGAGTACGTCACCACCCCGATCACCGACACCCTCACCGAGCTGCTCCAGACCAAGCAGGCCCCGGTCTACATCGTCCACTTCACGCAGGCGCAGGCGGTGGAGCGGGCGCAGTCGCTGATGAGCATCAACATGTGCTCGCGCGAGGAGAAGGACCAGATCGCCGAGCTCATCGGCAACTTCCGGTTCACCACCAAGTTCGGCAAGAACCTCTCCCGCTACGTCCGGCACGGCATCGGCGTGCACCACGCCGGCATGCTCCCCAAGTACCGGCGGCTGGTGGAGAAGCTGGCCCAGGCCGGTCTGCTGAAGGTGATCTGCGGCACCGACACCCTCGGCGTCGGCGTGAACGTCCCCATCCGCACCGTGCTGTTCACCGCGCTCACCAAGTACGACGGCAACAGGGTCCGCACCCTGCGGGCGCGCGAGTTCCACCAGATCGCCGGCCGGGCCGGCCGGGCCGGCTTCGACACCGCGGGCTTCGTGGTGGCGCAGGCCCCGGAGCACGTGATCGAGAACGAGAAGGCCCTGGCGAAGGCGGGCGACGACCCGAAGAAGCGGCGGAAGGTGGTCCGCAAGAAGGCGCCCGAGGGCTTCGTCGGCTGGACCGACACCACCTTCGAGAAGCTCATCGCCTCCGAGCCGGAGCCGCTGACCTCCCGCTTCAAGGTCAGCAACATCATGCTGCTCTCGGTGATCGCCCGGCCCGGCAACGCCTTCGAGGCGATGCGCCGGCTGCTGGAGGACAACCACGAGCCGCGCAAGAACCAGCTGCGGCACATCCGCCGCGCCATCGCCATCTACCGCTCCCTGCTCGACGGAGGTGTGGTGGAACAGCTGGACGCCCCGGACGCGGAGGGCCGGACCATCCGGCTCACCGTCGACCTCCAGCAGGACTTCGCGCTGAACCAGCCGCTGTCCACCTTCGCCCTGGCCTCCTTCGACCTCCTCGACCCCGAGTCCCCCTCCTACGCGCTGGACATGGTCTCGGTGGTCGAATCGACCCTCGACGACCCGCGCCAGATCCTCGCCGCCCAGCAGAACAAGGCCCGGGGCGAGGCCGTGAGCGCGATGAAGGCGGACGGGGTCGAGTACGAGGAGCGCATGGAGCGCCTGCAGGACGTCACCTATCCCAAGCCGCTGGAAGAGCTCCTGCTGCACGCCTACAACGTGTACCGCAAGAGCCACCCGTGGGTCGGCGACCACCCGGTCTCGCCGAAGTCGATCATCCGCGACATGTACGAGCGGGCGCTGTCCTTCACCGAGTTCACCTCCTTCTACGAGCTGGCCCGCACCGAGGGCATCGTGCTCCGCTACCTGGCGAGTGCGTACAAGGCGCTGGACCACACCATCCCGGACGACCTGAAGTCCGAGGACCTGGTGGACCTGATCGAGTGGCTGGGCGAGATGGTGCGCCAGGTCGACTCCAGCCTGCTGGACGAGTGGGAGCAGCTGGCCAACCCGGAGGTGGAGACGGCCGAGCAGGCCCAGGAGAAGGCCGACCAGGTCAAGCCGGTCACCGCCAACGCCCGTGCGTTCCGGGTGCTGGTCCGCAACGCCATGTTCCGCCGGGTGGAGCTCGCGGCCCTCGACGACGTCGAGGAGCTGGGCGAGCTGGACGGGGAGTCCGGATGGGACGCGGACGCCTGGGGCGAGGCGATGGACGCCTACTGGGACGAGTACGACGACCTGGGGACCGGCCCGGACGCCCGCGGCCCGAAGCTGCTGATGATCGAGGAGGACCCGGCACACGGCCTGTGGCGCGTCCGCCAGACCTTCGCCGACCCCAACGGCGACCATGACTGGGGCATCAGCGCCGAGGTCGACCTGGCGGCCTCCGACGAGGAGGGCCGTGCGGTCGTCCGGGTGACCTCGGTCGGGCAGCTCTGACCGGGCGGCGCCGCCGCCCCGCGTTCCCGACGGCACCGACAGCAGTGGAGAACCTCTGATGACGAACCCCGCCGAAAGACTCGTCGACCTGCTCGACCTGGAGCAGATCGAGGTCAACATCTTCCGCGGGCGCAGCCCGCAGGAGTCCTTGCAGCGCGTCTTCGGCGGGCAGGTGGCCGGCCAGGCCCTCGTGGCCGCCGGCCGGACCACCTCGGGCGACCGCCCCGTGCACTCCCTGCACGCGTACTTCCTCCGCCCGGGCATCCCCGGGGTGCCGATCGTGTACCAGGTGGAGCGGGTGCGCGACGGGCGTTCCTTCACCACGCGCCGGGTCACCGCGGTCCAGCAGGGCCGTACGATCTTCAACCTCACCGCCTCCTTCCATCAGCCGGAGCAGGGCAGCATCGAGCACCAGCTGCCTCCCCGGCTGGACTTCCCGCACCCGGACGCGCTGCCCAAGGTCGCGGACGAGATCCGCGAGCACCTCGGGGAACTGCCCGAGGCGCTGGAGCGGATGGCGCGCCGCCAGCCCTTCGACATCCGCTACGTGGACCGGCTGCGCTGGACGCCCGAGGAGATCAAGGACGCCGATTCGCGCAGCGCGGTGTGGATGCGCGCCGTCGGCCCGCTGGGCGACGACCCGCTGGTGCACACCTGTGCCCTCACCTACGCCAGTGACATGACCCTCCTCGACGCCGTGCGCATCCCCGTGGAACCCCTGTGGGGCGTGCGCGGGTTCGACATGGCCAGCCTCGACCACGCCATGTGGTTCCACCGGCCCTTCCGGGCGGACGAGTGGTTCCTCTACGACCAGGAGTCCCCCATCGCCCACGGCGGCCGCGGCCTGGCCCGCGGCCGTATCTACGACCTCGAGGGCCGGCTCCTCGTTTCCGTGGTGCAGGAGGGCCTGTTCCGCCCGTACGCCTCCCCGAAGGACTGATCCCTCCCGTGCCCACGCCGTCCCCCCGTCCCTGCCCCTGCGGGCTGCCCGCCGCCTATGTGGACTGCTGCGGCCGGTTCCACTCCGGCGCACAGCAGGCACCCACCGCCGAGCTGCTGATGCGTTCCCGGTTCAGCGCGTTCGCCGTCGGCGACGCCTCCTACCTGCTGCGTTCCTGGCACTCCTCGACCCGTCCGGACGGGCTGGAGCTGGATCCGGCGCAGCGCTGGGAGCGGCTGGAGATCCTGGGCACCGAGCGCGGCGGCATGTTCGAGACGGAGGGTGCGGTGGAGTTCCGCGCGTACTACCGGGAGGGCCGGCACGCCGGCTCCCTGCACGAGAACAGCAGCTTCACCCGGGAGGGCGGCAGCTGGGTCTACGTCGGCCCGCTCTCCCCCGTCGCCTTCGACTGAGCCCGCGCCCCCGTCAGGGCGAAGTCCAGGCTGGTGCGGTACCAGAGGACCTCCTCCGGCTGTTCCGCGCGGAGCAGCCGGAGGGCGACGGCCGCGGCGGCCTCCGCCTGGGGATGTCCGTAGGGTGGCGGAGGGGCCAGCCCGGCCAGCCTGGTCCGTTCCGCCGGATCGGGGACGGCACCGGCCACCTCGCCGTCGGGCAGCACCGAGGCGAGGATGGCGGCGCGCTCCCAGGGGTCGGCGGTCCGCCTCAGCAGCAGCCCCACGTGCCGGCCGCGCCAGCGGCGGGGCCGCTGGTCCTCCCCGGCCACGGCCCCCTCCCGGTCCTCCGCGGGGGCACCGCCCCGCAGCAGATCGGGCCTGCGGCCGGCGAACTCCTTCAGCTCCTCGGTGAGATAGAGCCATACGACCACCCGGTACCGGTTGATCCGGTACCCGACCGGGGTCACGTGCCCGCACCGCGCCAGCCGGGTGAACCGGGCGGGGCTCACCCCCAGCAGCTCGGCCGCTCCCGCGGCTCCGGTGGTCTCGACCCGGTCCCTCAGAGTGCGCGGGAACCCTTCGCCGGACCTGATCCGGTCCAGCTCCACGCGGGCGAACCGGGTCGCCCCGCCGGGACCGGCAGCCCCTGCCCGGACGATCCCCAGCTGCACGGCGCGGGCGAAATCGGCCCGCCCCAGCCCCAGTTCCGCCGCGGCCCGCGCGCCGCCCACCGCCACCCGCGCCCTCCTGACGCCCTGAGCGCCCACCCGCGGGCCCACCCGCGTGCGCGCTTCCGCGCCCCCCTTCCCACAGACAGCGCCTCCCTCCTTCGGCACGGCCTTCGCTCCCGCCCGCGTGCCGGCCCGTCCGGGAACGTCCGCCGCAACCCGTCCGTCGACCTGTCCTGCCTTCATGGGTCCCCCTCGCCGAAATCCAACCTGCCCGTCACTCTGAGTGAAGACCGTATCCCCGCGCCCCGACACCCCGCGAGCCCTGTGGACAACCCGGACCCGCGGCCTATGCTGCGCTCCATGCCGACCCCACCGCCCAGCTACGAGGACGTCGCCGCGGCGGCCGCGCGCATCGCCGGCCGCGCCCACCGCACCCCCGTCCTGCATTCCCGGCTGATCGACGAACAGCTCGGCGTCCAGGCCGTCTTCAAGTGCGAGAACCTCCAGCGCATGGGCGCCTTCAAGTTCCGCGGCGCCTACAACGCCCTCTCCCGCTTCACCCCCGAGCAGCGCCGCGCGGGCGTGGTCGCGTACTCCTCCGGCAACCACGCGCAGGCCGTCGCGCTGAGCGCCCGGCTGCTGGACATCCCGGCGACCATCGTCATGCCCCGGGACGCCCCGGCGGTGAAGGTCGCCGCCACCCAGGGTTACGGCGGTCAGGTGGTCATGTACGACCGCTACGCCGAGGACCGCGAGGAGATCGGCCAGGCCCTGGTGGAGAGATACGGCCTCACCCTGGTTCCGCCGTACGACCACCCGGACGTCATCGCCGGGCAGGGCACCGCGGCGATGGAGCTGTTCGAGGAGACGGGCCCGCTCGACGCGCTGTTCGTACCGTTCGGCGGCGGCGGTCTGCTCGCCGGGTCCGTGCTGGCGGCCGGCGCGCTCTCCCCGGACTGCCGCCTCTACGGGGTGGAACCCGAGGCGGGTGACGACGGCCGGCGGTCTCTGGCCGAAGGCCGGATCGTACGCATCGAGACACCGCGGACCATCGCCGACGGCGCCCAGGTCACCCACATCGGAGAGCTGAACTTCCGGATCCTGCGCGCGGCCGGCCCGGGCACGGTCACGGCGGTCACCGCCACCGATGCCGGACTCGTCGAGGCCATGCGGACGTTCGCCGCCTACATGAAGCTGGTCGTGGAGCCGACCGGCTGCCTGGGACTGGCCGCCCTCCGTACCCACGCCACCGCCCTGCGGGAGCTGCAGGACCTCGGCGGACTGCGCGTCGGCGTCCTCGTCAGCGGAGGCAACATCGATCCCTCCCGGTTCGCCGAACTCATCGCCACCGGCTGACCCCGAGGGCGCGATCGCCCACCCCCTCGCCGCCCACCCCCTCGCTGCCCGGCGTCACGTTCCGGCGCCGTTAGGCTCGGTCCCGAACGGACGACGGGTACACGAACGGAGCGGGCAACGGTGAACGGCGAGGCGCGGGAACGGATCCGGGCACGGGCGGAGGAAGTCCTGCGGGCACTGCGGGAGAACGACGCGGTGCGGCTGCTCGACGGGTTCGGCACGGAGGAACTGGACGGCTGGGAGCTGGACCTGCCGCCGGCGGTCCGCCGGATCCTCCTGGAGACCGGCGGCATCGAGGCCGACGGGGAGCGCTACGTCTTCGGGCCCCGCCGGACCCACCGCATCAGCCCCTTCCACCAGGGCACCTGGGAACTCGGCTACCTGGACGAGACCGAGGCCCCGCTGATCGTGGGCGTCGACGGCGAGGGCCGCGACGACTGGGGCCCGGTGGTGGCCGCGGCCACCGGGGAGGACGGGGAGCTGACCGTGCTGTCCCCGTCGTTCACCGAATGGCTGGCCGGGTTCGCCGCCGGCGCTCCGGACGGAGGCGTCGGTCCCGCGGGTACCGCCGGGCACACGGTGCAGGCCGGGCACACGGTACGGGTCGGACACACGGTGCACGCCGTGCCCAGTGTCGCCGCGGCCGAGGGCACCGACCCGGTCCTGGCGGCACTGGTCGGACGCGGTGACTCGCTCACCGACGTGGTGGACCTGCGGGCGCTGCCCGGCTATCCGTGCCGGGTCGTCTGGGAGCCGTACCACTCCACGGAGTTCAACACGGCCGACACCGGTTCCAGCGAGGTCCACACGGCCGTCGTCGGCGGCGGAGCGGCCCTGCTGCTGCGCAGCGAGGTGAGCGGCGACTTCCTGGGCCGCCCGGTACGCCGGCACGCCGTGCCCGCCGACGCGGCGGCCCGCGCGGTGGCCGAGCTGCGCGCCCTGGCCGCGGAACTGCCCGAGGACGTACGGCTGGGCGAGGGCTGCCCGGACACCGAGCTGGACGCCTGGCCCGTGCCGGTCCCGCCCGCCGTGCGCGCCGTGCTGCGCGAGATCGGCTCGGTCCGCATCACCGGCCTCCCCGAACTCCGCCTGCGACCCGGCTCGGTGGACTTCGGCGTCGACCCCGAGGTGCACCGGATGCTGGGCGGCGACGGCACGTACTGGCCGGTGGCCGAGGTCACCTACGGCCCGTACCGGGCGCTCGCGCAGATCCGCCTGGACCCGGAGTCCGGGGCGTGGGGCTGCGCGGTGTCCGTGATGGCCGACCCGGACACGCTGCGCGAGTTCCCGGACCTCACGCTGATCGGCGAATCCCTGGAAGACCTGCTGCTGACCTACGCGCGGCTGGCGCGGGAGGCTACGGCGCGGCGGCGGACGGACGGCGGCTGGCGGATCGGCGGAGGCTGGATGTTCCCCAACACCGGCGAGGCGTGGCCGCGTCCGGTGCCGGTCGAGGAATGGGCGGGCGCGTCCGATCCGCTGCTGGCGGCCGCCGCCGGGCTGTCCGCCGGGACGCACGCGGTCGACCTGCGGCTCGCCCCCATCCCCAGTGACGTGTCCTTCTACCGTGCCGAGGACTGGCCGTACCGGGCGCCGCTGGAACGGCTGACCTTCCCCGGCGGCGGGGCCCTGGTGGTCGCGGAACTCCGCCGCTGAACCCCGCCCGGCGGCCTCCGCCGGGCGGGGTCTCACCCGCCCGGCGCCCGTCGGCCGGGCGCCGTCGGCCCGGTGGCGTCCGCGGCGGTGCGCGCCGCCGTCCCGGTCAGCCTCCGGTGATCCGCCGCTCCGCGACGCCCAGGTGTTCACCGACCCGGTTGACCAGCAGCGTCATCTCGTACGCCACCTGCCCGATGTCGGCCTCCGCGCCGCTGAGGACGCACAGGCAGCTGCCGGCTCCCGCGCCCATCACGAACAGAACTCCTTCGTCGTACTCCACCATCGTCTGCCGGACCTCACCTGCCCGGAAGTGCCGCCCCGAACCCTTCGCCAGGCTCTGCAGTCCGGCGGACACCGCGGCCAGGTGCTCCGCGTCTTCCCGGGCCAGGCCGGCGCTCGCGCCGGTGACCAGGCCGTCGTTGGAGAGCACCACCGCGTGCCGGACCTGTGGAACCCTGCGCGTCAGATCGTCCAACAGCCAGTCGAGCTGCTTGTCCAGTGCCATTTACGCCCCTCCCCGTGCACGCGGCCGGTCCCGCCCCGTGTCGTCGTTCCGCCAGCCTTCCCCACCAGCGGCTTTCCGGCAAGGAGGATGTCCCCATGACGAAGAAGATGACGGAAGAGGAGTGGCGGGCCTTTGTGTCGTACTCCACCAGGACCGGCAAGCTGGCGACGGTGCGGGCGGACGGCAGCCCGCACACCGCCCCCGTCTGGTTCGTGCTCGACGGCGACTCGTTCCTCTTCAACACGGGGAAGGACACGGTCAAGGGCCGCAACCTGGTCCGGGACGGCCGGGTCGCCCTCTGCGTGGACGACGACCGCCCGCCGTTCTCCTACGTCGTGCTGCAGGGTCGCGCCGAAGTCCTCCACCACGCCGGGAACGAGGCGGAGATGCTGCACTGGGCCACCCGCATCGCCGCCCGGTACATGGGCGAGGAGCACGCCGAGGCGTACGGCCGCCGCAACGCGGTACCCGGTGAACTGCTGGTCCGGGTCACCGTGGAGAAGGTGGTCGCGCAGTCGGGCATCGCCGACTAGGTCCGGACGCAGGTACGGGTACGGGTACGGGTACGGGTACGTCTGCGGGTGAGGGTGAGGCTGAGGGTGCGCGTGGTCACGCGGGGTCGGTCTGGGGTGCCACCGAGTCCAGCAGCCGGGCGGTGTGCACCCGCCCCGCGTACTCGACCAGGCGGATCAGCACCTCCTTGCCGGAGTCCTTGTCCCGCGCGTCGCACAGCAGCACCGGCGTACCGTCCTCCAGGTCGAGCGCCCGGGACACCTCGTGCGCCCCGTAGGCCCGGGCGCCCGCGAAGCAGTTGACGGCCACCACGAACGGGATGCGCCGGTGCTCGAAGTAGTCCACCGCCGGGAAGCAGTCCTCCAGCCGCCGGGTGTCGGCCAGCACCACCGCGCCGAGCGCTCCCTGCGACAGCTCGTCCCACAGGAACCAGAACCGGTCCTGGCCGGGGGTGCCGAACAGGTACAGGGAGAGCCCCGTCCTGATGGTGATCCGCCCGAAGTCCATGGCCACGGTCGTGGTGGTCTTCTGGTCCACCCCGCCCGTGTCGTCGACCAGTTCGCCGGCCTCGCTCAGCAGCTCCTCGGTGCGCAGCGGACGGATCTCGCTGACCGCTCCGACCAGGGTCGTCTTGCCGACCCCGAAGCCTCCCGCCACCAGGATCTTCAGCGCGAGCGCGGCCAGTTCGGTGTCGCCCCCGCCGAGCCGCCCCTCGTCCAGTCCCATCACAGCGCTCGCAATCCCTCGATGACTTCTCGCAGAATCCGCTCGTCCGGCAGCTGGGCGGGCGGTACGGGGCGGCTGACCCGGACGTGTCCGGACTCCAGCAGGTCGCCCAGGAGGACGCGCACCACACCGACGGGCAGGTCGGCGTCGGCGGCGAGTTCGGCGACCGACTGGGTCTCCGCCCGGCACAGGCCGAGCAGGGCGCGGTGCTCGGGTCCCAGGAGCTCCTCGTCGCCGTCCGGGCCTCCGGGATCCACGGCGACCAGGGCGATCAGGTCGAAGCGCACCCCGTGGGGTCCCGGCCGGGTCCGCCCGCCGGTCATCGCGTACGGACGGACGAGCGGGCCCGCCTCCGCGTCGTACCACAGACCGTTCATCCGCCGGGCCGCCCTCAGCCCGCGGCCGGGGGACGCGCCGCGGACCGCGGCGGGGTGTAGAGGTGCTCGCCGACCCGCTTGACCAAGCGGGCCATCTCGTAGGCGATCAGGCCGATGTCGGCGGCGGCCGAACTGAGCACGGCCAGGCAGGAACCGTCTCCGGCGGCCGCGACGAACAGGAAGCCCTCGTCCATCTCCACCATGGTCTGGCGCACGCCCCCGGCGTGGAAATGCCGTCCCGCGCCCTTGGCGAGGCTGTGGAAGCCGGAGGCCACGGCGGCGAGGTGCTCGGCATCCTCTCGGCTCAGGGCGCTGGAGGATCCGACGGCCAGTCCGTCGTTGGAGAGCACGACGGCGTGCCGGACCTCGCGCACCCGGTGCACCAGGTCGTCCAGCAGCCAGTCCAGTTCACCGGAGCGGCGGGCTCCGTCGTAGCCCGGGTCGAATCTGTGCTGTTCGATCATCGCTGTCCTCTTTCACTGCTGTCTGCGGGGGCGCCCGGGACTGCCGGGGTCGCCGGACCCGCCGGGTCTGTGCGCACGGCGGGCGTGGCGTGTGCGGCGGGCGTGGCGTGTGCGGCGGGCGTGGCGTGTGCGGCGTGTGCGGCGTCCTCGGTGCCGCGGACCCAGCCGGCCCGGTAGGCCGTCATCCGGTCCCGGGCCTCCTCCGGGCTGCGGCCGCGCGGGTCCTGCGGGGTGCGGGTGCCCGCGGCGCCCTGCCCGGCTCCGGCCTCCGGGGACGCCTCGCGCAGCTGCGGCACGAGGCTGGCCTGCCTGACCCGCCTCGGCAGTTCGGTCACCTCGGCCAGGACGGCTCTGACGGCGGGCACGGCACGGGGGCCGGGGGTGCCAGGGGTGCCAGGGGTACGGGACGTACCGGACGTGCCTGAGGTGCCCGGAGTTCCGGGAGTGCCCGGGGTTCCGACGGTGACCGGTGTGCCGTTCCCGCGCAACCGCAGGGTGGCCACCGGAGCGGGCCGTTCGGCCCGGGGTACGGGGGCCGCCGCGGGCACGGGGCGCGGGCGCGGCATCTCCCGCGGTACGGATCCACGGGAGCCGGACCCCGCGGTGGGGGCCGGCTCCGGCTCCGGCTCGGGGACCGGAGCCGGGGCCGGGGCAGGGGACGCGGCCTCCTGCGGTCCGGCGGCCGGACCTGCGGGGATCGCGCTCTGCAGCAGGGCGTTGGGCAGCAGCACCACCGCGGTGGTCCCGCCGTACGGGGAAGGACGCAGGTGCACCCTGATCCCGTGGCGGGCGGCGAGCCGGCTGACCACGAAGAGCCCGAGCCGGTCACTGTCGAAGAGGTCGAGGGCCTCGGACTGCTCGATGCGGCGGTTGGCCTCGGCCAGGGTGTCGCGGCCCATGCCGAGTCCGCGGTCCTCGACCTCGAGGACGTATCCGGTGCCGACGGGTTCGCCGGTGACCCGCACCTTGGTGTGCGGCGGGGAGAACTGGGTGGCGTTCTCGATGAGTTCCGCCATCAGGTGGGTGAGGTCGGCGACGGCGGCGCCGGTCACCGCGGCCTCGGCGAGCCGGCCGACCTCGACGCGGGGGTAGTCCTCGATCTCGGAGACGGCCGCGCGTACGACGTTGGTGAGCGGGACGGGTATCCGCCAGGCGCGGCCGGGGGCGGCACCGGACAGGATGATCAGGCTCTCCGCGTGGCGGCGCATACGGGTGGTGAGGTGGTCGAGGCGGAACAGGTCGCCGAGCTCGCCCGGGTCGTCGGCACGGCGCTCCATGGCGTCGAGCAAGGCGAGCTGGCGGTGGACGAGGACCTGACTGCGGCGGGCGAGGTTGACGAAGACCCCGGAGATCCCGCCGGCGAGTTCGGCGCGTTCCACGGCCGCGCTCAGCGCGGCCCGGTGGACGGTGGACAGGGCCTCGCCGACCTGCGCGATCTCGTCCTCGGCAGGGTTTCCGGGCGGGGCTTCGGCCAGGACGTCGATGTCCTGTCCGGCCCGCAACCGGTCCATGGCGTGCGGGAGTTTGCGGTGGGCGATCTCCAGGGCGCCGTTGCGCAGCGAGACCAGCTCGACGACGAGGCCGCGGCCGATGCGCACGGAGATGAGCAGGGAGGCGACGACGGCGGCGAGGCCGAGCACGACCGCGGCCCCGGCGGTACTGAGGACGCCCTGGGCGAGGGGATCGGTGCGGTCGGCGGCTCCGCGCCGGGCCGCGGTGCCGATGTCCCGCATCGCGGTGGTGACCTCGGTGTGGGCGGTCTCCCAGCCGGCGGGGGCGCCGTGCGCCTCGCGGCCGGTACCGGCGGCGAGCACCCGGTCCTCGGCTGTGGTGAGGCCGGCGTGCGCGGTGCCGGTGAGCACGGCCTGCCAGGCGGTGGCCTGCGGGGCGGGGAGGTCGCGGGCAGCGGCGGCGGTGAGGGTGCGCCGGGCCTCCACCGTGCCGGCGAGACGGCGGAGGGATTCCGCGGTGCGCTGGCCGGGGAGGGCGAGCAGCGCGTCCTCCCGGGCCAGGAGCTCGGCGGCGCGGGTGAATTCGAGGAGGACGCGGGCGTCGGCGCCGAGCCCGGCGCCCGGGAGGGCCGTGACCGCCCCGTCGGCGCTCAGGGCCAGGTCGATGACCTCGGTGTACGTCGTGTAGGCCGCGTCGGGGGTGGTCTTGCGGGCGGCGATGTCGGCGCGGACGGTGCCGAGGGCCTCGGCGGCTACGACGAAGGAGCGCAGCCGGCGGGCCACGTCGGCCGGGTAGTCGCCGGAGTCGGCGACGGTGTGCCGGTCACCGAGGCGGAGCGCCCGCACGGCGGTTTCGGTACGACGGCCCTGCTGTTCCAGGTCCGGGGCCTGAGCGGGGCCGGCGCCGGTGCTGCCGCCGCTGCCGGTGCCGCCGCCGCTGCCGCCGCCCGTACCGGCCTCCGCCAGGAAGCGCACTGCCGTGCGGCGCTCGGCCTGGAGTTCGGTGACGGCCCGGGCGACCGGGGTGCCGATCTGCTCGTCCACCTGCCGGACGCGGCTCAGCCGGGCGACGTCCTGGGCCGTGTTGACGGTGGCGAAGGCCCAGAGGGCGAGGAGGGACATCACGGGCACCATCAGCAGCGCGATGATCTTCCCTCGGACCGTTCCGGTGCGCAGCCGCAGCCGTGCGGCGGGGCCGCGGCCGGCCCGGCCGCCCTCCGGCGGGGTGCCGTCCGGGGGCCGCACCCCGTCCTCGTGGTCCTCGTACGACCCGGCCGGGTACCCGCCGACCGGGTGAGGACCGGCCCGGTACCGGCCGGCCGGATCTCCGTCGGCCGCCTCTCCGTCGACCGGCTGCCCGACGGCCGGCAGCTCGTCGGCGGGTGGCCCGGCGTGGGCCCGGCGCCCGCGCGCCGGGGGCGCGGGCAGCCGGGGCGCCCGGTCGGCGTCCGTCCTGCGGGGTCTGCGCATGGGCTCCTCGTTCCGGTCGGTCCGGTCGTGGTGTCGGGTGGGCCCGGTGGCCGTCCCGGTGGCCGTCTCAGTGGGCGGCGGCCCGCCCGCCCAGGCTGCGGGCGTGGGCGGACGCGGCGCGTTCGCCGGCGGTCGGAGAGAGGGCGACGAAGGCGGAGGTCAGGAAGAGGTAGGAGCCGAGGCCGACCGCGAGGGGGAAGACGAACTGCATGGCGGTGGCGCCGGGAAGGGGCGTGTCGGAGGGGGTGACGGTGACGGCCACGGCCGCCATCCCGGTGTAGTGCATGCTGCTGACGGCGGCTCCCATGACCAGGGAGGCGACGGCCACGGCCGCCGGGGACTTGATGTTGAGGGCGGCCCAGAGGGCCGCGGTGGCGGCGACGACCGCGATGGCCACGGAGAGGCCGACGGTGACCGGGTCGTAGCCGATGGTTCCGTGCAGGCGCAGGGCGGCCATGCCCAGGTAGTGCATGCTGGCGACGCCCAGGCCGGTGGTGAGTCCACCGAGGACGAGGGCCCGGCCGCGGTCGCGGCCGTAGCCGACGGCGAAGACGCCTGCGCCCACCACGGCCATCGCCACGAGCAGGCTGAGGATGGTCAGCGGCACGTTGTAGTGGATCTCGGTGCCGGTGACGCTGAAGCCGAGCATCGCCACGAAGTGCATGGTCCAGATGCCGGTGCCGATGGCGGAGGCCGCGGTGAGGAGCCAGTTGCGGCGGGAGCGTCCGGTGGCGGCGAGCGCGCGGACGGTGCAGCGCAGCCCGAGGGCCGCGCCGAGCGAGGCCATCGCGTAGGAGAGAACGGGGGTCAGCCAGCCGTAGGCCGCGTGGTCCAGGTGTCCCATGGCCCAGGGACGCTAGTCCGGGTGACGGCACGAACAAGGGAAGCATTTCAAAAGCTGCTGGAACTGCCGGAATATGACAGAGATACGTTCACCTCGGACCGTGCCGGGTGTCAGTCCGATCACGGTCCGCGCACAGCGGACCGTACGCCCGGCGGCTCCGGTGCGGGATCATGTGCGCATGAGCGAGGACCACACTCACGTGCAGGAGTTCTTCGGCGTGCGCGCCGCCGGCTGGGACCGCAAGTTCCCCGGCGACGGGCCGGCCTTCGCCGCCGCGGTGGCCGAGTCGGGACTGCGGCCCGGGGACCGGGTGCTGGACGCCGGCTGCGGCACGGGACGCGCCCTGCCCGCGCTGCGGGCCGCCGTCGGTCCGACCGGGACCGTCATCGGGGCGGACCTGACCGCCCCGATGCTGGCCGAGGCGGTCCGTGCCGGCCGCGACTCCGACGGGACGCTGCTGCGCACCGACGTGGCCCGGCTGCCCCTGCGTGACGGGTGCCTGGACGCGGTGTTCGCCGCCGGCCTGATCGCGCACCTGCCCGAGCCGGCCGAGAACCTGCGCGAGCTGGCCCGGGTGGTGCGGCCCGGCGGCCGGCTCGCCCTCTTCCACCCGATCGGGCGAGCGGCACTGGCGGCCCGGCACGGCCGCGAGCCGTCCCCCGAGGACCTGCGGGCCGAGCAGAACCTCGGTCCGCTGCTGGCCGGTTCGGGCTGGCGGATGGTCTCGTACGCCGACGAGGACGCCCGCTTCCTGGCCCTGGCCGTACGGGACTCCTGACGCGCGGGCCGGGGACCGGCAGGTACGGGGTCAGCCGCCGGCGGGCGGCTGCGCGCCGGCTCCCGTGGCGCGGCGCTGGTGCGGGACCGGGCAGCCGCCGTGGCCCGGCACCGGGTGGGTGCCCAGCTCGCCGACGTCGTAGCCACCGGGGTAGCTCTTGATCTCCGGGTTCTGCCGGGCGTAGTGCGGGGCGCTGCGCGGCGGCAGCAGCCGGACGGCCCGGCCGCGCAGCCGCAGGGCGCCGCGGACCAGTTTCCGGACCGCCGGACCCGGCTGCTCGTAGCGGAAGGCGTGCAGCAGCGGTTCGTCGAGGAGGGCCAGGCTCGCGGTGCGCAGCAGCGGGGCGAGCGGGGCCGGGTACCAGGAGGCCATCAGGTCGAGGGTGGCGTCGGCCACCGCCCGGCCGCCCTCGTCCCAGCCGAAGTGCTCCTTCTCGTAGGCGACGAGGGCGGCTTCGAACTCCTCGTAGGAGCCCGGAACCTCCTGGATGCCCAGGTGGCGGCCGAGAGTGGCGTAGTAGTTCGCGCAGGCACGCCGCTCGTGGGCGGTCAGCGGGCGCCAACCGTAGTCGTCCAGCCAGCGCTTGGGAATCACCACAAAAGTGCACAGGACGTACCGCATGTCCTCGTTGCCGATGTCGTAGCTGCGGTGCATCCGGTTGATGCGGCGGATCGCGGTGCGCCCGGTGTCGCTCTCGAAGCCGTGCTCCACCACCGCGTCGAGCAGCAGCGTGGTGTCGTCGTAGCGGCGCTGCGGCCGGTCGGTGAACTCGGCGGTCTCGGCGAGCAGGCGGCCGATGCTCGGCACCGCGTAGGTGCGGTAGAGGGCGAGCTCCAGGGCCCTGGTGAAGTCCCACGGGAACTCGTAGGTGGCGGTCAGCCGGTAGATGGCGAGGAAATCCTGGTCGGCGTCCAGGCGGAGGATCTCCTTCAGCCGGTCGTAACGCTGCACCGGGGCCTGCCTTTCTGTGGCGGAGGTCCAACTCTACGTGCAGGTAGCGGCCTTGGAAATCGCCGCCCGTGGGCTCTCGACGTACGGGTTACCGGCTGGTTAGGGTGCGCCGACGAGAGAACGACCGGGAGGCGATGTGTCGGAGGAGACGGCGGTGTCGGCTGCTTCGGCGGTGGCCGAGGACGCGGGTGACGGGTCGCTGTACGTGCTGACCGCCGTGCTGCTGACTCCGGCGCAGTTCCCCAGCATCCTGGGCGACGACTACCCCCAGGCGTGCGCGCTGCTCGGGGTGGCACCCGCGGTGGACGGGTACGGGCTGGTGCTCGGCCAGGACGAGGAGGGCGCCCGGTGGACCGTGGTCGTCGACGACGTGTCACTGGTCGCGACGGCCATCGCCTCGTGGGACTGCGGGATGGAGTACGACCTGTCCCCCGACGAGCGCACCATCGTGGTCTCGCTGGCCGGCTGGCCGCTGGACCTGGCGGTGGCGGCGCCCGGACTGCCGGACCCGCACGACCCCGAGCAGGGCGCGGACGGCACCGGCCGGGTACCGCTGGCTCCGCCCTCCGCGGAGGTGTGGGGCCCGGCCCAGCGCCGGATGGGTGCGGACCAGATCGCGCTGCAGTGGGCGGACTGGCGGGAGCGGTTCCGGGCCGGCGGGCGGAACCGGGTGGCGCACGCGGGGCTGGACAGGGCCCTGAATCAGGCACGGGGCTACACCGAGAGCCCGCCGCCGCCCGGGCGGGTGCGGTCGTCCTTCGCGGGCGAGGACGCCCGCATGCTGCGGGTCGACGGCCCCGGCTGGTCGCTGGTGGCCCGGACGGACGACATCGCCTTCGTGCTGCTGGACGAGGAACCGAGCGGGGTCATTCCGGTGCCCCGCGACGCGGAACTGCCAGGTCTGCTGGAGGGCCTGGACCGGGTGGCCGTACGGCCCTCCTGAACCGGGTCGGCGTACGGCCGGCCCGAACGGGGCGACAGCCTGCCCGAACGGGGCGACAGCCCGCCCGAACCGGGTGGCCGTACGGCCACCTGACGGAGACGGACCGGATCGAGGGGGAGCACATGCGGGTGGAGAGCGAGCCGGTCGGCACGGTGGTGGGGGGCCGGGCGGAGGTCCGGGACGACGAGTGGGGTCCGGAACGGGCGGTGATCCGGCTGGACGCGTCCCGGTTCGGGCCGGAGGCGCTGTACGGGCTGGAGGACTTCTCGCACCTGGAGGTCGTCTTCCTCTTCGACCGGGTGCCGGCCGAGAAGGTCGAGACGGGGGCGCGGCATCCCCGGGGCAACCCGGACTGGCCGCTGGTCGGGATCTTCGCGCAGCGCGGCAAGAACCGGCCGAACCGGCTGGGGGTCTCGCGCTGCCGGCTGCTGAAGGTGGACGGGCTGGACGTACACGTCGAGGGGCTGGACGCGGTGGACGGGACTCCCGTGCTGGATCTCAAGCCCTACATGGCCGAGTTCGGGCCGTCGGGCCCGCTCCGGCAGCCGGAGTGGGCCACGGTCCTGATGCGCGAGTACTACTGACGCCGCTCACGCCCGGGGGCCGGGCCGGACGTGCGGGCCGGCCGGGCGGGCCGGGCTGGTACGCCGCCCGGCCGGGTGGTCACACCCGTTCCAGCGGTTCGTGCGGCCCGGCGGGCAGGGTGACCGTGATGCCGTCGCCCGGGCGGACGGTGCCACCGCGCCGGACGACGCCCATGATCCCGGCCTTCCGCACGATGGCTCCGTCGGCGTCCCGGCCGACCACCTGCTTGAGCAGGCCCTCCCGGAAGTGGTCGATCTGCAGGCAGGGATTGCGCAGGCCGGTGATCTCGACCTCCGCCTCGGCGCCCAGCCGCAGCACGGCCCCACGGGGCAGCGCGTGCAGGTCGATCCCCTCCGTGGTCACGTTCTCCCCGAGCCCGCCCGCGCCGACCTCGAAGCCCGCCGCCGCCACCTCGTCGAAGAGCTCACGGTGGATCAGGTGGACCTGACGGAGGTTGGGCTGGGTCGGGTCCTCGGCCACCCGTGAACGGTGCTTGACCGTGACCCCCGCGTGGACGTCGCCCTCCACACCCAGCCCGGCGAGCAGCGTGATGCTGTCCCGGTTGGGCTTGCTGAAGGAGTACTCCGCGTTGCTGCTGACCGCCGCGACGACCGCCGTGCTCATTCTCTTTCCCCCTGTCCCCGGGCCGGCCTGCGCGCGGGCGGCGCGCTCAGCGGCCTATCTGCTTGCGTGTGGTGCGCCTCAGCCGGCGCCGCTGTGAGGAGTCCAGCAGCAGGTAGGCCGCCGCGGGCACTCCGATGAGCACCAGCAGCCCCGGCCAGAACCCGACCGTCCAGAACAGCACGATGGCCGCCACCACTCCCGCGGCGGCGACCTTTCCGCTCGTCGACATCCCTCGGCACCTCCTCCTGCGCCGTCCTGCAGACCCGTTGCCGCCCCGCATCCCGATTCGGGCGGCACTCCTACAACGTACCCGGCGGGGCGGCCGTTCCCGGCGCCGGAAAGTGATCCGGGTCACGGCCCGGCCGGGTCCGCGCGACCCGTTCGTGGGGTACCGTCGTCCGCCTCGTACCCGGTAGTCAAATTTGAGGAATGCGTGCTTCCCAAGATCGACGACCTCATCCGCTGCTCCGCCGTCTTCCTGCCCGCCGATCCCGCCCGGACCGGCCGCGTGGCCTTCCTGCCACCGGAGGACGGGCACCTGCCCGCGCCCGGCGGGGCCGTTTCGCCCGAGTTCCTGCTCGTGGTGGACCCGGGCCTCCGGCCGGTGCCGGCCACCGCCCTCGTGCTGCCGCTCGCCGACGCGCTGCCGGTGCTGATCCGCGCCCGCGTGCGGAGCGGTGACGGGCCGTACCCGGCCGGGGCGGACGCCCCGGCCCCCTCCCCCGCAGCCGCCTTCTGGGGTGCGGCCGCCCTCCTCGCCCTCGGGCTCACCGCCCGTGGTCTGCTGCTGCCCGGCCTGACCGCCACCGACCACGACGCCTGGCGGATCGGCCCGCTCGACGCGGCCGACCTGGGCCGGGTGCGCGAGCTGGCCGCCGCGATGCCGCCGGCCGCGCACTGCGTCCCGGTGGACGGGGAACCCCTGCGGCTGCCCGCTCCCGAAGCCCTGCTGCGCCGCTTCCTGGACGCCGTGGCCGACACCCTCCCCCGCACCCCCGCCGCACCGGCCGCCGCCGGCGGGCCCGCGTTCGCCGCCGCGGAGCCGGCCCGGTACCCCGCCCTGCGCACCTGGGCCGCCGAGGTCGCCGCGGGCCACGACGCCGGCGTACGCGTCTCCCTGCGCGTGGAACTGACGGACCGGCCCGGCACACCCGGGGAACCCGGATTCCGTGCCGTGCTCCAGCTGCACGGCGTGGCCGACCCCTCCCTGGTCGCCGACGCCGCCGCGGTGTGGACCGGTTCCGGGCCCGCGGCGGCCGGGTTCGGTCCGCGCGCCCGGATGGACGCGCTGCTCGCGCTGCGCCGCGCGGCCCGCCTGTGGCCGCCGCTGTCCCCGCTGCTCAGGGCCGCCGTCCCGGACGCCGTCGACCTGGCCGACGAGGAGGTGGTCGAACTGCTCGGCGAGCCCGGCCGGGCGCTGGCAGCCGACGGCGTGCGGGTGCACTGGCCGCGTGACCTGGCACGCGGTCTCACCCCGCGGGCCGTGATCGGCGGCGACCCCTCCCGCCCGTCCTCGCACGGAGGGCCGGGAGCTCCGGGAGCGCCGGGAGGGCGGGGGCTGCTCTCCCCCGACGCCCTGCTGTCCTTCGACTGGCGGCACGCACTCGGTGGCGGGACGCGAGACGCGGGTGGTACGGGCGAAACGCGCGACACGGACACCGGGGCCGGCCTCGGGACCGACCTCGGGGCCGGCCTCGGGACCGACCTCGGGGCCGGCCTCGGGACCGACCTCACCCCGGCCGAACTCGACCGTCTCGCCGAAGCCGCCCGCCCCCTGGTCCGGCTCCGCGACCGTTGGGTCCTGGTCGACCCCGCCGAGGCGCGCCGGGCCCGGGCCCGGCAGGAGCACCAGGTCACCGCCGCCGACGCGCTGGCCGCCGTACTCACCGGGTCGACGGAGGTGGACGGAGAGCGGGTCGGGGTCACCGCGACCGGGGCGCTGGAGCGGCTGTGGACCGTACTCACCTCCGCCCCGGAGGAGCGGGCCGGGGAACCGGCCGGCAGCCCGGCCGCCGCCAGGCCTGCGGCCGCCGTCCGCCCGTTCGCCCAGCCCGCCGCGCTCGCCGCCACCCTGCGCGACTACCAGCTGCGCGGCCTGGCCTGGCTGGACCGGATGACCTCGCTCGGCCTCGGTGGCTGTCTCGCCGACGACATGGGCCTGGGCAAGACCATCACCCTGATCGCCCTCCACCTGCACCGGCAGCAGGATCCGGCGACGGCCGGACCGACCCTCGTGGTCTGCCCGGCCTCGCTGCTCGGCAACTGGCAGCGGGAGATCGGGAAGTTCGCGCCGGGCACCCCCGTACGCCGCTTCCACGGCCCCGGCCGGGACCTGGCCGGACTGTCCGACGACGCCGTCGTGCTCACCACGTACGGCACCATGCGCCTGGACGTACCCGCCCTCACCGCCACCGGCTGGGGCATGGTCGTCGCCGACGAGGCACAGCACATCAAGAACCCGCGTTCGAGCACCGCCCGGGCGCTGCGCGCCGTACCGGCCCCGGCCCGGATCGCGCTCACGGGCACCCCGGTGGAGAACGACCTGACCGACCTGTGGGCCGTGCTCGACTGGACCACCCCCGGCCTGCTCGGCCGCCTCGGCACCTTCCGTACCCGCTACGCCGACGCCGTGGAATCCGGCCGCGACCCGCAGGCGGCGGCACGACTGGCCGCCCTGGTGCGGCCGTTCCTGCTGCGCCGCCGGAAGTCCGACCCGGGGATCGCCCCCGAACTCCCGCCCAAGACCGAGACGGACCACCCCGTGTCCCTCACCTCCGAGCAGGCATCGCTCTACGAGGCCGTGGTCCGCGAGACACTCGACGCGATCTCCGCGGCGGACGGCATGGAGCGGCGCGGTCTGGTGGTCAGGCTGCTGGCCTCGCTGAAGCAGATCTGCAACCACCCCGCGCAGTTCCTGAAGGAGGAGCGGCCCCGCATCCCGCACCGTTCGGGGAAGCTGGCCC